>NZ_JAQZSH010000049.1:0-83222 GCF_053902585.1 Longispora urticae
GGCACGGGCATCGCGCCCGTGCCGCCCTCCGCGTCCCGCCCGGGTCGCCGCTCTCGCCGCCTCCCCGTCCACGTCACGGGGTCGCACGACTCCGTGAGGAGGCCCGCTCGCTCCGTCGGGGAGGCCGCTGCCTTCCTCAGGGAGGCCGCCGGCTCCGTCGGGTGGGTGGTTCCCTCCGTCAGGGGCCGCTGCCTCCGTCAGGGAGGCCACCGGCTCGGTCGGGTGGGTGGTTCCCTCCGTCAGGGGCCGTTGTCTCCGTCAGGGAAGCCGCTGCCACCGTCAGGGGGACCGCTGCCTCCGCCGGGGAGGCCACCCGCGCGGCCGGGGAACCACCGGCTCCGTCAGGGGATCGGGAAGAACGCCCGGACGAACTTCTCGAACCCGCGGTGCCCGATGATGGCCCGCATCTTCGGCAACACCCGGGGCGGCATGCCGATCGGGTACCGGATCTTCGGGTTGGGGCTGGTCACCGCCTTCTCGATCACCTTCGCGACGTCCTCGGCCCGGATCGCGATCTTCCCCCGGAGCGGGGGGTTGTCGCTGAGCCGGTACGCCTGGTGCCAGTCGACGAAGTAGTCCCAGAACTCCTTGTACAGGGCCGGATTGTCGTGCGAGTCCATGCCCAGGTCCGCGACGCTCTCCGGGACGAACCCGCCCAGGATCGGCGCGGGCTGGATGAGCACCACCTCGATGCCGAACCGGCGCACCTCGTGCCGGAGCGAGTCCCCGATGGCCTCCAGGGCGTGCTTGGTGGCCTGGTAGTAGCCCCGGCCGGGGGTGGCGAACATGCCGAAGATCGAGGACATCAGGATGACCCGGCCCCCGCCGCGCTCCCGCATCCCGGGCAGCACGAGCTGGGTGAGCCGGCTCAGTCCGAAGACGTTGGTCTCGAACTGGGCGCGCACCTCGTCCATCGGGGTCTCGCCGATCGTGCCGTTGAGGCTGTACGCGGCGTTGTTGATCAGCGTGCCGACCGCCCCGTGCTCGTCGGTGATCCGCTTGACGGCGGCGACCATCGACTCCTCGTCGTTCACGTCCAGGTGCATGACCGTGATGCCCTCGGCGGCGAGGTCCTCGAGGGCGGCGACGTTGCGGCCGGTCGCGTACACCGGCCAGCCGGCGCGGTGCAGGCGCAGCGCTGTGGCCCGGCCGGAGCCGGAGGACATGCCGGTGCCCGACGAGGCGCCGGTCAGCAGGATCGCGCGTGATCGCGTCATGGTCGGTTCCGCCCCCGCCGTCACGCGTCGCCCTGGCGGGCGACCCGGCTGCGGTCCACGGAGGAACCCAGGCCGGTCGAGTCGACCAGCCGGTTGATGAAGGCGAACAGGCTGGCGGTGAAGACGGCTTCGAGCAGTTCCGCGTCGCTCCACCCGGCCGCCGCGGCCTTGTCCCAGTCGGCGTCTGTGATCTTGTACGCGCCCGTGCTGACCTTCGTCACCAGCTGCATCAGCGGCATGGTGCGCTCGTCGACGGGCAGCTCCTCGGCGGTGGTCGCGTTCTCCACCGCGTCCAGCAGCTCGTCGGAGCCGCCGAACTCGCTGAGGAACCAGCTGTGCGTGCCGACGCAGTACGGGCAGCCGTTGAGCTTGGACGTCCAGGCGGAGATGAGCTCCTTGGTCTGCCGGGCCAGGGCGCCCTCGCCGAAGACGCCGCCGTAGCCGGCGAGCACGACCTCCAGCAGCCGCGGGTTCGTGGAGGTGAGCCGGAACATGTCCGGTACGAAGGGGAGTCCGGTGACCTGCTTGATCTTCTCGTACAGTTCCGCGGTGCGCCCCTGCGCGTGTTCCTCGTCAATCAGCGGGACCCTGATTCCCGGCTGCCTTGTCGTCGTTTCCATAGGGCCTTCTCCTCAGTGGGTGAACGATGCCCGGGGCCGCTTCCGCACGTGCCGACCCGAACCGGATCCGAATGAGGTGCGATCCCGCTCGGGGCGAATTGCCGTGCGATCGGCGACGGCGCTGCGGACGTTCTCCGCGACAGTGGTCGGGCGAAAGAATCGCTGGCTAATGATGGCACGTCCCCACTGGACGATTGCTCTCTCATATTGCCTACTGCGGTGCCCTTTTCGCTGGTCGCCGCGACAACTGGGAAAGCGGTTCGCCGCAGCGCTGGCTAGTGGCGTTGACCACCGCTAATCTGTGGTCAAATTCCTCTTGCGACGGATGGGGTCTCCCGATGGCAAGTCTCCTGCGACCGGTGCTGGGCGTACTGGGGCTGACCCAGATCCGACACGTCTCCCCCGTGCGGCGGGGTCGCGCGACCGGCCTGGTCGCGCAGGTCTACCGGCAGATGGAACGCGACTTCGGCGTCCTGGCGCCGCCGATCGCCCTGCACGCCCCCGCCCCGCCGACCCTGGCCGCGGCGTGGACCCTGCTGCGCGAGGTCCTGATCGTGAACGGCAACGCGCCCCGGGCCGCGAAGGAGGCGGTGGCGACCGCGGTGTCCCTCGGCAACGCCTGCCCCTACTGCGCGACGATCCACAACAACGCTCTCGCGGTACTGGGCGCGTCCGGCAGGGAGGAGCGCCCGGACCTGGAGGCCTACGCCGACTGGGTGCTGTCCGCCCAGAACCCGGGCGCCGCCGTCGCCCCGCCGTTCCCCGCCGACCAGACGGCCGAGCTGGTCGGCGTCGCCGTGCTGCTGCACTACCTCAACCGGGTGGTCAACGTCCTGCTCCGGGACGTCCCGCTGCCCCCCGGTGTCCCGGAGCTGGCCCTCTCACCCGTGCTGTGGGTCCTGGGCCGGGGCATGGTCGGCGCGTCCCGACGTCCGCACCCGGCGGGGGAGGCGCTCGGCCTGCTGCCGGCCGCGGAACTGCCGGCCGACCTGGGGTGGGCGGTCGGCGGCGGTACGGTCGCGGAGGCGTTCGCGCGGGCCTGCGCCGTCACGGACGCGGCGGGGCTGCGGTCGGTGCCGGAGCCGGTGCGCGACCTGGTGCTCGACAACCTGGCCGGGTGGCGTGGCGGGCTGCGGGGGATCAGCCGGGCGTGGGTCGAGGACCTCGTCGGTGTCCTGCCGGCGGAGCAGCGCCCGGCGGGTCGGCTGACCCTGCTGGTCGCGTTCGCGTCGTACCAGGTGGACGACAGCGTGGTGCGGAGCTGCCGGGAGGCCGGGGCGGACGACGGGACGATCGTCGAGCTGTGTTCCTGGGCGGCGATGGCGGCCGCGCGCCAGGTGGGCGGCGCGCTCCCGTTGCCCGGGGCGGCGTCCTGACCCGGTCCGGACGGGTCGACTTCTTCGGTCGTGCGGTGTCCATCCCGAAAGGGTGGTAAGTATAGACAAACATCATTGTTATTGATTTCCGTGGATGCTAGGGTCGTGACGCAGTGAGATCAACTAGGACCCGGAGAGTGAGACTGCGGTCCTCTCTGTGCCGGACCGCACCCCAGGTGGACGGGACGCCAGCCTGGCGGCGTCCCGTCCGGCACGCCCGGGTGTCGAGTGTCGAGATAGTGCTCCGAGGTGGCGTCCCATTCGTGCTCCTTCGCTGAATGGAGATGACCCGCCCATGAAGAAAGCCGTCGAGCACGCCATCTCGATCATGTGGGACCGCTACAACGAGCCGCTGTCGCTGGACGCCATGGCAGGCTCCGCGTTCCTCAGCCGGTTCTACTTCTCACGCCTCTTCCGGTCCACCACCGGCACGTCGCCGGGTCGGTACCTGACCGCGATCCGTTTGTTCAAGGCCAAGAACCTGCTGTTGGAAACCGACATGACCGTCACGGACATCGCCTACGGGGTCGGCTACAACAGCCTCGGCACCTTCATCAGCCGCTTCACCCGCAGCGTGGGCATCTCGCCGGCCCGCTACCGCTGGCTGGCCGAACAGGGCATCCCGCAGCTGCACCGCCCGCCGCTGGCCGGGCCGCCGCGCCGGGCGACCATCAGCGGACATCTGACGCTGCCGCAGCTCGACGTACCCGTCAAGGTGTATGTCGGGGTGTTCGACAGCCCCATCGTGCAGGGTCTACCGGCCGCGTGCGACATCCTGGAGACGTCCGGCGCCTACGTGCTGCGCGACGTCCCGGAGGGGGAGTGGCATCTACGGGCCGCGGCGATCGCCCTCGACGACATCGCGTCCGGCCCGTCCCTGCGCCGCCCCCTCGCCGTCGGCGCCTACGACCCGCTGTTCGTGGTGGCCGGCGCCACCATCGAGGCCGATTTACAGCTGCACCCGGCCGGAAGCTTCGACCTGCCGATCCTGTTCGCGCTCCCGGAGCTGGACACCCATCAGCCCGGCGGCAACGGGCGGGTCGTCCGCCGGGCCGACCGCCGCACCGCCGCGGCGGCCCGGGTGCTGCACGGGGCCAAGCCGTGACGGCCCCCGCGCCGTGACAACCCCCGCCGGGTCGGGACCCGCGACCCGGCCCGGCGGGGTCCCGGCCCTCCCGGTGTCGTTCAGCCGCGCGGCGCGGCCCTGATCCGCTCCGCCGCGAGCGCCGCGACCGTCGCGAGGTGGCCGACATCGGCGGCCAGACCCGCCTGCCGCGCCGTGAGCAGCCCGGACCGGTGCATCCACCCCACCGTGTCGGCCACGGTGTCGGCGAACGGGCGCGGCGGCGGTCCCCACGGCGCCGGGCCCGCGGCGGGGCGGGCGTCGCAGGCGCAGACGTAGCAGGCGCCGTACTCGGCCGGGATGTGCCAGGGCCACACGTGCTGCACGACGCTCGTCAGGTACGCGAACGGCAGCATCATCCGCGCGGGCAGGAACAGCGTGGGCAGGTCCCGTCCCGTGGCCGCCCGCACGGCGCGCACGTAGTCGCGGGTGGTCAGGTAGCGGCCGGGTCCCGCGTGCCGGTCCAGCCCCGTCGGCACCGACGCGACCAGCTCCGCGTGCAGCCGCGCCGTGTCCCGCACGTCGCCGACCGGGAAGCCGCCGGTGGGCCACATGGGCATGAGCCCGCGCAACGTGTTGCGCAGCCGGCCGTTCTGGTCGCCCAGCCGGGGGTCGTGCGGGCCGAGCAGGGCGGGCGGGTAGGTGATGGCGACCGGGGCGCCGTCCGCCTGGTGCCGGCGCGCCAGGGACTCCGCCGCGGCCTTGCTGGCCAGGTACGGCTCCCGCGACGTCCCCGGCGGCGTCTCCGGCCCCACCACGCCACCGGGCGCGGGCAGCATCGCGCCGAACGTCGACACGTACACGGTGCGCGCGACGCCGAACCGGCGGGCCGCGTCCAGCACGAGTTCGGTGCCGCGCACGTTGGTCCGGCGCAGCTCGCGGTGCCGCCGGCTGTCGAACGAGTACACCGAGGCCGCGTGCACCACCGCGTCGACCCCGCGCACCGCCCGCGCCACGGTCACCGGATCCGTCACGTCGCCGATCAGCACCTCCACCGCGTCGCTGGGCACCCCCAGGGGCACCAGGGCGCGCTCCACGGCGGCGGCGTCGCGGGCCAGCACCCGGATCCGGTGCCCGGCCGCGGTGGCCGCCGCGATCGTGTGCGCGCCGACGAAACCCGAACCGCCCGTCACCAGTACCAACATCACAGGCTCCCTCTAGTCGTGTGCGTGCCGGGACCGCGTCGCGCCGCGCGGTGCGCGCGGCGGGTGGCGGGTGGCCGGTCCGATCGTGGCCCGTGGCGGCCCGGGGGATCACCTCTGAGCGTGCGGAGTCCCCAGGGCCTCCACGCGAGGTCAGCAGGGCAATGCGGGAGTGGCTCGCGGGCCCGCGCGACCGGGAGAATCAGGCGGATCGATCCTTCGAACACTGACGGAGGGAGCATCGGATGAACGCCATCCGGGCGCTTCGGCGCCGCGTCTTCACCCCCGACATCTCCGAGACGCTGGTCTCGACCCGGGGCTTCCACGACAAGGGGCCGGAGGCCCGCACCGTGCTGGAGACCGTCGGCGCGTCGTTCCTGGCCGGGCTGTCCGCCGCGGCCGGGGCGGCCCGGGTGACCGACGTCGACACCGAGCTCGCCGGCCTCCCGACCCGGTTCCGCGGCTTCGCCTACGAGGGCGCGGGGATGGGCTTCGCGCTGGTCGACGCGGTCACCCCGGGACGGCCCTGGCGCAGCGCCGAGTTCCTCGCGGGCTCCGGCGACCCGCACGTCTACATGGCCTACGTCGGCATCGGCTGGGCCATCGCCCGGTTGCCGCGGATGCTCTGGCGGCGCGCCACGGCCGCCGCGACCGACCCGTTGCTGCGCTGGCTGGTGCTCGACGGGTACGGCTTCCACCAGGCCTACTTCCACACCCTCGAGTACGTGTTCCGCCAGCGGGAGCTCACCACCTTCCCGTGGCCGGCCGAGGACCCGTCCGGGTACGCCCGGCACGCCATCGACCAGGGCATCGGCCGGGCGATGTGGTTCGTCGCCGGTACCGACCCGGCGCTGGTGGCCGACATGATCGACGACTTCCCGGCCCACCGGCACGAGGACCTCTACAGCGGCGCCGGCCTGGCCGCGACGTACGCGGGCGGGGTCTCCGAGGCGGAGCTGCGCGAGTTCCACCGCCGCTCCGGCCCGCACGCGCCCTTCGTGTCCCAGGCCTCCGCGTTCGCGGCGCAGGCCCGGGTCCGGGCGGGGCTCCTGGTGCCGCACACCGACCTGGCCGCCCAGGTGTTCTGCCGGACCGACGCGGTGCGGGCCGGCCTGGTCACCGAGGAACTCATCCCGCCCGGCCCGTCCGCGTCGGGCCTGCCCGCGTACGAGGTGTGGCGGCGGTCCGTCGCCGAACGGTTCCGGTTCGGCGCGCCGGCCCCGCAGCTCAGCGCCGTGGCCGATCCGGGCCGGCGGCGGCGTATCGGCCTGTAGTCCCGGTGGTGGGCCCGGACCTGCTCGGGTCCGGGCCCACCATCCGTGTGTCGCTGGATTGCGGAGTACGGCGACCCCGCCGAAGACGGCAATCTGGCGACTGTCTCGGGGACCGGCGATGGCTACCGTCAGGGGTGGCGCTGGCCGAGGCGCCGCCTGGAGCGCCACGCCGCCGAGGCAGCGCGGCCCCCGGGTGACCTGGAAGAGAGGAAACGCCGTGTCTGTCGAGGGATTCTGGAAAGTCGCGGTCTCCACGCCGCTGGGTACCCGCCACACCGTGCTGGAGCTGTTCACCGAGGACGGTGTCCTGCAGGGGATCTCCCGTGGCGAGAAGGAGGAGCTGATCCTCAAGGACCTGCGGCTGGAGGGCGACAAGCTCTCGTGGTACCAGTCGATCAAGCGACCGATGCGCATGGACCTGAGCTTCGACCTCGTGGTGGACGGTGACGACATGACGGGCACCGCCAAGGGTGGCATCATGCCGGCGTCGAAGGTCACCGGCCGCCGGGAGCCGGCCGCGCAGGCGGGCTGAACCCCTCCGGTCGGCCCCGTCCGCCGCGCACGGTCGCGGCGGACGGGGCCCGCCGCCGTTGACGGAGCACGCTCGAAGAAGCGCCCACCGGGTCCGGGCGGGCAGCATGCCGAACAGGACCGCGTTGCCGCCGGCTGCGGCCTGTCGCCGAGGAGAGTAGACGTGGCACACATCAATCTGGGCCTGGACGAGGAGAACTTCCCCGGAATTACGGGGCTACTGACCTACCGGCAGGAGACCGCCGCGCCGCTGAACGACCTGGCGCACGCGCTCCTGTCCGCCCCGCACCCGACCCTCAGCCCGGGGGAACGCGAACTGATCGCCGCGTACGTGTCGGGCCTCAACGAGTGCACCTTCTGCGCCACCTCCCACTCGGCGTTCGCCGCCGCCCAGCTCGACGGCGGCAGGTCCCTGGTGCAGCAGGTGCGCGCGAACCTCGACACGGCCCCGGTCAGCCCGAAGCTGCGGGGCCTGCTGCGGATCGCGGGGGCCGTGCAGGAGAGCGGCCGCAAGGTCACCACGGAGCTCGTGGAGGCGGCGCGCGCGGACGGCGCCACCGACCTGGAGGTGCACGACGCGGTGCTGATCGCCGCCGCGTTCTGCATGTTCAACCGGTACGTCGACGGGCTGGGCACGAAGCTGCCGGTCGACCCGATCGCCTACGAGCAGGCCGCCGAGCGCGTCAAGTCCGGCGGGTACGTCCGCACCGCGTGAGCCGTGCCGGGCCGGTGGGGGCCGAGCCCCGCCGGCCCGGCACCACCGGCGGCCGGGCCCCGCCGCCGCCCCCAACACGGCAACCTCGAAGTGCGCCCCGACCCGCCCGATCCGCGATCGTAGACACCATGTCGATCACCTTGAATCAATGGCAGCGGGCGCGCACGTCAGTGCCGGAGGTGCTGGAGCGGCTGCTCACCCTCCTCGACGGCGCCCCGCCCGACCTGCCCGCCACCGCGCACTGGACCATCGCCGATACCGTCGCGCACCTGGCCACGATCGCCGCCACCGACGTGGCGCTGGTCCGCGGTCCGGCCGGCGATCCGTCGCCCTCCGTCGTCCGCGAGCTGCGGTTGAACACCACAGTGGACACCGTCGCCGCGATGAACAGGATCGTGATGTCGAAGTACACCGAGCGGTCGCTGTCCGTGCTGGCCGGCCGGCTGCGCGCCGACGTCGCGGAGCTGCTCGCCGCCACGGAGGACGCCGACCCGCTGCGTGAGATCATCTGGCTCGGCGGGGCGAACCTGCCGATCGCCGGGCTGTTCGCGCACCTGGTCAACGAGCTGAACATCCACGCGTGGGACATCGCCCGCGCGCTGCGCCGGCCCTGGTACACCGACCCGCGCGACGCCGCGATGTTCGTGGACCTGTTCCTCGTCGGCGTCACCCGCTGCGGGTACGGCAAGCTCCTCGACCACGACCGTCCGGTCCGCCCCGGGCGGATCTCCGTGACCTTCCGGGCCGGGGTCAGCGAACCGGTGACCATGGCGCTGGTCGACGGCAGGGTGGTGCTGGAGGAACTCGACCCGCGCCCCGACGTGCGGGTCTCCTACGACCCCGTCGTGTTCAACCTGATGCTGTTCGGGCGGGTGAGCAAGGCCCGCGCGGCGCTCACCGGCCGGGTCCGGGTCGCGGGGCGGCGGCCCTGGCTGCTGCCGGAGTTCATGGCGACGATGCGGCTGCCCTCCTGACCGGGAGACCCCTTCGACGGGTACGCGGGACCCGGTACCCCTCTGATCCGCTCTTTCGTGGTGGGTCGGACGTCACTCCAGGCGTCCGGCCCACCACGTGTGCGCCTGGCGGGGACACGGAAACGGACGCCGCGCGTGACCGCGCGGCGTCCGTGGTGCGAGCGGGGCTCAGCTCTCCCGGAGCCAGGCCGCCAGCCGCTCACCGATCATCGTCGACGTCAGGTTGGTGTTGCAGTTGACGATCTCCGGCATCACCGACGCGTCGGCGATGTAGAGGTTCTCCGTGCCGTGCACCCGCAGCCGCTCGTCGACCACGGCCGACTCGTCGGAGGCCGGGCCCATCCTGGCGGTGCCGACCGGGTGGTAGGCGCTGTCGAGGCTGAGCTTGACGTAGTAGCGCAGCATCTCCTCCTCCTCCATCAGCTCGTCGCTGAGCACGATGAAGCTCTGGCCGAGGCTGGCGATCCCGTCCTGGTTGACGAGCTTCCAGCAGTTGCGGATCGCGTCCACCAGGATCTGGATGTCCTGCTCGGTGTCCAGGAGGTTCAGCTTGATGTTCGGGTCGACGGACGGGTCGAGCGTGGTCAGCTTCATCCGGCCGCGGGACTGCGGCTTCTGGTGCACCGCCATCACCCCGAAGATGACCGGCGCGTTCGCCAGCATCTGCAGCTCGGGGAACAGCGCCAGGTCGAAGTGGTTGACCATGTAGTACTGCATGTCGTTGAACTCCGACGAGCCCTCCGCCGTGGTCCGCAGGATCGTCTGCAGGAACGGGTCGGTCTGCCGGAACGTGCCCGGCTTCGGGACCATGAACACGCCGGTGCGGGGATGGTCGATCAGGTTGTCCCCGACCCCCGGCAGGTCGACGCGCACGTCCGTGCCCAGCCAGCCCAGGTCGGCGGCCGGACCGATGCCCGAACGCAGCAGGATCGCCGGCGAGTTGATGGACCCGGCCGACAGGATCACGTGCCGGGCGTGCACGGCCTCGGTGCTGCCGTTGCCGGTGGACAGCTCCACGCCGATCGCCCTGGTGCCGTCGAACAGCACCCGGTTGACCTGGACGCCGGCCCGCACGGTGAAGTTCTCCCGCGGCCGGGCGGCGGGCAGGTAGCCCATGGCCGAGGAGAACCGGACCGCGGGGTCGCGCCGGTTGGACGGGATCGGGCCGACGCCGGTGGCGGTCGGGTTGTTGTGGTCGGCGACCTCGGCGTACCCGGCCTTCAGGCTGGACTCCAGGAACGCCTGCCCCACCGGGGTGAGCTCGTCGGACTGCCACCGCCGGATCGGGATCGGGCCGCCCGCGCCGTGCACGGCGTCGTTGCCGTAGTCGAGGTCGTCCTCGAGCTTCTGGTAGAAGGGCAGGACGTTGTCCCAGGCCCAGGCGGGGTTGCCGGCCGCCACCCACTCCTCGAAGTTGTTCGGGGTGCCGCGCAGCGCGATGGTGGCGCCGACGGCCGAGGAGCCGCCCGTGATCTTTCCGCGCGGGAACCGGATCTTGCGGCCGTCGTTGATCTCGGCCCGGTAGTTCCAGTCGTGCAGGGCGAGCGACATGGCGCTGCCGTCGAGGATCTGGGCCGGGGTGTCCTCGATGACCGGGAAGTCGGGTCCGGCGTCGAGCAGCAGCACCTTGCGGGACGGATCCTCACTGAGCCGGGCCGCCACCGCGGCACCGGCCGAGCCGGATCCCACCACTACATAGTCAAACTCATTCGTCATGGAACCTCTCCAAGGACGTGGATGGCGCCTCGACGTTCACAGGGCATCGTGGCGGGGCGGCACGGCCGCGGGCATCCTTCGTGCGACCCACTGACGAGCATCACAGCAGTCCCCACTGGTGGCTTCTCCGAACTTGCTCGGCCGTTTCCCGCGCCCGGTCCATTGTCGGGAAACAGCCGCGGCAATGGGTTCCGTTCGTGCCAATGAGGAATCGGACATCCACCCTGACCTGGACTTCCCTTGTCCGGTTCCCCCGTCGTACGGGGCGAGCAATGTGAGAGAAGCCCCTGGAGCACCGGGTACCCGAGTATGAGTAGGCCACCAGTGGGGGCTGATCGGGGAGACGGCCACCGGGACTTCGGGTGCCACGTGCGGTACCCGGAAAGGACATGACGCCCGCTGCAACGGGCGTCATGTGGAAGAGCCTCGAGCGGGAGTCGACGCGCCCGCCTCACCCAATACGAGAAACGACAGCGATCAGACGCTGTCCTGTTCGACGACCAGGCTGCTCGCCCGACGCAATACGGGTGCGTTCGAACTCCACGAATACGCATCCGTCGCGGGGCACAGGGCCGTCCCAACCTTTTTGCGAAAGGATAGTATAACAGTGTTTGGTGAACGCGTACGCAGATTGGTACCGGGAATCGCCGCGGTGCTCCTGGCAGCCACCCTCTTCGTCATAGTGTCCAACCAGGTGGCGGTCGCCGGTAGCGACGAGGCCGCGAGCAGGTACAAGTTCGAGGAACAGGCGATCGCCTTCCCTGCCGGCTACGACAACCTGCCGAAGGCGAAGTACCGCGCCGTCAACCCGGCCTACGAGCACATCAAGTCCTGGGTCTCCTCCGTCGGCGCGGGCATCGCCCTCAACGACCTCACCGGGCACGGCAGGGCCAACAGCCTGTGCATCGTGGACACCCGGACGAACCAGGTCATCGTCACGTACGCGCCCACCGCGCCGAAGGC
Organism: Longispora urticae; assembly: GCF_053902585.1. Taxonomy (NCBI): domain Bacteria; kingdom Bacillati; phylum Actinomycetota; class Actinomycetes; order Micromonosporales; family Micromonosporaceae; genus Longispora; species Longispora urticae. Next base: position 11,652 of record NZ_JAQZSH010000049.1, read on the forward strand.
CGACCAGTTCCCGCCGTTCCTGCTGGACCCGGCGCCGCTGCCCATCGACCACGCCATGGCGCCGATGGGCTGCACCCCCGGGGACTTCAACCTCGACGGCCGGATGGACCTGCTGGTCACGTACTGGGGCCGGGTCCCGATCGTGTTCCTGGCCAAGGCCGGCGCGACCCAGCTGGCCAACGACGCGTACTGCCCGCAGGAGCTGACGCCGCAGAGCTCGCCCGACGGCCTGTACCACGGCCCGCGGTGGAACACGAACGCCGTCGGCGTCAACGACTTCGACGGGGACGGCAAGCCCGACATCATCATCGGCAACTACTTCCCGGACTCCGACGTCCTGGACCCGGGCGGCCTGCACAACGTCGAGATGAACAACGGCCTGTCCACCGCCCGCAACGGCGGCGGCAACCACGTCATGCGCTGGCACTCGGCCACCTCCGGCGACAAGCCGTCCGTGACGTTCGTCGAGGACCACGACGCCATCCCGTACGAGGTGTCGACGGGGTGGACGCTCGCGATCGCCTCCGCCGACCTCACCGGCCGGGGCCTGGCCGACGTGTACGTCGCCAACGACTTCGGGCACGACCACCTGCTGCACAACATCTCCACCACAGGGAAGATCAAGTTCGCGCCGGTGATCGGCAAGCGGACCCCGACCACCCCGAAGTCGTTCGTCCTCGGACTCGACTCCTTCAAGGGGATGGGCATCGACTTCGGCGACATCAACCGCCGGGGCCGCTACGACATGGTGGTCAGCAACATCACCACCGCGTGGGGCCTGGAGGAGAGCAACTTCGTCTTCATGAACGACGCCGAGAGCAACGAGGCGATGCGCGCCGAACTCGGCAAGGGCGTCGCGCCGTTCACCCAGAAGGCCCGCCCGATGGGCATGGCGTGGACCGGCTGGGGCTGGGACGTCAAGTTCGGCGACTTCCTCAACAACGGCAACCTCGACGTCGTGCAGACCGAGGGGTTCGTCAAGGGCGACATCGACCGGTGGCCGTGGCTGCAGGAGATGGCCATGACCAACGACAACATGCTGTCCAACCCCGGGATGTGGCCCAAGGCCGGACCCGGCGACGACCTCGCCGGCCGCCAGCCGATCGCGTTCTACGCCAAGAACTCCGAGGGCGTCTACGTGGACATCGCCGAGGAGCTCGGGCTCGCCGTGCCGATCCCGACCCGGGGCGTGGCCACCGCCGACACCACCGGCACCGGCACCCTCGACTTCGCCATCGCCCGCCAGTGGGGGCCGCCGGCGTTCTACGCCAACAAGTCGCCCAACCGCGGCAAGTCCCTGGACCTGAGCCTGTACCGCCCGGCGCTCCCCGGCTCCGGCGACCAGGCCGCGCTGCGGGTCCCGGCCTACGGCGCCACCGTCATGGTCAAGCTGCCCGACGGCACGTGCCAGGTCTCCTACGTCGACGGCGGCGGGGGCCACGGCGGCAAGCGCAGTTTCGAGGTACACGTCGGGCTCGGTGACGTCACCGGCCCGGTGGACGTGGAGATCCAGTGGCGCGACCTCGACGGCGCGCTGCACAAGTCCAGCCAGAAGCTCACGGCCGGCACGCGCTCGCTGATGCTGACCGACACCGCGCAGGAGGTCGAGACCCGATGACATCCGTTGTCGAATCCAAGCAGAGCGCCGGCGGGCCGGTCCCGGCCGTCGCGCCGCCCGCGGTCGGGACGAAACCCAAGCCCGACCCCCGTTACCTGGCGCTGCGCAACTTCGCCATGTCGATCAGCGTCTTCAACATCTTCGGGTACACCATCCTGGGGTTCGAGCAGCCGTGGCTGTGGCCGATCCTCGCGGTACTCGTCGGCTACGGCACCGAGATGGTCTTCGAGGTCATCAGCGCCTGGGCCCAGAAGCGCCCGCCGCGGTTCCTCGGCCGGGGCATGCGGGGCATGTACGAGTTCCTCCTCCCCGCGCACATCACGGCCCTCGCGGCCAACATGCTGCTCTACGCCAACGACATGTTCCTGCCGATCGCGTTCGCCGTCATCGTCGGCGTCACCGGCAAGCACGCCCTCCAGGCGCCGGTGGCCGGCCGGATGCGGCACTTCATGAACCCGTCCAACTTCGGCATCACCGTGGCCCTGGTGTGCTTCGGGTCCTGGATCAGCATCGCCCCGCCGTACCAGTTCACGGAGAACGCCAACACGTTCTTCCGGATCATGATCCCGATCATCATCGTCACGGCGGGCACGATCATCAACGCGCTGCTGACGAAGCGGACCTCGCTCATCGTCGGCTGGCTGGGAGGCTTCGCCATCCAGGCGTTCCTCAGAACCTGGATCTGGGACGTGGCGCTGTTCTCCGCGCTCGGCGTGATGGTCGGCGTCGCCTTCGTGCTGTTCACCAACTACATGATCAGCGACCCTGGGACCACCCCGTCCAAGCCGATGCACCAGTTCATGTTCGGCTCCTCGGTGGCCATGGTGTACGGCGCGCTGATGCTGTTCAACGTCGTGTACACCCTGTTCTTCGCCGTCGTGGTGGTCTGCGGCACCCGCGGCGCGTACCACTGGTACCTGCACCTGCGGAAGCGGTCGCGGGACCGGAAGATGGCAGCCCTCGGAGTGAAGGCGGCGACAGCATGAGCGGACATCGCATCGCGGTCGTCGGGATCGCCTGCCGCTATCCCGACGCCGACACCCCCACCGAACTGTGGGAGAACATCCTGGCCGGCCGGCGCGCGTTCCGCCGGCTCCCCGACGAGCGGATGAACCACGACGACTACTACTCGCCCGACCCGACCGCGCCGGACCGGTTCTACTCGGCCAAGGCCGCCGTGATCGAGGGCTTCGAGTTCGACCGGGTCAAGTACCGCGTCGCCGGCAGCACCTTCCGCTCCACCGACATGACGCACTGGCTGGCGCTGGACACGGTCGCCCGGGCGCTGGAGGACGCGGCGTTCCCCGGCGGCGAGGGCCTGGAGCGGTCCCGCACCGGCGTGGTCATCGGCAACACCCTCACCGGCGAGTTCGCCCGGGCCAACCTGATGCGGCTGCGCTGGCCGTACGTGCGGCGCACCGTCGCGGCCGGGCTCAAGGACGACGGCTGGGACGACACGAAGGTGCGCGAGTTCCTGGGCAGGCTGGAGGTGCAGTACAAGAGCCCGTTCCCGCCCATCGACGAGGACACCCTGGCCGGCGGCCTGGCCAACACCATCGCCGGCCGGGTGTGCAACCACTTCGACTTCGGCGGCGGCGGCTACACCGTCGACGGCGCCTGCTCCTCGTCCCTGCTGTCCGTCGCGACCGCGTGCAACGCGCTGGCCAACGGCGAACTCGACACCGTCGTCGCCGGCGGGGTCGACCTGAGCATCGACCCGTTCGAGGTGATCGGGTTCGCCAAGACCGGCGCGCTGGCCACCTCCGAGATGCGGGTCTACGACCGCAACTCCAACGGGTTCTGGCCCGGCGAGGGCTGCGGCATGCTCGTGCTCATGCGCGACGAGGACGCGGTCGCGCGCGGCCTGCGCCGGTACGCGACCATCGCCGGGTGGGGCTACTCGTCCGACGGCAAGGGCGGGATCACCCGGCCCGAGGCCAGCGGGCACCGGCTCGCGATGAAGCGCGCCTACGAGCGGGCCGGCTTCGGTATCGACACCGTGGCCTACATCGAGGGCCACGGCACGGGTACCGCCGTCGGGGACGCCACCGAACTGCGGGCCTTCTCCGAGGAGCGCCGGGAGACCGCCGCCGACGCGCCGCCCGCCGCGATCAGTACCGTGAAGGGGATCTTCGGCCACACCAAGGCCGCCGCGGGCGTCGCCGGACTGCTCAAGGCGATCCTGGCGATCCGCCACCAGGTGATCCCCCCGGCGACCAGCCACTTCGACACCCACCCGGAGCTGGCGGTCGACAAGCCGGCGCTGCGGGTGCCGGCCACCGCCGAGCTGTGGCCGGCGGAGGGCCCGATCCGGGTCGGGGTGTCCTCGATGGGCTTCGGCGGCATCAACGCCCACGTCGTGCTCGAACACGCCGAGGGTGCCCGGCAGGCCGAGCTCGACGAAGCGACCGAGATGCTGGTCCGTTCCCGCCAGGACGTGGAACTGCTGCTCCTCGACGCCGCCACCGTCTCCGAGCTGCGCACGAAGGTCGCGCAGCTCGCGACGTGGGTGACGAAGCTGTCGTTCGCCGAGGTCGGCGACCTGGCCGCGACGTTGCAGCGGGAGTTGGACGGCCGCCCGGTGCGGGCCGCGATCACCGCGACCTCGCCGGAGGACGTGCAGCAGCGGCTCACCAAGCTGCTCGCCATGCTCGACGGCGGGGCCCGGTCGGTGCTCGACACGCACGGCGGGGTCTTCCTCGGCACCGGAACCTCGGCGCCGACCGTCGGGTACCTGTTCCCGGGCCAGGGCGCGGGCCGGCGGGCCGACGGCGGCGGGATCCGTCGCCGGTTCACCGAGGTCGACGAACTGTACCGGGACCACCAGCCCCCGGCGGACGCGAACCTGGTCGCCACGGACGTCGCCCAGCCCCGGATCGTCACCGGTTCGGTGGCCGGCCTGCGGGTGCTCTCGTCGCTCGGCATCGAGGCGGTCGGCGCGGCCGGCCACAGCCTCGGCGAGCTGACGGCGCTGCACTGGGCCGGCGCGATGGGCGAGGAGGCGGTCCTCGAGGCCGCCGCCGCCCGGGGCCGGATCATGGCCGACGCCAGCGCCGGTGACGGGACGATGGCCAGCATCTCCGCCGCGCCGGAGGTCGTCGTGCCGCTGCTGGTCGGGACGCCGGTGGTCATCGCGGGCTTCAACGGCCCGCAGCAGACCGTCGTCTCCGGACAGGTCCAGCAGGTGGAGAAGGTGCTCGCCGCCGCCGCGCGCCAGGGCCTGGTCGCCACGCGGGTCCCGGTGTCGCACGCGTTCCACTCCGAGGCGGTCGCCCCGGCGGCCGTCGCGCTGCGGACGTACCTGGACACGCGGTCCTTCCAGCCGCTGGTCCGCCGCATGGTGTCCACGGTCACCGGCGGGGAACTGCCGGCCGACACGGACGTGCCTGCCCTGCTGGAACGGCAGGTCCTCGACCCGGTCCGGTTCAGCGAGGCCGTCACCGAACTGGCCGGCCGGGTGGACCTGCTGCTGGAGGTCGGCCCCGGCCGGATCCTGCGCGGCCTGGCCGCCGACATCGCCCCGGGCGTGCCCGCGGTGTCCCTGGAGACGGACAGCATGTCGCTGTCGGGGCTGCTCACGGCGGTCGCCGCGGCGTACGCGATGGGCGCGCCGGTGCGGCACGGCCGGCTGTTCGAGGACAGGTTCACCCGCCCGCTGCCGCTCGACAAGGAGTTCCGGTTCTTCGCCAGCCCCGTCGAGTCGGCCCCGCCCGACGACTACGCCGGGGTCACCGGGACCCCCGCCCCGCTCGTCGTCGCGGGCCCGACCACGGCCGGCCCCGCGCCCGTCGAGGCCGGGACGGTCCCGTCGGGCGAGAGCAGCCTGGACATCCTGCGCCGGATGGCGGCCGCGCGGGCCGAGCTGCCGCTGGAGGCGGTGCTGCCGGACAGCCACCCGCTGGACGAGCTGCACCTGAGCTCGATCACGGTCGGCCAGATCGTCAACGAGGCCGCCCGCGAGCTGCAGCTGCCGCCGCCGGCGCTGACGTCGTCGTTCGCGACCGCGACCCTCGCCGAGATCGCCGGCATGCTCGACGACCTCAGCGCCACCGCGGTGCCGGGCGAGGACCAGTCCCGCACCCCGGCGGGTGTCGCCCCGTGGGCGCGCGCCTTCAACGTCGTGCAGGTCCCGACCCCGGTGGGGCCGGCGCTGCCGTCGGTCGGCGGCGGGCAGTGGGAGGTGTTCGCGACCGAGCACCACCCGATCGCCGGGGCCCTGCACGACGCGTTGCGCGGTGCCCGGGTCGGGCAGGGCGTGCTGTTGTGCCTGCCGCACGACTGCGACGAGCGGCACGTGTCGCTGATGCTGGGCGCCGCCCGCGCGGCGCTGTCCCAGCAGTCGCCGACCCGGTTCGTGGTGGTGGGGGACCGGCGCGGTGCCGCCGGGCTGGCCAAGACCCTGCACCAGGAGACGCCGTCGGTGACCACCACCGTGGTCAGCCTGCCGTTGCCGGACCTGATGTCGGCCGGGCGGGTCGAGCGGATCGTGGCCCGGATCGTCGACGACGTGGCGGCCACGGCGGGGTTCAGCGAGGTGCGGTACGACACCGAGGGGGTGCGGACGGTACCGGTGCTGCGGCCCGTGCGGCTGTCCACCTCGGGCGAGAGTCCGCTGACCAAGGACGACGTGGTCCTGGTCACCGGCGGCGGCAAGGGCATCACGGCGGAGTGCGCGCTGGCCCTGGCCGTGGACACCGGCGCGGCCGTGGGGCTGCTCGGCCGCTCCGACCCGGCCGAGGACGAGGAACTGGCCGGCAACCTCGACCGGATGGCGGCCGCCGGGATCCGGTTCCACTACGTGCGCGGCGACGTCACCGCCGTGGACCAGGTGAAGACGGCGGTCGACGAGATCCGGCGCGTCCTCGGCGAGGTGACCGGCGTGCTGCACGGCGCCGGCCGCAACCAGCCGAACGCGCTGGCCAACCTCGACGAGTCGGCCTTCCAGCGGACCCTGGCCCCGAAGATCGCCGGGCTGGACGCGGTGCTCGCCGCGACCGACGCCGACTCGCTGAAGCTGCTGGTCACGTTCGGCAGCATCATCGGCCGGGCGGGCCTGCGCGGGGAGGCCGACTACGCCACGGCCAACGACTGGCTGACGGACATGACCCGACGGGTACAGGAGTACTACCCCAACTGCCGCTGCGTGGCCCTGGAGTGGTCGGTCTGGTCGGGCGCGGGCATGGGGGAGCGGCTCGGGGTGCTCGAGTCGCTGATGCGCGACGGCATCGAGCCCATCTCCACCGAGGCCGGCATCGCCCTGCTGCACCAGGTGCTGGCCACCCCGGACGCGCCCGGCGCGATGGTCGTCATGGGCCGGGCCGAGGGCCTGTCGACGATCACCCTGGAGCAGCGGGAACTGCCGCTGCTGCGGTTCGTGGACCGGCCGCAGGTGCACTACCCGGGCGTGGAGCTGGTGGTGGAGGCCGACCTGTCGGCCACCGACGACCTGTACCTCGCCGACCACGACCTCGACGGGGACCTGCTGTTCCCCGCCGTGCTGAGCATGGAGGCGCTGGCCCAGACGGCCAGGGCCCTCACGGGGCACACCACGGCCCCGGCGATGGAGGACATGGAGTTCCTCCGGCCCATCGTCGTACCGGCCACCGGCACCAACACCATCAGGATCGCCCTGCTGGCGGTGGACGCCGACACGGTGACCGCGGTGATCCGGAGCAGCGACACGGGCTTCCAGGCCGACCACTTCCGGGCGCGGCTGCGCTACGGGGGCGAGAGCCTGGCGGCCGTGGCCCCGTACGCGGCCACCGACGCCCCGAGGGTCCGCCTGGACCCGGCCGGCGAGCTGTACGGGCCGGTCCTGTTCCAGGGCGGGCGGTTCCAGCGGCTCGAGGGCTACGGGCAGCTGGCGTCGAAGAGCTGTGTCGCGACGGTGTCCACCCGGCCGGCGGAGCCCTGGTTCGCCCGGTACCAGTCCAGCGAACTGGTGCTCGGCGACCCCGGTACCCGGGACGTGGTCATGCACGCCCTGCAGTGCTGCGTCCCGGACGCGACGCTGCTGCCGGCCGGGATCACCCGGCTCCGGCTCGCCGACCCGGCGGTGATCGGCGCCCTGGACACCGTCACGATCCACGCCCAGGAGCGCTCCAACGAGGGCGACACCTACGTCTACGACGTCGACGTGTGCGACGACGCGGGCACCGTCATCGAGCGGTGGGAGGGTCTGCGCCTGCAGGCCGTCCGGAAGAAGGACGGCACCGGGCCGTGGCTGCCGGTGCTGGTCGGACCGTACCTGGAGCGGCGGCTCAACGCGATGCTGCCGCCCGTGGACCTGCGCTGCGTGGTCCAGCCCGACCGGGACGGACCGCCGCTGGGGCGCGCCGCCCGCCGGGACGAGACCGCCCAGGCCCTGTCGTGGGCGCTGCGCCAGGCGACGACGGTGCGGTACCGGCCCGACGGCAAGCCGACGGTGCAGAGCCCGAAGGGCGCGGAGGTGTCCGCCTCGCACGGCAGCGGCGTCACCTTCGCCGTCGCCGCCGACCGCCCGGTGGGCTGCGACGTGCAGACCGCGAGTGCCCGCTCCGACGGGGACTGGGCCGAGCTGCTCGGCGCCGACGGGTTCACCCTGGCCCGGCTGATCTCCGACGAGCGGGGCGAGGGCCTCGCGGTGTCGGCGACCCGGGTGTGGGGAGCGGTGGAGAGCCTGCGCAAGGTGGGCCGCGCGCGTGCCGACCTGTCGGTGGGCGCCCCGGGCCCGGAGAACTGGGTCCTGCTGCGGGCGGGTGGTGCGCGGATCGCGACGTTCACCACCGCCCTCGACGGGATCAGCGAGCCGGTTGTGTTCACCGTCCTGGTGGAAGGCGACGAGTGATGGAACAGTATTTCGAGTACCGGCACATGGTGGGCTTCGAGGAGACCAACCTGGTCGGCAACGTCTACTACGTCAACTACCTGCGCTGGCAGGGCCGGTGCAGGGAGATGTTCCTGCTGACCCAGGCGCCGGAGGTGCTCGCCGACATCCAGGCCGACCTGAAGCTGTTCACCCTGAAGTGCGAGTGCGAGTTCTTCTCGGAGATCACGGCCTTCGACGAGTTGTCCATCCGGATGCGGCTGGAGGACCTGACCCAGACCCAGATCGGCTTCGCGTTCGACTACGTGCGGCTGCGCGAAGGCGGGGAGGACCTGGTCGCCCGGGGCCGCCAGCGCATCGCGTGCATGCGCGGACCCAACACCGACACCCGGCCCACCAAGGTCCCGGAGGTCCTGCGGGCGGCGCTGACGCGCTACGCCGTCGTGGCCCCCGGTACCAAGCGGCTGGTCGACGCGGTCAGCGAGGTGTGACATGGGGCAGCGCACCGACCTGACGCCCCGGCTCACCCTGCCGGCCCGCGGCCCCGACGCCCCGACCGTCGACAGCAAGGAACTGCGGGGCGCGCTGGGCATGTTCGGCACCGGGGTCACCGTGGTGACCGCCGGCCGGGACAACCCGCACGGCATGACGGCGAACGCGTTCACGTCCGTCTCGCTCGAACCGCCCATGGTGCTGGTCTGCGTGATCCGGACGGCGGTGATGCACCAGACCGTCATCGACAGCGGCGGCTTCGTCGTCTCGGTGCTGGCCGCGCAGCAGGAACACGTCGCCCGGTACTTCGCCAGCAAGAGCCGGCCCCGGGACTCCTCCGAGTTCGCCGGGCTGGACTGGAAGCCGGGCAGGCACACCGGGGCGCCGGTCCTGGGTGGCAACCTGGCCTGGCTGGAGTGCGAGCTGACCGCGGTCTACGACGGCGGTGACCACTCCATCTTCCTGGGCACGGTGCTGGACCTGGGGCGCGGCGAGGGCAGGGACGCCCTGCTGTTCCTCGGGGGCTCCTTCCACGCGCTGGACGCCGAGAAGAGGTAGCGGGTCACAGGGCGGGTCACCTGCGGGTGGCCCGCCCTTCCGCGTGCGGTGGTAGGCGTACCCGTCGGATGGTCCGGGTCCTTCGCCCGGGCACGGTGAAGGGCCACCGGACGACGGTCGCCGCCCGGTGGCCCTGGTTGGTGCGGTCAGGCCTTGCTGACCGTCATCGGCAGCCCACCCTTGATCCGCAGGGTCAGCATCGGCTCCGGCACCACCTGGTACCCGGGCACCATGGTCAGCCGCAGGTCCCGGGCGACGGCGGCGATGACGAAGGCCGTCTCCATCATGCCGAGGTTGTTGCCCACGCAGAACCGGGGCCCGGCGCCGAACGGGATGTAGGCGTACCGGGGCCGGTCGGTCGCCCGCGCCGGGTCGAACCGCTCGGGGTCGAACCGGTGCGGGTCGGGCCAGAACTCCGGGTGCCGGTGCAGGGTGTACGGGCACAGCACCACGTCGGCGCCGGCCGGCACGTGGAAGCCGCCGACCTCGTCGTCCGCCACCGCCAACCGGGGCAGCAGCCAGACGGGCGGGTACATCCGCATGACCTCGTCGACCACCATCGCCGTGTAGCGCAGCTGGTGCAGGTCCTCGTAGACCGGGGTGCGGTCGCCGAGCACCGCCACCGCCTCCTCGTGCAGGCGCTGCCAGATCTCCGGGTGCTGGTCGGCGAGGTAGAACGTCCAGCTCAGCGTGCTCGCGGTGGTCTCGTGCCCGGCCAGCAGCAGGGTCACCAGCTCGTCGCGCATCCGCTGCCGGCCCACGGCGGGGTCGGCCTCCTGGGCGGTGGACTCGATCAGGCGGGACACGACGTCGTCGCTGCTCGCCACGTCCCCGCGCGCCTTGCGGTCGGCCACCAGCTTGTCGACGATGACCTGCAGGTCGGCGCGGGCCCGGCGGAACCGCAGCTGCTTGGGCAGCGGCACCCAGGTCGGGACGGAACTGAGCGACATCATCTCGAACATGGCCTGGTCCTGCACGGCCTCGAACGAGTCGCCGATGCCCTGGTACTCGGACAGGTCCGCGTCGAGCAGGCTGCGGCCGAGCACCCCGAGGGTCAGTTCGGTCATCTCGTGCCGGATGTCGACGGGCCCACCCCCGACATGGGTACCGAGCCGCCGGGCCAGCTTGACGGCCTCGTCGGCGACCGCGTCGGCCTGCCGGGCGATCCGCCGCGCCTGGAACACCGGCTGGATGGTCTTGCGCTGCTTGTGCCACAGCTCGCCCTCGCTGGTCAGCAGGCCGTCGCCGAGGGTGCGGCGGGCGTGCACGAGGCCGATGCCCTTGTGGTAGTTGGTGCTGTTCTCCGCCAGCAGGTACTTGGCGTGGTCGGGATGGTTGAAGAAGTGCAGCGTCTTGGGCCCCAGCGGCAGCCGCACCGCGTCCCCGTACTCCGCGGACACCGACAGCATCACCTCCAGCCGGTTGCGGGCCATCCGGGTGAGCAGCCGCGGGGCCGACCAGCGTGACGGTCCGGGCATGTCCCGGCGGCCGAGCGCCGTCGGCCCCTGTGTCGTCGTCATGGTCAGTACCCGCCGCGCTGGAGGAAGACGTCGGCGATGGTGGCGCGCCACGTCTCGTAGGTGGGGGTGTCGCCGGAGGGGTGCTCCGGGATGGCCTTGTCCGTCAGGGTGGCGGCCTCCTGGGGGCTCATGTCGCAGAACACCCCGGTGGCCAGCTCCGTGTGCGGCACGACCAGTCCGGCGCGGACCCGGGCCTGGGCGGCGAAGGCGCTGGCCTGCGCGACCCAGGGCCGGTGCTCCCCGGCCCGGTCCCGGAAGGTCCGCAGCTCGGCCTCGTCGCTGCCGCCCGCGTACGTGGCGGCCAGCCCGGCCCCGCTGTAGAGGTCCTGGCGCCGCCGGGCGGGGAACCGGTCGATGAGGTTGGCCGCGAGGGTGGCGCTGGAGCCCGCGACGAACCACAGTGCCCGGCCGACGCCCTGGTCGATCGCGTGGTGCGCGTAGCCGGTCTCGTCGTCGGCCGGCCAGGGGAACGCGGTCTCCTCGCGCATGTCGTGCACGTACCGGGCGGTCTGGAAGTACGCCTGGTGGAACCCGTAGCCGTCGAGGACCAGCCAGCGCAGCAGCGGGTCGTTCGCCGCGGCGCTCGCCTTCGCCCAGCGGACCCGGGGCAGCCGGGCCAGGGCCCAGCCGACGCCCACGTACGCCATGTAGATGTGCTTGTCGCCCTCGCCGGCGAGGAACCGCGCGGTCCGCTGGGTGGAGCCGAGGGACAACCCGTCCATCAGCGCGTACGCCATCGCCGCGCCCTCGTAGGCGAAGCCCCGGTACTGCGGCTCGATGGCGTCCAGCGGCGCCGTGATGTCGTCGGGCACCTGGGACTCCGCCGCGCGCGCGAAGCCGCCGAGGAAGTTCCGCCCGACCGTCTCGAGCAGGAACCGCGCCTCGGGTCCCTTGTCGTGGAAGCCGCGCTTGGACAGCTGGGTCTCGGAGATGTCAGGGGTCAGGATGCGGCGCCGTAGCGCCCTCAGGGTGCTAGCCACGGTGTCTCCCAGGTGGGGTGGCGTGCGATTGGCCTACCCGTGATCCTGATCGCTGGGGGCGCGCGGCGACCACTCCCACCGTGCCGAGTGTCGATGTCCCGCGGTGGGGGCTACCGGGAGGGCGTGACCAGCTCCTCCAGCGGGGCGTCCGCGCCGGCCTTGCGGCGGCGGGCCTTGGCCAGCGAGGTCGCCACGGCCCGCACGTCGTCGCCCGCGCCGAGCGCCACGGCGCGCAGCTGGGCCTCGAAACAGGCGTCGGCGTCGTAGGGGTCGACGAGGTAGCCGCCCAGGTCGAGGGTGACGAGGCCGTGCAGCGCGATCCACATCTGCTGGGCCACCAGGGCCACGTCGTCGGACCGGAACCGGCCGATCGCCACGGCCCGGGCGACACCGTCCATGAGCGACTCCAGGGTGTACCGGCCGTGCTGGCGGTCCTCGTCGGCGAGCGCGAAGCCACCGAGGGCGGAGCTGCCGAACATCACCAGGTAGACCTGCGGGTACTCCAGCGCGTTGGCCCGGTACGCGTAGCCCAGGGTCATGATGTCGCACACCGGGTCGGCGGTGGCCTTGACCCGCGACATCCGCCGGTGCAGGCGCGCGAAGCCCTCGTGCACCAGCGCCCGGACCAGGTCGTCCATCCCGCCGAAGTGCGTATAGACCGCGGAGGTGGAGGTGCCCACGGCGGCCGCGAGCCTGCGCGTGGTGAGGGCGCCGGCCCCTTCCTGGGCGAGCAGGGTGGCGGCGGCTTCCATCAGCGCGGTCGGCAGCAGGGGGTCGGCGGGGCGTGGGCTCATATTGACATGCTCTCATGTCCGGCCCTACGATTCATTACAGTGTTACGTAACGGTGATACGTTAACCTTCGACGTCAGGCGGACCCCATGTCTGTTCTCGCCTCCCGCGCCACCCGGAGCGGCCTGCGGCTGCCCACCGCCCCGGACGTCCGCGAGCTGACCGAGCTGACCCTGCCCGTCACCGGCGAACTGCCCCGACAGCTCACCGGGGCGCTGCTGGGCATCGGACCGCACGCGTCCCGGCAGGCCGACGGATCCCGCCAGCACGCCCTGGTGGGGGACGCCATGGTGCACGGCATCCGGCTCCGCGACGGGCGCGCCGAGTGGTACCGCAACCGGTGGATCCGCACCGACCGGATCGCGCGCGGCCTCGGCGAACTGCCGATCCCCGGCCCCCGGCACGGCCTGTCCGACAACACCAGCGGCAACGTGATCCGGCACGCCGGCCGGACCCTGGCGCTCGGCGAGGCCGGGGTGCTGCCGATCGAGCTGGACCGCCAGCTCGGCTCCGTGGCCCGGTTCGACTTCGACGGCACGCTGCCGCACGGGTTCGCCGCCCACCCCGAGTGCGACCCGGTCACCGGCGAGCTGTTCACCGTCGCGTACTACCACGACCTGCCCTACCTGGAGTACCTGGTCGTGGGGGTCGACGGCCGGGTGCGCAAGTCGGAGCGGGTGGCCGTGCGCGGTACCCCGATGATGCACTCGCTCTCCCTCACCGACCGGCACGTCGTCCTCTACGACCTCCCGGTGCGGTTCGACGCGGGCCTGGCCCGGGCCGGTTCGCGCTGCCCCTACGCGTGGCAGGACGGCGGCGACTCCCGCCTGGGGGTGCTCGCCCGGGAGGGCGCGGGCGCCGACGTGCGCTGGTTCGACGTCGACCCGTGCTTCGTGTTCCACCCGGTGAACGCCTACGAGACCGGCGGCGACCTCGTCCTGGACGTCGTCCGGCACGAGCGGGTGTTGGACCGCGACCGCCTCGCCCCGGGGGAGTCGGCGCCGACCCTGTGGCGCTGGACGCTGCACCTGGCCACCGGCGCGGTGACCGAACGCCAGCTCGACGACATCCCGCAGGAGTTCCCCCGGGTCGACGAGCGGGTCAAGACCATGCCGCACCGGTACGTGTACACCGTGGCCTCCCAGGTGGGCTCCGGCGCGACGGGCGGCTCGGCGCTGCTCAAGCACGACGTGGGCACCGGAGACGTCGCGGTGCACGACTTCGGCCCCCGGCGCACCGCCGGCGAGGCGGTCTTCGTGCCGCGCGGGCCGATCGGGGCGGAGGACGACGGCTGGCTGATGACCTACGTGCACGACGCGGACGTGGACCGCACCTCGCTGGTCGTCCTCAACGCCGACGACTTCACCGGGGCCCCGCAGGCCGTGGTCGAGCTGCCGGTCCGGGTGCCGCCGGGTCTGCACGTGAACTGGATCGTGGACTGACGCCGCCCCCGGCGGAGGAGGGGCGCCGGTCCCGGTACGCACCCGGAGGGCACACAGGGTCGCGGTGCCCGGTGGGTGCCTCTCGGGACCCGCCGGACACCGCGACCGCGGACGTACTAGGAGACTGCTCGCGGGACGCCATGCTCAGGCGGCCTCCTGCTGGGCCAGCCGGTTCAGTGCCGAGGTGCGCAGGTCCAGCAGGACCGGTGGGTCGAACGAGCGCGCGAGTCGCAACTCTAAATCGATGCCTTTCAGGTCGCTGTCGTGCTCGACGGTCAGCGGGCCCTTCGATCCGACGAAGACGGTCTGATGATCGCCCGCCGAGGGGTGCGGCACCATGCGCTCGTCCGGGTCGTCCGCGACGGAGTGCGACAGGAGGAACCACTGGCCCGCCGGCACGCGGTCGAGCACGAAGTCACCCGGACCGTCGAGAACGACGCAGCTCACGGGCCGGCCCTCGGGGATCCGGCCGGGGAACAGCCCGACGAAGACCAGGCCGAGCTTGTGGTCGTCGGTGTCGGCCCACGCGGTGCCCCGCACCGTGCCGTAGGAAGGTCCGGCGGGGTCCACGGTGTTGTCGACGACGAGCTTCGGGACGAAGCCGCCGGCCCTGCGGTAGGTCGTGGGGGACAGGCCGACGCTCCTGGTGAACCGGGAGCTGAACGTGCCGACGCTGGAGTAGCCGACCCGCAGGCTGACCTCCGTCACGTTGAACGAGGTCGAGGTGAGCAGCTGCTTGGCCTGCTGGAGCCGCAGCGCCGACAGGAAGCGGCCCGGGGAGACCCCGGTGATGCGCTGGAAGATCCGCGAGAAGTGGAACTTGCTGAACATGGCCACCCTGGCCATGTCGTCGATCGTCAGTTCCTCGCCCAGCTTGTCGCGCATCGTGGTGACTACTCGCTCAACGGCCCGTTCGGTTGCGTTTTCCATTTCCGCCTCCTGATGCCAGTGTCTTCGTGCGAGTTGACGCCGTACTGTGGTACCTGGCTTCCCCGACCCACGTATCCGACCGTCCATGCGGACCGTCATTCATTTACGCGTTACTTACCTGCCCGGAACGTGGAAGTCCCTTTCTGCCCGGCACAGACCTCCGGCTCGTTCCGAAGTCGTGACGGTTCGGTTCCTCGCACCCTTAACAGTCCAATAGGGACAGACACCGATGCTAACTCAGCCCGTTGCGTTGAGCAATGCTCGGACTACTGGGAAGCGGGCTTTTGAGAGGGCGTTCCGGACGCGTGCCGAAGGTCGCGACGTTGACCTGCGGAAACGGAGTGGACGTTTGGCGGGGCGCGAAAAAAGGGCAATATCGCGACGATAAGGTGTTGGCGATTCCTGCTATCCATTTTCCGGGTCCACAACAGAAAGTGAAGAATGATTGTGGGCCGGCGACTACCAAGCGTGGTGATGGGAGCTGGCGGCGTTTCCGACGCCGTGTCGGGCCCCACGCTCCGTGTTCCCTGTCCGGCGATGTGATGCCCTGTACTGACATAGCGCAAATGTCTTGAGTGTCGAGTTAGCCGAGGTGGACGGGCCTTCAACCGGGGTCCACAAGAGACGATCGGAGGCCCTTGTCGGGGGTATGATCTCTGTGCAAAGCTTCATTTCCGTCGCCGCGAGCACACTCATGGGGATCTATGCGTATATCCAGTCTCAGCAGGCGGGGCGGCGTGCCTGTTGCGACGATCAAGTTCTATCTCCGTGAGCGGCTCCTGCCGCCGGGGACGCTCACCGCGCGGAATCAGGCCGACTACGACGAGTCGCACCTGACCCGGATCAAGCTGATCCGGACGCTGACCGGTATCGGCATGATGAGCCTGGCGGCCGTGCGCGAGGTGCTCGCCGCCATCGACGACTGTGGCGTTGAGCAGCGCGAGCTCTACCAGGTGCTCAACGGCGCGCTCTGCGCCCAGCAGGCCGTCTCCACGGACACCGCCTCGGTCGACCGGGCCCGGACCCAGATCGACGGCTTCATCGAGGGCGTCGGCTGGCGGGTGGGCGACGACGCCCCGGGCCGCACGGCGCTCGCCCAGGTGGTCGCGGCGCTGCGGGACCTGGGGTGCACGAGCGAGGTCGCCGACGTCTTCCTGCCGTACGCGCGCGCCGCGGAACACGTCGCGGCGCGCGAGCTGGACGCGATGCCCCCCGGCGCGCAGGAGCTGGTCACCCGGACCGTCCTGTTCGAGGTGGCCTTCGCGGTGATGCGCAGGATGGCGTTCGAGCACCTCCTGGCGCGGCGCGACGGGGAAGGCCTCGGCGTTACTGACGGGTAACCAATTGTGGACCGTTCTTTTCCTGTGCCGCGGCACCACTGCCGTATGTGCGCGGAACCCTCTTCCGTGTTGCCGTCCGAGCACGCACAACGGGCATTGAGCACGTTCTGAGAAGACAGGACACGCCGCAGAACGCGACGATGTCGAAGGTCGAGAGAAACAGCGCCGGGGGTGCTACGGACTAGGGGAGAGGAGTCGCGGAAACAGATCCGAAACATTCGGGTCGCGTACCCGGATCCCCTGTGGCCCCTCTGCATTCTTTCTTTTCGTTCACACGTCGTTCCGCACGTCGACACAATTGTCGACCGGATCGGGATGGAATTCCGCTCCGCCCGTCGTGCCGGCGCGTCGGTGCCGGACCGGGATTGCGGTAGTCCGTGGTTCGCCACGGAATCCGGACCGGTTCCGCGCGACGTTTATCTCCCACTGTTTTCCCGGTACCGGCCCCAGCGCCGGTCGCCGGGTGATTCTCCGTGCCTTCCCACTACGAGGGGGACCGATGCCAGCGCAACCCGTCGGCCTGTTCCGCCGACTCCTACCCGCCGTCCTGGTGCTCTCACTGGTGAGTGCCCTGTACGTGGCGGCCCAGCTTCCCGAGGCCTCGGCCGACACCCGGTCGTCGCTGGCGTCGAGGTTCCACTTCAAGGAACTCCCGATCGCGCTGCCCCCGGGCCTGCCGGACAACTCGATCCGGAAGGTGAACCCCGAGTACGAGCACATCCGGGCGTGGGTGTCCTCCGTCGGCGCCGCCATCGCGGTGAACGACCTGGACCGGGGCGGCTCGGCCAACGACCTGTGCCTCGTGGACACCCGCAGCGACACGGTCGTCGTCACGCCGTCCCCGGACAGCGCGCAGACCTACCCGCCGTTCGCCCTGAACCCGGCCCCGCTGCCCACCACCCACGCCGTCGCGCCGATGGGCTGCGTGCCCGGCGACTACAACGGCGACGGCTGGATGGACCTGCTGGTCTACTACTGGGGCCGCACCCCCGTGCTGTTCCTGAACTGCGCCAAGGGCGAACCGCTCAGCCCCGGGATCTACAAGCCGACCGAGCTGATCCCGAACGGCTCGGGCGCCGACGGCAGGTACCGCGGCCCGTTGTGGAACACCAACGCCGTGGCGGTCGCCGACTTCGACGGTGACGGGCGGGTCGACCTCGGGGTGTTCAACTACTTCCCCGACACGGCGGTCCTCGACCCGGACGGCCTCAAGGGCGTCCAGATGAACCACTCGATGTCGCGGGCCCAGAACGCGGGCGGCGCGCACATCCTGCGCGGCGTCTCCTCGACCCCGGCCGGCCCGAACAGCGTCCCGTCGGCGACGTTCGAGGAGCAGCCCGCGATCGAGCCGCGGTACGCCACCGGCTGGACCCTGGGCTCGGCGTCCGCGGACCTCGACGGCGACCTGCTGCCGGAGCTGTACCTGGCCAACGACTTCGGCAACGACCGGTTCTTCCACAACGTCTCGACGCCGGGGAAGATCTGCTTCGAGCTGGCCGAGGGGCGGCGTGGCGCGCTCACCCCGAAGTCGCTGGTGGTCGGGCACGACTCCTTCAAGGGCATGTCGATCGACTTCGGCGACCTGTACGGCACCGGCAGGTTCGACATGTTCGTCAGCAACATCACCACCTCGTGGGGCATCGAGGAGAGCAACTTCGTCTGGAAGAACACGGCGGCGAGCCCGGCCGAGGCGCGCAAGAAGCTGAAGGACCACGTCGCGCCGTTCGACAACGCGGCCGCCGAGACCAACATGGCCTGGGTCGGCTGGGGCTGGGACGCCAAGATGGCCGACTTCGACAACAGCGGCCGGTTGAGCGTCGTGCAGGCCACCGGGTTCGTCAAGGGCGACATCAACCGGTGGAACTGGCTGCAGGAACTCGCGATGAGCAACGACCTGATGCTCCAGGAGCCGGCGATGTGGCCCAAGGCCGGTCCCGGGGACGACATCGCGGGCGACCACCCGATGGCCTTCTGGGTCCGCGAGGCCAACGGGCGGTACGCGAACCTGACCTCCGAGCTCGGGATGGACGCCCCGATCCCCACCCGGGGCATCGCGGTCGCCGACACCAGCGGGGACGGCTCCCAGGACTTCGCGGTCGCGCGGCAGTGGGGCCCGCCGGTCTTCTACTGCAACATGAACCCGGGCCGGGGCGACTTCCTCGGCCTGCGCCTGCACCGCCCTGCGGCCGGCGCGGCCCCCGGCGCCCCCGGCAGCCCCGCCTACGGGGCCCAGGTGCGGATCCGCACGGCCGACGGGCGGACCCAGATCGCCCAGCTCGACGGCGGCGGCGGCCACTCCGGCAAGCGCAGCTTCGACGTCTACTTCGGGCTCGGCCAGGCGGGCGACAAGCCGGTCGCCGCGGACCTGACCTGGAGGGACCTCAACGGTGCCACGCACACCCAGGCGCTGGACCTGGCCGCCGGCTGGCACGACTTCATGCTGACCACCACCGCCCAGGAGGTGAAGGTGTCATGACAGACGTCAGACCCGTCGACCGGACCGACGCCGTCCGGACGGCCGTCGCCGTCGCCCCGTCCACCCAGAACGGCCGGGCCCGCGCGGTCGAGGCGCCCAGGGACACCCGGCCGCCGAGGATCGACAAGCGGGATCCCCGGTACCTGGCGTTGCGGAACTTCGCGATGTCGATGAGCGTGTTCAACATCCTCGGGTACACCGTGTTCGGGTTCGAGCAGCCGTGGCTGTGGCCCATCTTCGGGCTCATGATCGGGTACTCCGCCGAGATGCTCTTCGAGCGGGTCGCCGCCTGGGCGCAGAAGCGGCCGCCGGGCTACTCCGGCCACGGCGTGTGGGGGATGTACACGTTCCTGCTCCCCGCGCACATCACGGCCCTGGCGGCGAACATGCTGCTGTACGCGAACACCCTGTACTGGCCGATCGCGTTCGCCATCGTGGTGTCGATCGGCGCCAAGTTCGTCCTCCAGGCCCCGATCAAGGGCCGGATGCGGCACTTCATGAACCCGTCGAACTTCGGCATCACGGTCACGCTGCTCGCCTTCTCCTGGGTGAACATCGCGCCGCCGTACCAGTTCACCGAGCACGTGCCCGACGTGATCCGGATCGTGATCCCGCTGGTCATCATCACCGCCGGGACCGTGCTGAACACGATGCTCACCAAGAAGGTCCCGCTGATCGTCGGCTGGGTCGGCGGGTTCGTGATCCAGGCCCTGCTGCGGCACTGGATCTGGGACGTGGGGTTGTGGGCGGCGATCATCCCGATGACCGGGGTCGCGTTCGTGCTGTTCACCAACTACATGATCACCGACCCGGGTACGACGCCGTCGAGCGGCAAGATGCAGTTCATGTTCGGCTCCAGCGTGGCCATGGTGTACGGCGTACTGATGCTGTTCAATGTCGTGTACACCCTGTTCTTCGCCGTCTGCATCGTATGTGCCATCCGGGGCGCCTTCTGGTGGATCAAGTCCTTCCGGGAGCGGGGGCGCGCACCCGCGTCGCTACCCGCCACCTGACCGGCAGCCACCACCGGCTGGACGGGCTCCGCGTCGCCTTCGGGCGCGCGGGGCCCGTCCAGCCGTTCTCCCGTTTCCGTCCGAGACCCGCCCCTCGGGCTCCACCCACTGTCCACAAGGGAGTCGACGCTCCCTTCCCCTGACCGAAGGAGACCCGCGTGACCGCGTCCCCCAGCACCGCGATCCCGCCCGCCAGCACCGAACGGCCGCCCCGCACCGGCCGGATCCTCCTGTTCAGCGTCGCCGCCGGCATCCTGCTGGCGGTGCTCTGGTCGTACGAGTTCGTCGACTCCGTCATCGGCGACAACGTCGCCAACACCCTGCTCGGCCACGACGCCAAGGGCACCGCCATCGGGGGTACCTTCGCGGGCCTGCTCTTCGCGTTCGTCTCCGGCCTCGCCGGCACCTTCACCGCCTGCAACATCGCGATGGCCGCCGCCGTGGGGCCGATGAGTCAGGTGAGCGCCGCCGACCGGACCGCCGGGGTCCGTACCCTGCTGCGCCCGGTCGGTTTCCTCACCCTCGGCATGGTGACCGTGTCGGCCGTCTACGGCTTCGTCGGCGTCCTGCTCGGCGACCGGCTGCCGCAGCTGTCCACCGAGAAGGTCGGCGCGGTCCCCGTGCGGATCATCCAGTCCGAGGTCGTGTTCGTCGTGATCGGCCTGGCGCTGGTCTACCTGGGCCTGGCCGCGCTGCGGGTGCTCCCGGACCCGTTCCGCGACCGGCCCGTCGCCCGGGTCGTCACGCTCGGCGCGCTGATCGGCGGCTTCCTGATCGGCCGGCCGTACCCGCTGTTCAACAAGCTCTTCCACTGGGCCGCCGACACCGGCAACCCCCTCTACGGCGCGGCGGCCTTCGTCCTGCAGTCGCTCGGCAACATCGCGATCGTCGTGGCGATCTTCGCGCTGCTCGTGGTCGCCAGCCGGGGCGGGTTCCTCCGCTGGCTGGCCGCGAGCCCGCGCCGCACCATGGTGGTCACCGCGTCGCTGCTGATCGCGCTGGGCGTGTTCACCGTCGTGTACTGGGGCGTGCGGGTGCCGGCGATCTTCGGGTTCGGGTGGTTCCCGACGATGCCGTACAACAGCTAGGCGACCGCCCCGCCCACCGTCGCGGTGGGCGGGGCGGCCCGGTCAGACCGCTTCCCCGGGTACCGGCGTCGCCTCGTACACGTAGCCCCGCTCGATGATCCGGTGCCCGGCCTGCAGGTACCGGTCCGAGTCGTCGATGTACAGGGTGCCGAGCCCGTCGACGTACCGGTTGTACATGCAGAACGCCGCCGCGATCAGGACCGTGTCGTGGATCTCGATGTCCGTCGCGCCCTCCGACCGGGCAGCCTCCACCAGCGCCGTCGTCACCTTCCGCCCCGACTCCTGCACCGCGCCGGCGATCCGCAGCAGCGCCCGCATCTTCCCGGTCACCTTCGCGGAGTCCAGGTCGGCGCGCACCTGGTCGACCAGCGGCATGCCCTCGGGCAGCTGGACCGCCGCGAACGCCGAGTGCGACGCGCAACAGAACCGGCACTCGTTGAGCCCGGACACGTAGGCGGCGATCAGCTCCCGCTCGCCCGGGGTCATGGAATGCGGGCCGCGCAGCAGCGCCTCCGCGAGATCGTTGAGGGGCCGGGCCGTCTCCGGCCGGAACCGCATCGGACCGTTGATTCCGGGGAACTGGGTCTCGTCGAGGCCGAGATCGATGTGCGCCATGCGGTCACGCTCCACAGTAGATGGACGGCAGGGGCACATTTTCCCGGATCCGGTGCTGCCGGCGCCACCTCCGCGGCCGGCGGCCCGCTCCGGGCGGCGTGTCGGGTCGGGCCGACGTCCGCCGGGGGTGACCGCTGTCGGGAACGACGCCGCGCGCCGCCCGCTCGACGACGGTGGTGTCAGCCCGGGGTGACCCGGACGACGAGGTCCGCGCGGGCCCGGGTCGCGGCGACCACGGCCGCGTTGCGCCCGTCGCTGCCGTGCGCCCAGTCCCGGGCCGCCGCCCGGCTCTTCCCGAACGCGACGTGCCGGCCCACCAGCCGGTCGAGGCGGACCTCCTCGTCGACGTCGAGGTACCAGACCTCGTCGAGCAGACCCCGGACCGCCGACCAGGGGCCCTCGTCCACCAGCAGGTAGTTGCCCTCGGTGACCACCAGGGGAGTGCCCGGCCGCACCGGGATCGAACCGGCCACCGGCTCCTCGAGCGTCCGGTCGAACGCCGGGGCGTACACGACGTCCCCGGAATCGGCGCGCACCCGGCCGAGCAGCGCGACGAACCCCGCGCCGTCGAACGTGTCCGGGGCGCCCTTGCGGTCCCGGCGGCCCAGCCGGGCCAGCTCGACGTCGGCCAGGTGGAAGCCGTCCATCGGCACGAGCACGGCCCCGGGCACGGCCTCCCCCGGGTCCGGGTGCGGTGCCAGTGCCGCGACCAGGGCTTCGGCGAGCGTGGACTTGCCGGCACCCGGCGGTCCGGTGACGCCGAGCAGTCGACGCCCGCCGGTCGCGGCCAGGCGGCGGGCCCGGTCGACCAGTTCCCCGACGGTGGCGTGCGTCGTCTCGGTCATCGCACCACCGTAACGGCGCGGGCCGTCCGACCCTGTCACCTAGCAACCTAGGACGCGATTCGCGGCGTGCCGCGTGCCACCCCACGACGCCGCCGCGCCGGACCCCCGGCCCGGCCGCGTCCCGTCCGGCCCGCTCCGATACCTTGTGACCTCGATGAACCGTTTGCTGACCCCGCCCGGCGAGCTCGACCTCGTCCGCTTCCCGGTCGACCCGCGCGCGGACCTGCGCGCCTGGGACGCCGCCGACGAGTACGCGCTGCGGGAGCTCGGCGGGGTGGACCTGTCCGGGGCCGTGGTGGTGCTGGGGGACCGGTGGGGCGCGCTGACCACGGCGCTGGCCGCGTACCGGCCGACCCTGGTCACCGACTCGCACCTCGCCATGGAGGCGACCCGGGAGAACCTGCGCCGGGCCGGGGCGAATCCGGACGACGTGCGCCTGCTGACCACCCGGGACGTGCCGCCGGACGTGATCGACGTGCTGGTGGTGCGGGTACCCAGGAGTCTGGCCCTGCTGGAGGACCAGCTGCACCGGCTCGCGCCCGCCACGCACGCCGGCACGGTCGTCGTCGGCACGGGCATGGTCAAGGAGATCCACACCTCGACGCTGGAGCTGTTCGAGCGGATCCTCGGGCCGACCCGCACGTCCCTGGCCGAGCGCAAGGCGCGGCTGATCCACTGCGTGCCGGATCCCGCCCTGGTCCGGCCGGCCAACCCGTGGCCCCGGACCCACGCGCTGCCCGCCGACGTGGGCGCCGTCTCGGGGCTGACGGTGACGAACCACGCGGGGGTGTTCTCGGCGGAGCGGCTCGACATCGGGACCCGGTTCCTCCTCCAGCACCTGCCGGTGCGGTCCGGCCCGGAGCACGTCGTGGACCTGGGCTGCGGCAACGGGGTCGTCGGGCTGGCCGCCGCGCTCGGCAACCCGGCGGCGGAGGTGACGTTCGTCGACGAGTCCTTCCAGGCGGTGGCGTCGGCGGAGGCCACCGTGCGGGCCAACGCACCCCAGGCCAATACCCGTTTTCTGGTACGCGACGGGCTCGCCGGCCAGCCGCCCGCCAGTGTCGACCTGGTCCTGAACAACCCGCCGTTCCACGTGCACCAGGCCACCGGCGACGCGACCGCGTGGCG
Organism: Longispora urticae; assembly: GCF_053902585.1. Taxonomy (NCBI): domain Bacteria; kingdom Bacillati; phylum Actinomycetota; class Actinomycetes; order Micromonosporales; family Micromonosporaceae; genus Longispora; species Longispora urticae. The sequence goes on from NZ_JAQZSH010000049.1 coordinate 35,293, forward strand.
GATGTTCACCGCGGCACGCGCGGCCCTGCGCCCCGGGGGAGAGCTGTGGGTGGTGGGCAACCGGCACCTCGGGTACCACGTGAAGCTCCGCAAGCTCTTCGGCCGGTGTGACCTGGTCGCCAGCAACCCGAAGTTCGTGATCCTGCGCGCCGTTCGTACGGATGTACTAAGATAGCGGCGTGACCTCGTACTCCTTCCAGCCCTCGATCCTCGACCTGGCCCCCGGGGGCCCCGGGCTCGGCGAGCTCGCGGCCGTCCGGCGGCACCCGCTGACCCTGGGCGCGTGGGTGGACCACCTGCCCGGCTGGGCGCGCGGCTCCGACGAGGTCCTGACCACCCTGCTGCACGACGTCGCCTGGCGGGAGGAACGCCGGACGATGTACGACCGCGAGGTCGACGTCCCCCGCCTGCAACGCTGGTTCGGCGGCGACGAGCCCCTGCCGCACCCGCTGCTCACCGGGGCCCGCGACGCCCTGTCCGAGCACTACGCCCCCGAGCTCGGCGAACCGTTCGTCTCCGCCGGCATGTGCCTGTACCGGACGGGCAACGACTCCGTCGCCTGGCACGGCGACCTCAACGGCCGGGCGTCGACCAGCGACACCATGGTCGCGATCGTGTCGTTCGGCTCGCCGCGCGCGCTGCTGCTCCGGCCGCGCGGCGGCGGGGAGAGCGTCCGGTTCGCGCTCGGGCACGGCGACCTGGTCGTGATGGGCGGCTCGTGCCAGCGGACCTGGGAGCACGCGGTGCCGAAGACGAACCGGCCGGTCGGGCCGCGGGTGAGTGTCCAGTTCCGCACGGCCGGGGTGTCCTGACCCGCGGATCGGCCAGCCGGTCAGGCCACCCCGCGTGGCTCGGCCGTGCCCGAGGGGACGCGCGTGGCCCGGGAGCGCCCGGGCGGTCGTACCCGTCGGAAGTTTTTCGGGGTTTCGGTGAACCGTCGCGGGACGCGGTGCGTAGTGCCGGGGGAGAGGCCCCTCGTCGATCGGAGCGGACAATGACAACCCTGGACACGACCCCGGCGCTGTGCCGGCGCGCGGTGCTGGTCGGGGCGGGTGCGGTCGGCGCGACAGCCGTGCTCGCGGCCTGCGGGGGCACGGCCTCCGACGCGCCGACCGACCCGAAGCCGAGCACGTCGGCGAACGCCCAGCCGGGTGGTTCGGCCGCGCCGACGTCGGCGGCCCCCGACGCGGGCGTGCTGGCCAAGGTCGCGGACGTGCCGGTCGGCGGCGGCAAGCTCGTCGGTTCGGTGCTGCTGGTCCAGCCCCAGGCCGGCGTCGTGAAGGCGTTCAACGCGCGGTGCACCCACCAGGGCACCATCGTGGACGCCCCCGAGCAGGGCGTGATCACCTGCCCGAACCACGGTTCGCAGTTCAAGGCGGAGGACGGGTCGCTGGTGAAGGGGCCGGCCGCGCGGGGACTGTCCGCGATCGCGGTGAAGGTGGTCGGGGGCGACGTCGTCAGGGCCTGAGCGGGCGGTTCCTGGGCCGGTAGCCGTCGGCGGCCAGGCCCAGGACGAACGCCCGGGCCCGCTCGGCCGTCCAGCCGTACTCGGCGTGCTTCACCCGGATGTGCACGTACGGCAGGGTGACGGTGTTGAACAGCACCACCGCGTACGGCCACGGCTCCTCGACCGGTGCGAGGCTGCCGTCGGCCATCCCGTCCTCCAGGATCCGGACGATCGGGGCCAGCAGGTCGACCTGTTCGCCCTCGTCGACCACCTCCGCGTCGTGCAGGAACATCTCGGAGTGCGCGAGCAGGGCGAGGTGCCGGTCGCACACGGCGCACAGGGCGTCCAGCGCGGCGGCCAGCCGGTCGGCCCCGGTGCCCGGCATGGTCAGCGCGGGCCACAGCAGGGTGCGGTAGTCGTCGGCGAGCTGCCGGCGCAGTTCGCGTTCCACGGTGGTGCGGGTGATGCCGTGCCGCCACACCGTGGCCCGGGAGACGCCGGCGGCCTCCGCGATCCGGTCCAGGTTGAGCGCCTCCCAGCCGTGCTTCTCCAGCAGCGTGACCGCCACGTCGAACAGCGCCCGGTTCATCGGTGCGACTCCCTTGTTGAAACAGCTCGTCCCATGCTGCGATAAACGCCGTCGCGCACATTCTGTGGAGGAAGTCATGACGGACACAAGCGGGGACGGCTGCTGGTTCTGCGCGGACGACCGGGGCACGGACGCTCCGCCCGGCGGCTGGCTGTACGAGGACGCGCACTGGCGGGCGGGGCACGCGCCGGCGCAGTTCGGCCCGGCCGGGCTCGTGGTGCTCGAGTCCCGCCGGCACGTGCTCGACGTGTCCGAGCTGGACGCGGCCGAGGCGGCCGGCTACGGGGCGGTGCTGGGCCTGCTGACCGGGGTGGTGAAGGAGGTCGTCGGGGCGGAGCGGGTGTACACGTGGGCGTCGGCGGCGTTCACCCCGCATCTGCACGTGTGGGTGCTGCCGTGGCGGCCGGACCAGCCGGTGGGGCCGGCGTTCCTGGCCCGGACGCACAAGTTCGCGTGCACGGCGGCCGAGGCGGAGCGGACCGCGCTCGCGTTGCGCGCCGCCCTGGCCGGCCGGCCCGCCTGACGATGGCACGACGGACCTGGTCCTGGTCCCGGGGGCGGGTCCCGGCGCTCCTCGCCGTGCTGGTCGCGGCCCTGCTCGTCCTCCACGGGGCCGTGCCCAACCGGATCGGCCGCCTGGGCAGCCTGCTGGAGACGTACCTCCCGTGGCTGGGTCTGGCCGTCGTCGCGCTGCTGGTCGTGGCGGTGGTGCGCCGGTCCGGCGGCGCCCTGGCCGCGCTGACCCTGCCCGTCACCGCCTGGCTCGCCCTCTTCGGCGGCGACCTGCTGCCCGACGGCTCCCGGGCGCACGATCTCACGGCGGTCCAGCACAACGTCGACGACGAGAACCCCGATCCGACGGGTACTGCGGGAGCCCTGCTCGCCGCCCGTGCCGACCTCGTCGCGCTGGAGGAACTGGTGCCCCCGGCCCTGTCGGCCTACGCGGCGGTCCTGGACCCGGCGTACCCGCACCGCGCGCTGGTCGGCACCGTCGGCCTGTGGTCGAGGTACCCGCTGACGGACGTGCGGCCGGTGGACATCCGGCCGGCCGGCCTCGGGGCGGACTGGAACCGCGGCCTGCGGGCGACCGCCGCCACCCCGAAGGGCGACCTCGCCGTGTACGTGGCCCACCTGCCCTCCGTCCGCCTCGGCGCCGACGGTCTGCGGTCCGCCCGGCGCGACGAGAGCGCGGCCCTGCTGGGCGCGGCGCTCGCGGCCGAACCGGTGCGCCGGGTGGTCCTGCTCGGCGACCTGAACAGCACAGTGCACGACCGGGGGCTCGCGCCGGTCAGCTCGCGGATGGGCGCGCCGGGTCCGGCGTTCCCGTTCAGCTGGCCGGCGGCGCTGCCGGTGGCCCGGATCGACCACATCCTGACCCGGACGGCGACCGTCACGTCCCTGTGGTCCCTACCGGCGACCACCAGCGACCACGTTCCGGTCGCGGCGCACATCAGGCTCTGACCCGAAGGCGCTCAGCGCGGCGGGTCGAGGTCCGTGGCCAGGGCGCGCAGGGCCTCGCGCACCGCCCAGTCCCGGAGCGCCTCGCGGCCCGTCGCCGTCCCGCGCAGCGCGACCGCCCGGTCGCCGGTCGGCCCGGAGACGCCCACGAACAGGGTGCCGACCAGGTGTCCGTCCTGTTCGGCAGGGCCGGCGACCCCGGTGGTGGACAGCCCGTAGTCGGCGCCGAACCGCTGCCGGGCGGCCACGGCCATCGCCACGGCCGTCGGGTGGCTGACCGGGCCGTGCGCGGCGAGCAGTCCGCCGTCCACGCCGAGGACGTGCTCCTTGGCCTCGGTGGCGTACGCGACGACGCCGCCCCGGTAGAACCGTGACGCCCCGGGGACGGACGTGATCCGGCCGCCGAGCAGGCCGCCGGTGAGCGACTCGGCGGTGGCGAGGGTGAGCCCGCGCGCGGTCAGCAGCGCGGCGACGACGTCCTGGGGATCCACGGTCCCACCTTAGAGCGCCCGGGGAACGAGGCCCGGGACCCTGGCCGACGGATCTCCTGGGCCGGGCCGCCGGCGGGCGGAACACGGCCCGCGGGCGGCCCGGGGCCGGGTCTGGCGCCTAGGGCACGTCCGGGAGGCGGGCCGGGAGGCTGGTCAGCGGGGGGAGCGGGCAGTGCAGGAGGGCACAGATGGTCCGGAGGAGTTCGATCTCCGTCACCTGGGCCACCGCGTCCTCGCTGATCACGGCGACGGCGGCCCGGACCAGGGTCTCCTTGGCCCCGGGGTCGAGCCGGTCGAGCACCGCCCACCCGTCCTCCAGGTCCAGGACCCCGGCGGTCAGTTCCGGCCGGGTGGCGGGGGCGTCGGGGAGAGCGAGGGCGATGCCGGCGCGGTACGCCCGGTCGGCCGCCGCGCCGGACTGCCCGGAGAGGGCCAGCACCGCGAGGAGTACGGACACCTCGTGCCGGGCGCGGGTCAGCGGGAGCTGGGTCGTCCACCGGGGCTTCGGGTGCAGGGCCTCGTAGAGGTGGCGGTGCAGCATGCGCGACAGGCAGTACTCGAAGGGGCTGGTTCTCCCGTCTGCGTTGACCAGGGTGTACACCGCGCCGAGCACCGCGTTCTGGTCCTCGGTGGTCCGGTGCCGCAGCGCGGGGAACGCCAGCTCGGCCAGGGGCAGCCGGAGCACCGCCGGCAGGCCGGTCAGCTCCTCGCCCTCGGCCCACGCGGCGTCGGCGAGGGCCCGGCCGTACCGGGTGACGAGGTCGGCGTGCTGGCGGGCGCGTACCCCCGGATCGGCGGACAGCAGCAGCCCCAGCACCAGCGGCACGACCCGGTCGACGCTGCGGGCCCGGGCCGCGAAGGGTTCCGGGATCCGGGACAGGAACGCCTCGGCGTGCCGGTAGGAGTTCGCGTCGGGCGAGGCGACCCGGGCCACGACCACGTCCCCGGCGGTGGCCCCCGCCTCGCGCACCGGTCCCGGGGCGGCGTGCCCCGTCAGTCCCATCGTCAGGTCCTCGCGCATCCCGTCCGGCGGCGACTGCGCCCACCCCTCGGCCAGCGCCGCCAGCTGCGCCGGATCGAACGACGGGTCCAGCGCCCGGATCCGCTCGGCCAGCGGCGGGTGGGTCGCGAACCACGACGCCCGGCTCTTCGACCCGGTGCCGAACAGCATGTGCCCGACCTCCTCGGCCTTCGGCGCGCCGAGCCGGGACCCGGCGGGCAGTCCGCCGATCTTCTTCAGCGCGCCGGCGATGCCGCTGGTCTGGCGGGTGAACTGCACGGCGGCGGCGTCGGCCAGGTACTCGCGCTGCCGGGACACCGACGCCTTGATCAGCCGGCCGGCGAGTACCCCGACGTAGCCGGCCACGACGAGGGCGATCCCGATCAGGGGCAGCGGGTTGCCGCCGGACTTCTCGTCCCGGGACCGGCCGAACGCGCCGGCCCGCAGCATCGTCTCCCCGGCCAGGGCGAGGAACATGATGCCGAACAGCAGCCCGATCAGGCGGATGTTGAGCCGCATGTCCCCGTTGACGACGTGGCTGAACTCGTGGGCGATGACGCCTTGGAGCTCGTCGCGGTTGAGGGTCTCCAGCGCGCCGCGGGTGACGGCGACGGCGGCGTCCGAGGTGGACCAGCCGGCGGCGAAGGCGTTGATCGCGGACTCGTTCTGGAGCACGTACACCTCGGGCACGGCGACCCCGGACGCGATGGCGATCTCCTCGACGACGTTGCGGAGCCGGCGCAGCCGCGGGTCGGTGGTGTCGTGGGGGACGTAGTCGCCGCCGAGTTCGCGGGCCACCTTGCCGCCGCCCCCGCGCAGGGTGGCCATCCGGTACAGCGTGGCCAGCCCGATCCCGGCGGCCGTGACCACGGTGCTGACCACGACCAGGCCCGTGATCTGCGACAGCGGCTGGTCGAACGCGCCCATCGCGAGCACGACGGCGAGGTCCACGACGACGACGATGGCGACGACGGCGAGTGCGAACAGCAGCACCAGCCGGACGGACATCCGGCGCAGGTGCCGCTGGCGCTCGAAGAAGTTCATGCTCTAGAACTGGACCTTGGGCGCTTCGCGCTCGCCCGGCTCGTCGACCTCGAACAGCGCGGCCGGGGCGAAGTTGAACATGCCGGCGAGCACGCTGGAGGGGAAGACCTCGCGCTTGTTGTTGTAGGCCATCACGGCGTCGTTGTAGGCCTGCCGGGCGAAGGCGACCCGGTTCTCGGTGGAGGCGAGTTCCTCGGACAGCTGCATCATGTTCTGGTTGGCCTTGAGGTCCGGGTAGGCCTCCGCCAGCGCGAACAGCCTGCCGAGGGTCTGGCTGAGGATGTTCTCCTGCCCGGCGAGTTCGGCCATCGCGGCCGGGTCGCCGGGGTTGGCGGCGGCCCGGGTCTGCGCGCTCACCGCCCCGGAGCGGGCCGCGATCACCGCCTCCAGGGTCTCGCGTTCGTGTTTCATGTAGCCCTTGGCGACCTCGACCAGGTTGGGTATCAGGTCGTGGCGGCGCTTGAGTTGGACGTCGATCTGCGCGAACGCGTTCTTGTAGGCATTGCGCGCCCGGACCAGGCCGTTGTAGACGCCCACGGCGTAGCCGACGACGACGAGGACGACGACGACCAGGCAGATGACAGTGATGAGCAGCCCCATGCCCTCATGATGCATCCCATATGGGACCTTTTATCGAGTTTCCGACACAGTGACGACCATCATTGTGTACCGGGCCGCGTCCGTGTTGGCTCCCCGCATGCTCCTCCGTCGGGTCCTCGCCACCCTCGCGCTCCCGCTGCTCCTCGCCGCGTGCACCGGCACCCCGAAGCCGGCTCCGGTCGCGGCGCCGTCCCCCACTCCGACGATGTCCGCGTGCGACGACATCGCCGCCGCGTACACCCGGTGGGGCATCGGACTGCCGGCGGACGCGGCGGCCGTGAAGGCCCTGGCCGCCCCGGCGGTGCGGACCCTCGCCTCGGGCGGCAAGGGGCTCGCGGGCACGGTCCGGACGCACGGTGCCGAGGGGCCGGTGAAGGCCCTCGCCGACGCGGTGGACGAGTACAACAAGAAGGTGTCGGCCCTGAGCGCGGACACGGCCCTCGCGGGGAGCGTGGGCGACGCGAACGCGAACGACCTGGTCACGGCGCTGGGTGGGGTGCGCGCGGCCTACACGGCGTACCGGACGGCGGCCTGCTAGGACCCGGTGGCGCCGGGGTGACCCGCCCGCCGGTGCGGGTCTGTCAGGGGGCCTGCCGGCCCGCGACCGCCGCGTCCACCGCCGACGCCGACAGCACCCGGCTGAGCACCTGCACCGTGCACCCGACCAGCCCGGCCCGCTCGTCGAGCAGGCTCGGCACGATCTCCAGCCGCCGGGTCGCGTACGCCGCCGCGCGCTGGTAGACCGTCTCGCGCACCCCGGCCACGAGCGGCTCGTACGCCCGGGCCAGGTCGCCGCCGAGGACCACGACGGCCGGGTTGAGGATGTTCACGGCCGCCGCGAGGACCTCGCCGAGCCGGCGACCCGCGTCCCGGACCGCGTGCACGACCCGGGGGTTGCCGTCGCCGACCATGGAGACCAGGTCCGCGACGGTGCGCACGGGCAACCCGTCGTCGGCGAGCCGCCGCACGAGGGTCGAGCCGCCGGCCACCGCCTCCAGACAGTCCGTGTTGCCGCACCGGCAGGGCACGCCGCCGCCGTTCTCGACCCGGATGTGGCCCAGTTCGCCGGCCGCGCCGATCGCGCCGCGTTGCAGGACGCCGCCGGCCACCACGCCCGCGCCGATCCCGGCGGACACCTTCACGGCGAGCAGGTCGGTGATGCCGTCGGCGCGCCGGGCCCAGTGCTCGCCGACGGCCATCGCGTTCACGTCGTTGTCGACCACGACGGGAACGGAGAACGCGGCCACGAACGGCGCGGCCAGGTCCACGTCGTCCCAGCCCGCGAACGTCGGCGGGGTACCGGTCCGCCCCGTCGCCACGTTCACCGGCGCCGGGACGGCCAGGCCCACGCCGCGCACGTCCCCGGGGGCGCGCCCCAGTTCGGCGAGCATCCGCCGCCACCGGTCCAGCAGCCAGTCGAAGACCGCGTCGGGGCCCTTCGTCGCGTCCAGTGGGCCGGAGTCCTCGGCGCAGGGGTCGCCGGCCAGGTCGTACACCCCGAACTGGGTGCGGGTGACGCCCACGGCGGCGGCCAGGACGACCCCGGCGGCGGCGTTGAAGGACAGCCGGACGGGCGGTCGGCCCCCGGTGGACGGGCCGACCGTGGTCTCGACGAGCAGGCCCCGGGTGAGCAGTTCGGTGACCCGGGCGGTGACGGCGGTGCGGGACAGCCCGGTGAGCCGGCCGATGTCGCCGCGGGTGTCGGCGTCGCCGGCGAGGACGAGGCGCAGGACGTCTCCCGCGCTCGCGGGGGCGGGGGCGATCGGAGACCGGGCCATGAGACGAGAGTTAACCATTCGGACTTGCGTACGTCAAAGTGTCGATACTGCGGAGGCTTCTGCATTTCACGATACGAAACTACGCTTGCATTGAGACCGAACTTCTGCCTAGGGTTGCTTGAACCTGCTTGGGAAAGGCTCCTTTCATGCATCAGAGCGCACCGGTCGCCGCCTGTGACTTCGTGGTCTTCGGCGGCACGGGGGACCTCGCGTTCCGCAAGCTGCTGCCCGCCCTCTACCTGCGCGACCGCGACGGCCAGCTGACCCCCGACACCCGGATCGTCTCGGTGTCCCGCGCGGGGCTGTCCGACGAGGACTACCGGGACAAGGTGCACGCCGAGGTGCGCGCCTTCCTGCCGCCCGGCACGTTCGACGCCGACGCCTGGGCCGCGTTCCGCGAGCGCCTGCACCACCGCGAGCTCGACGTCACCAACCTCGACGCGTACCAGGTGCTCACCGATGTCCTGGCCGGCGCCGACGACAAGGTGCGGGCCTTCTACCTGTCCTGCGCGCCGAAGCTGTTCGGCCCGGTCAGCCGCAACCTCGCCGAGGCCGGCCTGATCACGGAGAAGTCCCGGGTCGTGCTGGAGAAGCCGATCGGCACGGACCTGGCCAGCGCCCGTCGGATCAACGACGAGGTCGGCGCGGTGTTCGCCGAGCACCAGATCTACCGGATCGACCACTACCTGGGCAAGGAGACCGTCCAGAACCTCCTGGTCCTGCGGTTCGCCAACATGCTCTTCGAGCCGCTGTGGCGGTCGGGCTCCATCGACCACGTGCAGATCACCGTCGCCGAGGACCTGGGCGTCGGCGGCCGGGGCGGCTACTACGACGACGCCGGCGCGCTGCGGGACATGGTGCAGAACCACCTGCTCCAGCTCCTGTGCCTGGTCGCGATGGAGCCGCCCGCGAGCGTGGACGCCGACGCGGTCCGCGACGAGAAGCTCAAGGTGCTCCAGGCCCTGCGGCACACCGCGCCGGGCGACGTGGTGCGCGGGCAGTACCGGTCCGGGGCGGTCGACGGCGCGGCCGTGGCCGGCTACACCGAGGAGCTGGGCGCCCCCAGTACCACGGAGACGTTCGTCGCCCTGCGGGTCGGCATCGACAACTGGCGCTGGGCGGGCGTGCCGTTCTACCTGCGCACCGGCAAGCGGCTCGACCGGCGCAGCTCCGAGATCGTGGTCCAGTTCCGCCCCGTCCCGCACTCCATCTTCGGCGCGGACGGCCCGCCGCTGTCCCCGAACCGGCTGGTCCTGCGGCTGCAGCCCGACGAGGGCGTCCGGCTGCACCTGATGACCAAGGAGCCCGGCCCGGGCGGGTACCGGACCCACGACGCCAGCCTCAACCTGCAGTTCTCCGAACGGTTCAAGACCCGCACCCCCGACGCGTACGAGCGCCTGCTGATGGACATCGTGCGCGGCAACCCGACCCTGTTCATGCGCCGCGACGAGGTCGAGGCCGCGTGGACGTGGACGGAGCCGATCCTGGCCGCCTGGGCCGCCGACGCAGTCGGCCCGAAGCCCTACGCCGCCGGTTCTTCCGGCCCCGCCGCCGCGATCGCCCTCATCGAGAGGGACGGCCGCACCTGGCACGAGGAGGAATCCACGTGAACCCCGTCCTGGACGCCGTGACCCGCCGCATCATCGCTCGGTCGGCCACGAAGAGAGCCAACTACCTGAGCCGGATCCGGGCCGCCGCCCTCACCGGCCCCGCCCGGGGCGACCTGGGCTGCGCCAACCTCGCGCACGGCTTCGCGGCCTGCGGACCCGAGGACAAGCTGGTCCTGCGCAGCACCCCGCGCGCCAACATCGGCATCGTCACCGCGTACAACGACATGTTGTCGGCGCACCAGCCGTACGAGTCCTACCCGCCCCGGCTCAAGGCCGCGCTGCGGACCGTCGGGGCCACCGGGCAGGTCGCCGGGGCCGTGCCGGCGATGTGCGACGGGGTGACCCAGGGCCGGGCCGGCATGCAGCTGTCCCTGTTCAGCCGGGACGTGATCGCGATGGCCACGGCCGTGGCGCTGTCGCACGACATGTTCGACGGCGCGCTGTACCTGGGCGTGTGCGACAAGATCGTGCCCGGCCTCGTGATCGGCGCGCTGAGCTTCGGGCACCTGCCGGCCGTGTTCGTGCCGGCCGGCCCCATGGTCTCGGGCCTGCCGAACAAGGCCAAGGCGCGGATCCGGCAGCAGTACGCCGAGGGGCTGGTCGGCCGGGAGGAGCTCCTGGAGGCCGAGGCGCAGTCGTACCACTCCGCCGGCACCTGCACGTTCTACGGCACGGCGAACTCCAACCAGCTCGTCATGGAGGTCATGGGCCTGCACCTGCCGGGGTCGAGCTTCGTCAACCCGGGCACCCCGCTGCGGGACGCGCTCACCGACGAGGCCGCGCGCCGGGTGGTGTCGCTGACGGCGCTGGGGGAGAACTACACCCCGATCGGTGAGGTCGTCGACGAGAAGGCGGTCGTCAACGGGGTCGTCGCGCTGCTGGCCACCGGCGGCTCGACCAACCACACGATGCACCTGGTCGCGATGGCCGCCGCCGCCGGGATCGAGCTGACCTGGGACGACATGGCCGACCTGTCGGCGGTCGTGCCGCTGCTCAGCCGGATGTACCCCAACGGCGCGGCGGACGTGAACCACTTCCACGCGGCCGGCGGCATCGGCCTGCTGATCCGCGAACTCCTGTCGGCCGGCCTGCTGCACCGCGACGTGCGCACGGTCGCCGGCGACGGCCTGGACAACTACCTGGCCGAGCCGTTCCTCGCCGAGGACACGCTGGTCTGGCGGGACGGGGTCGCCGAGTCCGGCGACAAGGACGTGCTGCGCGGCGTCGGGGACCCGTTCGCGCCTGACGGCGGGATGCGGATGCTCGCCGGCAACCTCGGCCGGGCCGTGATGAAGGTGTCCGCCGTGAAGGCCGAGCACCGGATCGTCGAGGCCCCCGCGCGGATCTTCGACGACCAGGCGGACTTCCTCGCCGCGTTCGACCGGGGCGAGTTCACCGCCGACGCCGTGATCGTGGTCCGCTACCAGGGCCCGAAGGCCAACGGCATGCCCGAGCTGCACAAACTCACCCCGCCGGTGGCCGTGCTCCTCGACCGGGGCCTCAAGGTCGCCCTCGTCACCGACGGCCGGATGTCCGGCGCCTCGGGCAAGGTGCCGGCCGCGATCCACGTGACCCCGGAGGCGGCCGACGGCGGGGCGCTGGCCCTGCTCCGCGACGGCGACCTGGTCCGGCTCGACGCCGACGCCGGGACCGTCGAGGTGCTGGCCGACCTCACCGGCCGTGCCCCGGAGGGTTCCCCCAAGGAGACCGACGCGTGGGGTACCGGCCGGGAGCTGTTCGCCGGCTTCCGTGCCCTGGTCGGGCCCGCCGACCGGGGTGCCACGATCTTCTGAGCGCGCCGGGGCCGCCACGCGATGGTCGGCCCCGTCGCCAGGGAGCCGCTCGCCGGCCCGCGCGCCGGAGCCACGACGCTCGCTCCCCGGCCTAGCCTGACCACCGAACACACCGAGCCCGACAGGGGAACCATGACCTCGATTCTCGACCTCGCGCCCGTCATCCCGGTCGTGGTCATCCACGACGCCGCGCACGCCGTGCCGCTCGCCCGGGCCCTCGTCGCCGGGGGCCTGCCGGCCATCGAGATCACCCTGCGCACGCCGGCCGCCCTGGACGCGGTACGCGCCATCGCGGCAGAGGTGCCGGAGGCGTTCATCGGCGTCGGCACCGTCACCACGCCCGCGCACGTCGCCGCGTCGGTGGCCGCCGGGGCGAGGTTCCTGGTCAGCCCCGGGGCCACCCCGGACCTGCACGCGGCGCTGGCCGACTCCGGGCTGCCGTACCTGCCCGGGGTCGCCACCGTGTCCGAGGTCCTCGCGGCCGTCGAGCGCGGGCTGACCGAGCTGAAGTTCTTCCCGGCGGAGGCGGCCGGCGGGGCGCCGTACCTCAAGGCGCTGTCCGGGCCGCTGCCCGACGTGCGGTTCTGCCCGACCGGCGGCATCACGGTCGACTCGGCGGCCGGGTACCTGGCGCTGCCGAACGTGGGCTGTGTGGGCGGCTCGTGGCTGACCCCGGCGGACCTGCTGGCGGCCGGCGACTGGGACGCGGTGCGCGACCTCGCGGCGGGGGCGGCCAAGCTGCGGCCCTGACCTGAACGGGACGGCCGGGCCGCGGCCCTGATCCGGGCGGGTCGGCCCTGATCCGGGCTGGGCGGCCAGGATCCGGTGCCGGCAGGGCGATTTCCGGGCCAGCCGTCACGGGACCGCGCGGGCCGTGTGCGGGACGCGACCGGTGACGGCACCACAGTCCACAAAAGACTGTGAGACTGTCGTGAGACTCACGGATGCCGTTGGGTGGATAGGTTCCGTAGTCAGGAATCCCCACTTCGACGGAGGACACATGACCCGTTCCCTGCCCCGCGCCCGCCGGCTCCTCGCCGCGGCCGCCGTCTCCGCCCTCGCGACCGCCGGCCTCGTGGGCCTCGCCGCCCCGGCGCAGGCGGCTTCCTGCAACGGTCCCAAGTACTACCAGATCCACCAGTCGGGCGGCCAGGTCGTCGCCGAGGCCGACCAGATCTGCTGGGGCGAGGTCATCAGCGCGTACGCCTCCGTGCAGCGGCTGAACCCGGGCACCAGCACCTGGACGATCGTCGCCAGCGGCTGGGGCGAGGCGACCTACACCTGCGCCGGCACGGCCACCAACACCTACCGGGTCGGCGGCACGAGTGCCGGTGCGGGCTGGTACCCCTTCACCGCGGCCTGCGGCTGAGCCCTCCCGCCCGACCTCGACTGACGCACCCGGCGTCGCGGGCACGGCCACCGCGCAGCGGCCGTGCCCCCGACCGCCCGGTATCGCACGGCAGCGGGCTCCGGCCACCCCACACGGCAGTGGCCGGAGCCCGTTCCCCCGATGTACCCGTCAGCAGTGGGTGTAGGAACCCCCGCCGGACAGGTACGTGTCCTTGATCCACCCGGTGAGCCAGGTGCGCTCGTCGGTGACGTACGTCCACGTCGAGCCGTCGGCGGCCGCCGCGTAACAGCGGTAGTGCAGGGTGTCCTGCGGTTCCGCGCCGCCGCGCCGGTCGCAGTTCGAGCCTGGGCCGCTGCGGACGTTCGCGTGGCCGTAGGCGTGCCCGTAGGTGCCCCCGTCGGTTCCGGGGTCCCAGCCGCAGAACCCGGCGCCGGTGAACGGCTTCTCGTCGTTGGCCGACGCGGGGAGGGCGATGCCGACGATCCCGACCACCGCGATCCCGGCGACGGCCAATCCGTTCCTGAGCTTCGTGTTCATCTCGGTCTCCTTCGTGGCTCCCGGATCCGCACCCTGCGTCCCGGCCTCGACACCCACCGTCACCCCGAGCCTTACCGCGTGTCCAAGACAGGCATGCATGCGGAACGGTTATGGATCGCGCCCCGGGGCCGGTCGGTCCCGCACGGAGGATCGGCCGCGGATGGCGACCGGCCCTCTCGGCGCGCGGCCGGCTACACGACCTCGTAGCCCGGCGTCGTCTCCGTCTCGGCCGAGCCCGGCGGCACCTGCCGCCCGTCGAACACCAGCGCGATCTGCTGCCCCGCCCCGGGCCCCAACACGGTCGACTCGTCCCGCCGGGCCGCGTTGAGCCGGACCGCGATGTTCCACTCGTCGTGGCTGCCGAGGCTGTAGGCGGCCCCGGCCCGCACCGCGTAGTACCGCACGAACGCGGTGCGCCTGGCCTCCCACTGCGGGTCCGTGGGCGGCACGGTCTCGAAATCGGCGCGGAAGTCCGGGTCGAGGGCGTAGCGGCGGGCGAAGTACTCCTCGATGGCCGGGATGAGCGGGCCGGGCGCGCCGCGCAGGAAGAAGTCCCGCACGTCCGACGGCCCCAGCAGGTGCACCGCGTCGAACCGGGCCCCGAGCTGCTCGCCGTCGTCCTCGACCAGCACCCGGGTCCACATCCGCATGTAGTCCCCGCCCTTCGGCCTCGCCGCGGCCTCCAGCGCGGCCAGGTCGAGGCCCAGGTCGGCGGCGTGTCGGGCGAGGGTGGTGCGGCCCTCGGCGGACTCCAGCTGGTACGCCGCCGGGTTGAGCACGTGGAACCGTTCGCCGAGGTCGGCGGCCAGCCGGCGCGCGGTGTGCGCGGCGACGGCCACGTTGGTGCCGGGGTGCCCGCCGCCCCGGGGGCTGACCGGGCAGCTCAGGTAGGCGACGAGCCGGTCGCCCGCGCGGGCCCGGGCCAGGTCGTCCTGGATGAGCAGTACCTGGCGTTGGAAGACGTCGAACCAGGGGCCGGTCTGCCAGCTGAACCGGATGATCTTCCGGGCGGGCACCGGGAAGTCGGTGACGGTCTCCAGGGTCGCGGTCATTCTCATCGCCCCCATCCGGTCGGGCCGAGCAGGTTGTTGTTGCGGACCTTGAGCCGCTCCGGCACGGTGGCGTTGTAGTGCGCGACGAAGTCGATGCCGTCGGCGGCGACACTCGTCTCGTCGTGCACCCGCAGCAGGGTGAACCAGTGGTTGAGCAGCCCGTCGAAGTGCAGGACGAGCCAGGTCAGCTCGACGAGGGCCCCGTTGACCCACGTGTCGAGGTACTCCTCGGTCGACGTCCCCGGCTCCCCGCCGAGCGGCCCGCCCGCGATCCGCCCCTTGGCCTCGTCGCGCAGCACGGCGCGCAGGGCGGCGAACTGCTCGTCGGTGACCGCGTGCGGGTCGGTGTGCGCGGCGAGCGCGAACCGCAGCGCGTGCAGGTGCGGGTCCCGGTAGTGCTCCTGGTGCGCCTCGAAGTCGGGCTTCCCGGTGGAGTCGACGAGGTGCAGCAGCATCTCCTCGGCGGGTTCGCCGGCCGCCGTCAGGGTCGCGTACCCGATGACGGTGTGGTGGGTGATCGAGTACCGGCTGCGGTTGAGCAGGCTGACCAGGTTGATCAGCAGCTCCTTGGTGACCCGGTCCACGAACCCCGCGTACGGCAGCAGGGTCCGGGCGGACGGGTCGGCGGGGGACGGCCACCGGGCCAGCGGGCCGTCGTCGAAGATGAAGGAGTTGGCGTAGGGCACCTCCGTGGTGGCCAGCGCGGGCAGCCAGCCCATGGTGCGGACCAGGTTGTTCGGGATGCCCCAGGTGTGGGCGGCCAGGTCGTAGGCGGCGCGGACGTACCCGTCGGCGTGCGCGGCCGCGAGTGGCGGAACCCTCGGGTCGCCCTGCGGCGGTTTCAGGTCTGCGGTGGACACGGGGACTCTCCTCACACCTCGGTCAGCCGGCCCTCGCGGTCGGCCCAGTACAACGGCAGGTCGGGGTAGCGGTGGCGCAGGTCCGCCACCAGGGGCCCGGCCGACCCCTTGGCCTTCTCGGGCAGGCACATGTGCCCGTTCTGCTCCGGGGGCACGTACCCGCGGACCAGGTCGCGCCTGATCACGTTGGCCAGCCGGGAGTCCTCGCCGCCCCCGGTGGGCGCGGCCGGGTCGACCTGCACGGCCGAGGCCCCGCCCCGGGTGGACACGTGGTCGGCGTGCGGGACGAGCCGCCAGAGCTGCTGGGCCTGGTAGCTGGTGATCGAGCCGGCGAGGTTGGCCTCCAGCCCCCGGTGGTGGCAGTAGTCCACGAAGAACCGGATGTCGGCCACGGACAGCACGCCCCGGCGGTCCAGCCCGGCCGCGTCCACGTCGAGCGGTTCGAAGGCGACGAGGTCGGGGCTGTCGGCGGCGGAGACGAGTCCGACCCGGGCGACCTTGAGCAGCACGCTGGTGTCGAGCATCATCGCGTCGGCGCCGGCCCGGGCGGTCGCGTCGACCATCCGGCGGATCGCCTCCCGGTCGGTGCGCCGCCCGGAACCGAGCCCGAACCGCGAGTGCGGGTACAGCTCGGTGAGCGCGACCCGGGTGTGGGTGGCGTCCTCGGGGAGCACCCCCTTGTCCTTGAGCGAGTCGAGGTCCACCTGCCCGGGGTCGGTGAACAGCACCTTCCCGTCGGCGTCGCGGAGCGTGCCGACCGCGTACCCGCACAGGTCGAAGACCCCCGGGCCGGCGTCGGCGGGGTGGAACTCGCGGAGCGCGACGAGGGCCCGGCGGACCCCGGGCAGGGTCCGGCGCGCCGCCCACAGGTCGAGGTCCTGGGCGAACAGCACGGACATCACCTGGGTGTGGCAGTGCGCCTCGGTCCGGTCGAGGGTCGCGACGACCTCGGTGAGCACGTCGGTGAGGACGCCGACGTCCATCCCGTCGAGGCCGACCTTGACGATCGGGCACGGGTGCACGCGGTGTCCCATGGCGACCGTGACGCCGAGGGCGGCCTGCGCGGCCTTGCCGGCGATCTCGTACGGGGACTTCTGCAGCGCCCGGCCGTCCGCGGCGCGCTTGAACAGCAGCTGGTCCTCGCCGATGTTGGTGGACAGCTGGACGTCGAGGCCGCGGGCGTGGTTGAGCACGGAGTCGCTGATCGCCATGATCTGGCGGGGTTTGATGGTGCCGAGCGCGCTGCGCGGATCCTCGCTGTCGACGATCCGCGCGCCGCCGAGGACGGCCTCGCGGGCCTCCTGCGGACTGAACACGCTGACGAGCACCTTGCGGTTGGGCATGTCGGCTCCCCGGTCGGACACGGACGAGTGGAACCTATTCATAATCGGTATAAATTTGGACTATTACCAAGAATTACTGCTATAACTTGTGGTTATGGACGTGGATCTGCGTCTCCTCCGGTACTTCGTCTCGGTTGCCGAGGAGCTGCACTTCACCCGGGCCGCCGAGCGCCTGCACATCTCCCAGCCGGCGCTGTCCAAGCAGGTCAGGATGCTGGAGAGCCAGCTGCGCCTGACCCTGCTGCGCCGTTCCAGCCGGCACGTCGAGCTCACCGACGCGGGCCGTGCGCTGCTGCCCCAGGCCCGCCGGCTGCTCGACCAGTGGTCGGAGTCGCTGACCGCGACCCGGGCGGCCGCCGCCGAGGAGAACCGCACCCTGCGGGTCGGGTTCATCGCCAACGCGTGCGGGGAGCTGACCCCCCGGATCTTCCGGGAGTTCGCCCGCCGCCGGCCGGACTGGAAGGTCACCATGTCCCAGGCCCAGTGGGGCGACCCGACCTGCGGGCTGCGCGACGGGCGGGTGGACGTCGCGTTCCTGCGGGTCCCGGTGCCGGCCGACGAGTGCTTCCACCAGAAGGTGCTGCTCAGCGAGCCCCGCTGGGTGGTGCTGCCGGCCGGGCACCGGCTCGCCGCCCACGACGTGGTGCCCTTCGCCGCGCTGCTGGACGAGCCGTTCGTGGCCACCCCGGCCGAGTCGGGGGAGTGGCGCGACTTCTGGCTGGCCGTCGAGGAACGCGGGGGCCACCCGGTCCGGATCGGCGCGGAGGTGCACTCGTCCGACGAGTGGATGGAGGCCATCGCCAACGGCTTCGGGGTGTGCTTCACGGCCGAGTCGACGGCCCGGTTCTACACCCGGCCGGGGGTGGTCTACCGCCCGGTGGACCGGATCTCCCCGACCCGGGTGGCGCTGGCGTGGCACCGCGACGACCGGCGCCGGATCATCGCGGACTTCGTGGCCGTGTGCGCGGCCGTCGCCGAGAAATAGGAGGAATTCGATGGGTGTCGACCTGGGCGGCGTCGAGTTCTACACCGGTCCGCCGGTGCTCGGCGGGCCGGACGATCTGGAGGCCGTCGTGCTGGACTTCCTCGGCGGCGCCAAGGAGGTGCTGCTCATCGCCGTGCAGGCCCTGGACTCGCGCCCGATCGCCGAGGCGGTGATCGCCGCGAAGGCCCACGGGGTGCGGATCCAGCTGATCCTGGAGGGCAACTACCTCACCGAGGACAAGCCGCTGCTCACGCCGTGGGAGCTGGGCGGGGACAACGAGATCCACCGGACCATCCACGCCGCCCTGCTGCGGGCCAGGATCGACGTGGTCACCGACCTGAACCCGGACCTGTTCCACCAGAAGTTCGTGGTCCGCGACCCGGGGCTGCCGACGGCGGCGGTCCTGACCGGCTCGGCCAACTTCACCCTCACCGACACCGGCACCAACCCGCCGGCCGGCGTCGGGGGCAAGAAGGGCAACAACCTCAACCACATGGTGGTACTGCGCGGCAAGCGCGTCGCCAGCCTGTACGTCACCGAGTTCGCGAGCCTGCGCTCCGGCACGTTCGGCCCGCTCAACGAGCGGCACGAGCCCCGCCCGGCCGAGCTGCGGCTCGGCGGCATCCGGGTCAAGCCCCTGTTCGCCCCGCAGCAGGGCCCCGAGATGGAGATCATGAAGCAGATGCTCAAGTCGAGGTCGAGCGTGGACTTCGCGATGTTCACCTTCTCCCGGTCCTCCGGCATCGACGACACGATGATCCGGCTGGTGGACTCGCTGACCCGGGTGCGCGGGATCCTCGACCGCAACCAGGGCGCGATGACCTGGGCGGCCACCCCGGACCTGAAGGCCGCCGGGGTGCGGCTGTTCGAGAACAAGCCCGGTACGGGGGTGCGCAAGGTGCACCACAAGCTGATGGTGGTCGACGAGCGGCTCACCATCGCCGGCAGCTTCAACTACACCGCCCCGGGCGCGACCCTCAACGACGAGAACCTGATCGTCCTCGGTGACCTGGACGAGACCGACCCCGTCGCCGAGGCCCGCCAGCGCCAGATCGCGGCGTTCGCGCTGGCCGAGATCGACCGGATCACCGCCGACCTGGCCCGGCCGGTGTGACGCCCGGCGGCCCCCCGTCCGGAGCCGCCGGGCGCGTCGTACCCGTGGAACGGTCCTAGCAGTTGTTCCTGGTCCACAGGTCGGTGTGCGCGATGGCCGCCTCCACGTCGGGGCTGTCCAACCGGATCTCCGCGCCCGGCTTGCCGTCGAGGAGTTCCAGGTCCAGGGCGACGATGACCTGCATGTCGGTGCGCAGGTCGGCCGGCGTGGCGTTGAGGATGGCCTGGAAGTTCTTCTTCGCCCGCACCTTGTCGACGCCCACGATCGCGGAGCTGCCGGTCTTGGCGATGCCCATCAGCAGCGCCTGGTCCTTCTCGAACAGTGAGCAGAAGTCGCCCACCGTGGTGGTGCCGGCGCTGGCGCTGGCGGTGGCCTTCGGAGCAACCGACCCGGTCGGTTCCGGGGCGGCCGAGCCCGACTGGCCGTTGGTCGGGGCGGGCTTCGCGATCGGCAGCTCACAGGCCGTGAGCGTCCAGGCCAGCGCGAGGAGCCCGGTCGTGGCCGCCAGCATCCTCCGACGAGTTCCTGCAGACATCGCTCTCCTCCGAATAGGTGTCGACTACCGGTCACGGGACCGGCTTCGCCAGGGCCGCCGCCGTACGCTTCCCGCATTGCGGCAAATGGCATTTAAGTTGCCCATGGCTGGGTCGATGCGGTTTGATGCGCATCGGGCCCTGGGGGAGAGCGTGGCCGCTGGCGCTCAACGTTCGCTCAAGGTGGTGAGGCTGTGGGGGGAACCACGACCATGGAGTTCCGGGTACTCGGGCCGATCGAGGTCCGCGCCGACGGGGAACCGGTGCGGCTCGGCGGTCCCCGGCCGCGTTCCGTCCTCGGTGTCCTGTTGGTGCACGCCGGCCGGGCGGTGCCCGTCGAGCACCTGATCGACCAGCTGTGGGGCGAGGACCCGCCGGCCAGCGTCCTGCACGCGCTGCACGTGCACATCTCGGCCCTGCGCAAGGGACTCGGCGGGCGGCTGGTGACCGTCGCCAACGGGTACGTGCTGGACGCCGCGCCCGACGAGGTCGACGCCAGCCGGTTCGAGAGCCTGGTGGCCGCCGCGCGGAGCCGGCTTGCCAGCCACCCCGCCCGGGCCGCCGAGGACCTCGCCACGGCGCTGGCCCTGTGGAAGGGCGAACCGTACGCGGGCATCCCCGCCGGCCCCGACGTCGAGGCCGCCCGGCTCCGGCTCGCCGAACTGCGGCTGTCCGCCTGGGAGGACCGGCTGCACGCCGACCTGGCCCTCGGCCGGCACCACCGGGTCGCCGCCGAACTCGCCGGCGTCGTCCTCGCCCACCCCACCCGGGACCGGCTGGCCCGCGCCCACCTCCTCGCCCTGTACCGGTGCGGCCGGATCGCCGACGCCCAGGCCGGCTACGCCGCGCTCGCCGAGGTCCTCGACACCGAACTCGGCGTGGAACCGGGCGAGGAGGTCACCGCGCTCGCCCGGGCCATCGACCGCCGCGACCCGACCCTCGACCCGCCGTCGGCCATCCCGGTGCCGCCGAGCCGGTTCATCGGCCGCCGCCGCGAACTCGACCAGCTCGCCGCGCAGCTCGGCGCGTCCCGGCTGCTGACCGTCACCGGCCCCGGCGGCGCGGGCAAGACCCGTCTCGCCCTCGAACTGGCCCGCGACACCGCCGCCGACTACCCCGACGGCGCGTACGTGGTGGAACTCGCCTCCGTGCCCGCCGGCACGGTCGTCACCTGCAAGGTGGCCGCCGCCGCCAACGTCTTCGAGCGCGCCTCCGAACCGATCCTGCGCAGCCTCGTCACCCGGCTGCACAACGCCCGCGCGCTCCTCGTCCTCGACAACTGCGAGCACGTGGTCGACAGCTGCGCCGAGATCGTCGACACCCTGCTCCGCGAGTGCGCCGGGGTCCGGGTCGTCGCCACCAGCCGCGAACCGCTCGGCGTGCCCGGCGAGCTGGTCCGGCCCCTGGCCGGGCTGGCCGTGCCCGCCGAGGACGACACCGACGCCGTGGCCGCCCGGGTCGAGTCCGTCCGGCTGCTCGCCGACCGGGGCGCCGCCGCCCGGCCCGGGTTCGCGCTCACCGCCGCCACCATCGGCACCGCCCGGCAGCTCACCCGCCGGCTCGACGGCCTGCCGCTGGCCATCGAACTCGCCGCCGCCCAGCTGCGCACCCTGTCCCTCGACGAGGTCGCCGAACGCCTCGGCCGCCGGCTCGACCTGGCCGACCGCCGGTCGCGGACCACCCCCGACCGGCACCGCACCATGCGCGCCGCCATCGACTGGAGCTACCAGCTGCTGGCCCCCGACGAGCAGGCCCTGTTCCGGGGGCTCGCCGTGTTCGTGGACGGCTGCCGGGCCGACGCCGTGGAGGCCGTCACCGGCGCGGGGCACGACGTGCTCGCCCGGCTCGTGGACCAGTCCGTGGTCGTCGCCGAGGAGAGCGCCGAGGGCACCCGGTACCGGATGCTGGAGCTGGTCCGGGAGTACGCGGCCGGGCAGCTCGCGGAGTCCGGCGAGGCCCCGGAGCTGCGCCGCCGGCACGCGCGGTGGTACGCGGAGTTCGCCGAGCAGTCCTACCAGGCCGAGACCGCCGGCCCCCGGCTGCGGCTGGTCCGGGCCGAGGTGCCCAACTTCCGGGCCGCCGTGCGGTGGTGCTTCGAGGACGGCGGCGACCCGGAGACGGCAGTCGGGATCGGCGCGTCGATGTGGTGGTACTGGAGCGACCACGGCATGAGCGTCGAGGCCCTCGGCTGGGTCCGCCGCGCCCTGGAGGACCCGGCCGTCGAGCTGTCCCCGGCCGCGTTCGTCCGCGCCACCCGGGCCGCGTCCGCGCTGGTCCGGGGCTCCGGCGACCTGGAGCTGGCCCGCAAGTGGGGCGAGCAGTCGCTGGCCGCCTGCCGGGAACTGGGCGACCTGCGGGCGTTGCAGAGCGCGCTGAACGGGCTGTCGTTCACCGCCCTGGCCCAGTGCGACTACGTCGCGGCGGAGGAGTTCGCCGTGGAGTGCCGGCGGGCGTGCGAGGAGGGCGGGGACAAGTACCGGGCGATCGTCGCCGGCACCCCGCTCGGCCTGGCGCTGTGCGGGCAGGGCCGGCTGGCCGAGGCCGGGGAGCTGTTCGCCGACATCCGCGACGCGTGCCGGGACGCCGGCAGTCAGCCGGTCGGGATGGCCGCCGCGACTAGCAACCTGGCGATGGTGCGCCGCCGGCTCGGGGACCTGGCCGGCGCGCGCGCCCTCTACCGCGAGAGCCTCGCCGAGTACTACGACCTGGGCCTGCCCACCGGACAGATGGAGGTCCTCGACGGACTGGCGGGCCTCGAGTACGCCGAGGGCCGGCCCGCGCGCGCGTTGAAGCTGCTCACCGTCACCGACCGGGAGTGGGACCGGCTGGGCGTGATGGGGATGACGAACCAGTTCCGGCTGGCCGAGCGGGCCGAGACCCGGGCGGGGGCGGGCGCCGCGCTGGGGGAGCGGGTCGCGAAGGTCGTGGAGTCGGTGCGGGGGAGCAGTCTGGCGGCCGTGGTGGCGGAGGTGCTGGCGGAGCGGTGAGGGAGGGGCGCCCCCCTCCGTACCCATCGGAAGGTTCTAGGCCGTCGACCGGCCGAACAGGACCAGCGCCCAGGTCAGGCAGCCGAACGCCGCCGTCGACGCGACCGCGCGCACGATGTTCCACCCCACCCAGGTCGCCTCGAACCTCGCCCGCACCGCCGCCAGATCCGTGATCGCGCCCGGCCTCCCGGCGGCGTCCAGCGCGTTGTTCAGGGGCACGTTCACGGCCGCGGTGACGACGAACATCACCAGGTACAGCACGAACGCCGCGATCAGCCACGGCAGCGCCGCCCGGGTCGCCGCGCGCAGGTGCAGCAGGGCCGCGGCGGCGGTCAGCGCCAGCGCGCCCAGGAAGCACAGCATGAACCAGCCGTTGAGGATGGCCACGTTGATCCGCTGCATCGTGTCGACGAAGCTGCGGTCCTCCGCCGCGCGCAGGCCCGGCATGACGGCGACGGAGAAGGCGTAGAACAGGCCCGCGATCAGGCCCGTGGTGAGGGTGGCCGCGATCAGGACGGCCCCTCGCAGCAGGTTTCCGGTCATGCCCACAGTCAACATGATCTTGGGCATCGAAACCACGGTCTTTTTCCGGGTACCTATCCCGTCCAGCCCGGCCGCACCAGCCCCGACTCGTAGGCGAACACCACCAGCTGGGCGCGGTCGCGGGCCCCCAGCTTCACCATCGCCCGGGACACGTGCGTCTTCGCCGTCGCCGGGGACAGGAACAACCGCTCCGCGATCTGCTCGTTCGTCAGGCCGCCCGCCGCCAGCGCCATCACCTCGCGCTCCCGGTCCGTGAGCGCGTCGAGCCCCGGCATGGCCACCGGCCCCCGCGACCGGGTCGCGAACTCCGCGATCAGCCGCCGGGTCACCCCCGGGGACAGCAGCGCGTCGCCCCGGGCCACCACCCGCACCGCCTGGATCAGGTCGGCCGGTTCGGTGTCCTTGACCAGGAACCCGCTCGCCCCGACCCGCAGCGCCTCGAACACGTACTCGTCGTGCTCGAACGTCGTCAGGATCACCACCCGCACCTCGGCCAGCGCCGGGTCGGCCGCGATCTGGCGGGTCGCCTCGATCCCGTCGAGCCGGGGCATCCGGATGTCCATCAGCACCACGTCCGGCCGGTGCTCCCGGGTCAACCGGACCGCCTCCACCCCGTCGGGGGCCTCGGCGACCACCTCCATGCCCTCCTGCGCGGCCAGCAGCGCGCGGAAGCCGCCCCGGACGAGGGCCTGGTCGTCGGCGAGCAGCACGCGGATCATGTCGGCAGCCTGCCGTACACCCGGAAGCCGCCCTCCGGCCGGGGGCCCGCGACGAGCGTCCCGCCGAGCGCGTCGGCCCGCTCCCGCATCCCCGTCAGCCCGTTGCCCGCCGTCGAGCCGCCGCCCACCCCGTCGTCGAGGATCTCCACGGTCACCGCGTCCGGCTCGTAGCCGACCAGCACCCGGGCGGTGTCCACGTGCGCGTGCCGGTACACATTGGTCAGGGCCTCCTGGACGATCCGGAACGCCGCCAGGTCGGCGTTCGCGGGCAGTTCGCGGGCGGTGCCGGTCACCGTCAGGCGGACGTCCAGGCCGGACACGGCGAGGCGGCCCAGCAGCTCGTCCAGCCGGTCCAGGCTCGGCGCGGGCGCCCGCGGCGCCTCCTCGTCCACCTGGCGCAGCACGCCCAGGGTGGACCGCAGCTCCTGCAGGGTCTCCTTGCTCGCCGCCTTGATCACGGTCAGCGCCTCGCGGGCCTGGCCCGGGTCGTCGTCGAGCAGGTGCAGCGCCACCCCGGCCTGCACGTTGATCAGGGAGATGTTGTGCGCGATCACGTCGTGCAGCTCCCGGGCGATCCGGAGCCGCTCGTCGCTGGACTGCCGCTTGTGCTCCTCCATCCGGGTCCGGGCCACCTCGGTGAAGTGCAGCCGGCGGACCCGGACGAACTCGGCCACCATCATCGTGCCCACCAGCCAGGCCGCCACCCCGAACATCCGGCCCACCGTCGGCGCCGGATCCCGCTCCACCAGCAGCCCGATCGCCAGGAACCCCGCCAGCCCGGTCGCCGCGGCCGCCTTCGCCCACTTCCGGTGTCCGGTCAGGATCGTCAGGAAGAGCGCGATCAGGAACCCGAGACCGATCGGCCCCCACGGGTACCCGAGGGCCAGGTAGCCGCCCGTCGCCGCCAGGGTGCCGGCCAGCGGGAGGGCCACGTGCACCCGGCCCAGGTAGAGGACCAGTCCGGACGCCGCGAGCAGCGCGTACCCGCGCGCGTCGAGCACCGCGTCGTCGGCGGTCACCGCGCGCGTGCCGACGATCTGCACGGCCGCCACCACCAGGGGCAGCACCCGCACCCGCCACGTCAGCGGGGGCACCACCCGCAACGGGCGCGGACGAACTCGACGCATGCCCGCAGGGTAGTGCACTCCGGATACCGGGGGCGTCCGCTCGGGGGAGGCGGCCCGACTACTCCCCGGGGAGTATCCGGCGCGCCCCGATCGACTCCGTCGGGCCGATGCCGCGCGGGGCCCCGCCGCCCACACTTGAGCCATCACCTCAGGAGGTCACAATGTCACACGAACCGGGCCAGGTCCGCGCCTCCGACAAGGAACGCGAACAGACCGTCGCCTTCCTGCGCGCCGCGCTCGCCGAGGGAATGCTCACCCTGGAGGAGACCGACGAGCGGCAGGCGGCGGCCTACGCGGCCAGGTACCGCCACGAGCTCGACGTCCTGCTCACCGACCTGCCGCGCCAGTTGCGCTGGCGCACCCCCGAGGCCGTGACCGAGTTCCGGCGGTGGGGGCGGCGCAAGGCGGCCGTGCTGGGCACCGCGCTCGCCGTCGTTCTGACGTTCGCGCTGTTCACCGGGCACTTCTTCTGGCCCATCCTGCCGATCCTGTTCGTCGCCTTCCTCGTGCTGCGCCGGGGGGCGTACCACCGGATGGGCGGCGGGCGGGGCGGCGGGTGCGGGTCGCGGCGCGGCTTCGGACCGGCCTCGGCCTGAGCGGGGCCGGGACGGGGAACGGGCGGGGTCGACCGGGCGGCACGGCCCGATCGGCCCCGCTCCACGCGGTGGTCAGTAGCCGGAGAAGGACCGGACCGGCATCCGGGGGCCCCGCCGGGGCGGGCCGCCCACCCCGGCGGCGGCCAGGAGTACGCACACCCGGCCGCGGTGCCCGGCGAACGGGGCCAGCAGGTCGAGCATCCGGGCGTCGTCCGCGCGCGGCTCCCCGGCCAGGGCCCACGCGACGATGTTCGGCAGGTGGTAGTCGCCGACGCTGACGGCGTCCGGGTCCCCGTAGGCGGTCCGGACCACCTCGGCGGCCGTCCACGGGCCGATCCCGGGCAGCGCCGTCATGCGCGCGGTGGCCTCGGCGGCGTCCGCGCACCGTTCGAGGCGGGCCGCGACGGCCGCCGCCCGGCGCAGCGTGTCGGCCCGGCGCTGCTCGACCCCCAGCGGGTGGAACTCCCAGTACGGGGCGGCCGCGAGGTCCGCCGGGTCCGGGGGCACCCACAGCGCGGGGACCGGGCCGGGCGCGGGGGTGCCGAACGTCCGGACGATCGCCGAGTACGCCCCGTAGGCCTCCTTGCCCGTCACCTTCTGCTCCAGAACCGCGCGGAGCAGCCGGGCGAAGACCTGTCCGGTGGCGGGCAGCCGTACCCCCCGATGGGTCTTCGCCAGGCGGGCCACCAGGGGGTGCGCGCCGGCGAGCTCCGCGAAACCTGTCAGGTCGTCGCGCAGGCCGGCGACCGCGTCGGCCCGGTCCAGCACGTGCGCCGCGCCCGGGCCGTGGCCGGTCGCGTGCAGGTCGGCGCCGACCCTGGTCAGGGACAGCGTGGCGGGGCCGTCCGGGGTGCGGGCCGTCCACCAGAACGTGCCGGCGACGAAGCGGGCGCACGGGTCGTGGCGGCCCATGGAGAGCGGGCCGACGGAGCCGGCGAGGTGGTAGCCGGCCGGGGGAGTGAGTACCCGGAGCACGCCCCCACTGTCCCACGCCCGCCCCGGTGCCGTGCCGGGCCACCGCCTCGACCGGCCCGGCCCCGGTCCCGGACCGTGCTCCGGCCGGCCCGTGCCCGGACCGCCCGGACCCGGCTGTGCCCCGCCGGTTCGACGGGGCACAGCGCGTGGCCTACGGGCGCGGCGTGAGGACCAGGTCGATGCGTCCGGGCCGGATCGAGATCTCGCCGCGCAGCTCGACGGTGGCGGCGTTGGTCACCGTCGGGACGTAGTCGCGGTAGATCCGGGCGAGGATCAGCTGCGCCTCGGCGACCGTGAGGAACCTGCCGAGACACAGGTGCGCGCCGCCCCCGAACGTGAGCAGCCGGCGGGTGCTCTCGGCCTCGTTGTCGGGATTCCACCGCTCCGGGTCGAAGGTCTCGGCGTCGGGCCAGACGTCCTCGATCCGGTGGCCGAGCCACTGGCTCATGATGATGGTGTCCCCGGGCTCGACGGCGACACCGCCGAGCGTGTCGTGCTCGACCGCGGTGCGGGGCAGGACCCACCCTCCGGGGTAGACCCTCAGGATCTCGCGGTACGCCTGCTTCGTGTAGGTGAGCGACTCCAGGTGGCGGGCTTCGGGCACGTCGGTGCCGACGACCCGGCGCACCTCCTCGCCGATCCGCGCGGCGACCTCGGGGTGGCCCTCCAGCGTGATCAGCAGCCAGGCGAGCGCCACGGCGGTCGTCTCCGACCCGCCGACGAACAACGTGGTCAGGTTGTCCCTGATCTCCTTCCGGGACAGCGGCACGTCCAGCTGGTGGTTGTCGGCCGCCAACCAGGTGATGATGTCCCCGCCCTCGAAGGTCGTCGCCGAGTTCGGCCCGGCCGGCGGCGCGGCGGCCGCCGCCGCCATCGCCGCGTCCACGAGCGGGTACATGATCCGGTCCACCATCGCCACCGCCCGCGCGAACCGCCGGTCCCCGGGCATGGGCACGCCGCGCGGCACGAACGGCATCAGCATCCGCGAGTTGAGCGCGGCGAACGCGTCGGCGATGGCGTCGCCCAGGTCGTCGGCGTCCTCGATCGAGATCCGGTCCCCGAAGAACGCCCGCAGCAGCGCGCGGTACGCGATCCGGCGCACCTCGCGCTCGCCCCGGACCACGCCCCCTCCGGCCCGCGCGCCGAGCTCGGTCACCGCCTGGTCGACCGCCGTGGACATGTGCTCGGTGATCCGGGCGATCCGGGCCGGCCCGAACAGCGGCGCGATCAGCGCCCGGCTACGGGCGTGCAGGGGGCCCTCGCCCGCCAGCCCGTCCCCGTTGAGGGCCGTCAGCGGGGTCCACATCATGCCGTACCTGCCGTACCGGTCCTTCTGGTCGACGAACACCTGCCGGGCGTGCTCGGGCCGGGTCACCAGCAGCGCGCGGACGGGGCCGAGCCGGATCACCCCGATCTCGCCCCGGGGGATCTGGCGGCCGATCGCGGCGAAGAACTCGCGGGGGTGGTTGCGCAGTTGGCGCACGTTGCGCAGGATCCTGATGCGCCGTGCCTTGCGGGTGGGGGTCGGGCGGGTCGGGGGGTCGATCAGGGTCATGTCGTCTGCCCTTCACTCGCTGCCGGGTGGTACCTGCCCGCCGGGCCGAGGTCGGCCCGCTGCGGATCGGCCGCGGCTAGCAGTGCGCCTTCGCGCGGCTGATCGTCGTCGCCAGGGCCGGCGGGCCGTCCAGCGGGGCCGGGTCCTCCGGGGTCGGCTGCACGCCGCCGGCCGCGATCGTGTCCAGCGCCCGCATGCCGCGCTCGTCCACGTGGCCGAAGACCGTGTAGTTCGGCCGGAGGACGGAGTCGGCGTACACCAGGAAGAACTGGCTGCCGTTGGTGTCCGGGCCGGCGTTGGCCATGGCCAGGGTGCCGCGCGGGTAGATCCGGCGCTGGCCGGTCGGGTCGTTCGGCGCGGGCGGCAGGTTCGTGGGCAGCTCGTCCTTGTACTTGTACCCCGGACCGCCCTCGCCCGTCCCCGACGGATCGCCGCACTGCAGCACCTTGAGCGTGCCGTACGTGGTCAGCCGGTGGCACGGCGACCGGTCGTAGAACCGGTGCTCGACGAGGTGCAGGAAACTCTGCACGGTGCAGGGCGCCTGGGCCCGGTCGAGGACCACGGTGATGTCGCCGTGGTTGGTGCGCAGCTCGGCGTCCACGGTGCCGCGGGCCGGGGTGCGGC
The DNA here is from genome assembly GCF_053902585.1 of Longispora urticae. NCBI lineage: Bacteria > Bacillati > Actinomycetota > Actinomycetes > Micromonosporales > Micromonosporaceae > Longispora > Longispora urticae. The sequence goes on from NZ_JAQZSH010000049.1 coordinate 64,004, forward strand.
GCGGGTCGGGCGGCAGCCCCACGCGCCGGGCGGGCGGCTCGTCGGGCGTCTCCGTGTACCGGCACGGGCCGTGCGTCGTCTTCGGCGGCTTCGGGTCTCCGGCGGCGAGCGCGGGACCGGCGCCGACGGCGACCAGCGCCCCGGTGGCCAGCACGACCGTCGCGAGGTGCGCGACCGCCCGGCTCAGACGGACTGGGGTGTGGGGCACGGAGGTCCTCCCGGGGACAGGGTGCCGGAATTCGGACACGAGTATCGGTTGTAGTCGATCCGCCACCCACAGTCAAGGGCAGCGGGCCGCCCCGCCGGCCGTAAACCGCTGGCCCGGTCCGGGAGGATCGAGACGTGAGTACCGACCTGTTCGTCCTGCCCGACCGCGTCAACAGCACCGGGGAACTCCTCGCCGACGCCGCCGCCGCGCGGGGCCTGACCGTGACCCGGCTCGCCGGCCCGTCGGTACCCGGCACGGTGCGCGGCCCGGCGCACCTCTACGCGGGCCCGCGCTTCACGGCCGCCGTGGCGGGAGCCCTCGACGTCGCGCCGGTCGAACCCACCGACGACTGGCTGCCGGGACTGCCGCTCCGGTACCGGGGGCGGGACGTGTGGCTCGCCACGCTCGGCGAGGCCCGGGGGCTGACCGGCCCGGCGTTCGTGAAGCAGCCCCGGGAGAAGGGCCTGGCCGCGAAGGTGTACCCGGACGGCTCCCATCTGCCCGACGGCGACCCCGACACCGTGGTACTGGTCGCGGAGGTGGTGCGGTTCGTCGTGGAGTACCGGCTGTTCGTCCTCGACGGCCGGGTGCACACGGCGAGCCGGTACCTGACGTTCGGGCAGCTCGACCCGGTGCCGCTGGAACACAGCGCGCGTCGGGCCGACGTGTCCGCGTTCGCGGCCGGGCTGCTCGACGGGCACGCCGGGTCGCTGCCGGGTGCCGTGGTGGTGGATGTCGGGCTCGTCGCCGGGCGGGAGCCGCGCTGGGCCGTGGTGGAGGCGAACATGGCCTGGTTCAGCCACGCGTACGCGGCGGACGTCGACCGGGTGCTCGACGTCGTGCTGCGGGCGGCCGGACCCCGGGCGCGGCTGGCGGAACGGGACCGGCGCTTCGTGCGGGCGTAGCCCTACAGGTCCCGGTCGAGCCGGCGGGACAGGCGGTCGAGGGCCTGCTCGGCGCGGCGGCGTACCTCCGGATCGGGGTCGTCGAGGAGCTCCCGCAGCCCCTCGGCGTGCTCGGCCTCCCCGACCGCGCCGAGCGCCCGGCACGCGGCGGCGCGGACCCGGGGCACCGGATCGCCCAGCGCGACGGCGAGCGGTTCGGCCGCCTCGCCGAGTTCGCGGAGCGCGCACACCTTGGCCGCCATCTCGCGGACCCGCCAGGCCCCGTGCCCGAGCGCGCCCACGACGGCCGGCCCGGCGGCCGGGCGCCACGCGTAGAGCAGGGCCCGGGCGGCCCACACGGCGGGCCAGTAGACGAGCGCGTCCGACGCGAGGAGGTTGTCGGCGCCGCGTCCGCCCAGGTGCAGGATCAGGTCGACATCGTCGGCGGGTACGCCCCGCAGCAGGTCCGCGCACCGGTCGACGACCTCGGGCTCGCCCCACCGGGCGCAGGCGGCCCGGACCCGCTCGGCGGGACTGGCGGACACGGGGACGGGCTCGGTCACCGCCTCATCATGCCGCACGCGGCCAGGTCGCCTCCGGGGTCGGGCCGCCCGGAACGCGGCCGTCCGCGCCGGGCCGAGAAGGGCTACCGCGCCCGGTACCCCTCTACTCCCCGCCCCGCAGATACGCCAGCACCGCCAGCACCCGCCGGTGCCCGTCCGCCGCCGGTGGCAGCGTCAACTTCGCGAAGATGTTCCCGACATGCTTGCCCACGGTCACCTCCGACACCACCAGCAGCCGGGCGATGGCCCCGTTGGAGTGCCCCTCCGCGATCAGCGCCAGCACCTCGCGCTCCCGCTCCGACAGCGTCGACAGCGGATCCCGCCGCCGCCGGACCAGCTGCCGCACGACCTGCGGGTCCACCACGGTCCCGCCGTCCACGACCTGGCGCAGGGACCCGATGAACTCCTCGACGTCGACGACCCGGTCCTTCAGGAGGTACCCGATCCGCCGCCCGTCGCCGGAGTCCAGCAGGTCGGCGGCGTAACTGCGCTCGACGTACTGGCTGAGCGCGACCACGGCCAGCTCCGGATACCGCCGCCGCAGCTCGACGGCCGCCCGCAGCCCCTCGTCGGTGAACCCGGGCGGCATCCGGATGTCGGTGACCACCAGGTCGGGGAGGTGCTCGGCGACGGCGGCGACCAGGGCCTCCCCGTCGCCCACGGCGGCCACGACGGTGAAGCCGTACGCGGTGAGCAGGCCGGCGAGCCCCTCGCGGAGCAGGACACCGTCCTCGGCGAGGACTACGCGGACGGGCACGGCAGCTCCACGCGGACGAGGGTCGGACCGCCGACCGGGCTGGACACGTACAGTCTGCCGCCCACCGCGGCGGCCCGGTCGGCGAGGCCCGTGAGTCCGGAGCCGCGCGCCGGGTCGGCCCCGCCCCGGCCGTCGTCGTGGATCTCGACGGCGAGCCGGTCGGCGCCCCGGGCGGCGTACACCCGGGCGCCGGTCGCGCCGCTGTGCCGGGCCACGTTGGCGAGCGCCTCGGCGACCACGAAGTACGCGGTGCCCTCGACGGCGGCGGGCAGCCGGCCGGGGAGCGCGGCGTCGACCTCGACGGGCATCGGGGAGGAGTCGGCCAGCTCGCCGAGCGCGGCGGGCAGGCCCCGGTCGGTCAGTACCCGGGGATGGATGCCCCTGATCAGGTCACGCAGCTCGTCCATCAGCTGTTTGGCCTGGTCGTGGGCCTGGGTGACGTGCGGGTAGGCGGGGGAGTCGGCGGGGGTGCGGACCCGGGCGATCCCGAGGTGCAGGGTGAGGCCGACGAGCCGCTGCTGGGCGCCGTCGTGCAGGTCGCGTTCGATCCGGCGGCGCTCGGCCTCGAACGCGTCGACGAGCCGGGCCCGGGAGCGGGACACCTCGACGAGTTCGGCGTGCAGGCCGGTGTCGGCGGAGCCGGCGAGCAGGGCGCGGGCGAGTGCGCCGTGCGCCCCGGCGAGCAGGCCGAAGAGGTAGGGGACCGCCACCAGCAGCAGGAGACCGACGGCGCAGTACGGCAGGGTCTCGGGGACGGTGTCGGCCTGGCCGAACCCGAGGGAGATCGAACCCGAGCCGAGCAGGAGCGGGCTGGCGGCCAGGGCCACGATCAGGAACGTCACGAGCCCGACGGCCCCGTAGACCACCGGGGCGACGGTCACGAGGAGTACCGCGTAGGCGACGGCGCGCCAGGTCGCCGGCTCGGTGTAGCGGGTGACCAGCCAGGACCAGGGTCCCACGGCCGGCGGCCGGCGGTGCGGGGACGGCACCGGGCGCACGTCGACCAGCGCGAGCCGGCGGCGTTCCACGGTGGCCAGCGGGAGCGCGACCAGCGGGCCGAACACCCCCATCAGCACCGTGCCGGTGACGATCAGGATCGCCAGGTTCGGGAGGGTGGCGTGCGGGCTGTCGGAGGACACCCCGCCGGCGGCGAGCATCCAGGGCATGCCGAGCACGGACAGCGGCACCGCGACGACGGCGGCCGGCAGCGGGGTGCTGATCAGGTAGCCGAGGGACCGCCAGGGCCAGCCGGTGCGGAGGTAGGAGCGTCGGGTCAGCGCCGAGAGCGCCGTGGAGATCGTCACCGGACCCACGCTAGTCAGCCCGGGCGGCGCGTCCCACCGGTCCGCCCATAGTCCCCGGGTATGGCCCGCCATACCCGCACGACGGTGGCTGGCGGTCGGGTTCCGGCAGCTCACCGGGTGCTTTCCTGGCCTCTCCGACACGAGAGGGGAACTTGCGGTGACACCGAAGGTCAAGGGCGTCCTGACTTTTCTGGTACTGGCCTTCGGGCTCGCCTGGGCGTCCATGTTCGCCGCCCGACTGCTGTGGGGGCTGTCCCTGGCCGACCCGCGCGTCCAGCTCCCGATGGCCTTCGCCCCGGCGATCGCGGCCGTGGTGGTGCGCCGGTGGGTGACCCGGGAGGGCTTCGCCGACGCGGGGCTGGCGCTGCGGGTCCGGCCGGCGTGGACCTCGTACCTGATGGCGTGGTTCGGGCCGTTGTTCTTCGTCCTGGGCACCGTGGCGGTCGCGGGCGCGTCCGGGGTGCGGATCCCGGACTGGTCGGCGCTGGACCGGCTCGTCGACGGGGTACCCGGCTGGGCCGTCATCCTCGTCCTGCTGGCGCTGCTGCCCCTGCTGGCCCCGGTCTACTGGGGCGAGGAGTTCGGCTGGACCAGCTACCTGCGCCTCCGGCTGTTCCCCGCCCGGCCGGTCGCCTCGGTGGTGGTCACCGGGCTGATCTGGGCGGTGTGGCACTACCCGCTGGCGTTCCTCGGCTATGTGCACTTCCCGAACGTGGTGCTCGGACTGACCAGCTGGACGGTGTCGTTCGTCCTCCAGGAGATCATCCTGGCCTGGCTCCGGCAGCGCGGCGCCAGCGTGTGGGTACCGAGCCTGGCGCACGCCGGGAACAACATGGTGCTGTTCCTGCTGTCGGGCGCGCTGCTCACCCGCGACGGGGTCGAACTGGACCCGACGCTGGTCAACGTGTTCGCCTCGGTGCCGATGGCCGTGCTGTGCGTCTGGATCCTCGGCACCGGCCGACTGCGCCCGCTCCCGACCGGCCTCCCGGTGGCCGCGTCGACACCGGGGGAACGGGTCGGCGGCCGGACCTGACACACTCCGCTGATGACGACCAGCGACCCCGCCCCGCCCGCCGTCCCGACCGCGCGCCGCAGGGTGGGGCTGCTGGCCGGGGTGGCCCTCGCGGCCGCCGCCTTCGACATCCTGTCCAAGGTGCTGGTGGTGGCCAACCTCGCTCCGGGCGACGAGCCCCGGTTCCTCGGCGGCCTGGTGTACTTCACGCTGATCCGCAACCCCGGCGCCGCGTTCGGGATGGCCAGCGGCATGACCTACGTGTTCGCCCTGGTCGCGGTGGTGGCCGTCGTGGTGATCGTGCGGATGGCGTCCCGGCTGCGGTCGGTGTCCTGGGCGGTCGGGCTCGGCCTGCTGCTGGGCGGCACGATCGGCAACCTCGGCGACCGGCTGTTCCGCGCACCCGGGTTCCTGCGCGGGCACGTGGTCGACTTCGTGTCGGTGTTCGGGCCGAACGCGCAGTACTTCCCGGCGTTCAACGTCGCCGACGCGGCGATCACGCTCGGGGTGGCCACGCTGATCGTCGCCACCCTGCTGGGTGTCGACCTGGACGGCACCCGGCGGAGCATCACGAAGCGGTAGGCCCCGCGCACCGCTGGACCCGGTCCGGCGCGCCGGTTCCGGTCACACCCACCCGCGCCGCACCGCCTGCACCCCCGCCTGGAACCGGTTCTCCGCCCCCAGCGCGTCGAGCAGCACCCGCATCCGGCGCCGCAGGCTCCGGGTACTCGTCCCGAGCTGGCGCGCGATGGCCTCGTCCTTGAGCCCGGACAGCAGCAGGAGCAGGATCCGCCGGTCCTCGGCGTCCAACGGATCGGTGTCCGCCGGCCCGGACGCGGTGAGCGGCACCGCCTGGTCCCAGAGCCGCTCGAACAGGCTGACCAGGGCCGCGACCAGGGTGGTGCCCCGGATGACGACGCTGCGGGTGATCGGCGGGTCCAGGTGCAGCGGCAGCAGGGCCAGCTTGCGGTCGGCGACGGCCATCTTCACGGGGATGCCGGCGAGGACCCGGGCCTCCTCGCCCGCGCGGGCCAGCCCGGTCACGTCGTCGAGGATGCCGGGGATCTCGAACGCCGACGGGTCGTAGATGGCCCGGTACCGCACGCCGCGGCCGAGCAGCATGTGTTCGAGGGGGTTGCTGTGGTCCAGCACGTACGGCGGCCGGTCCAGGCTCATGATCTCCTCGGTGGCCTCCTGCTGGAGCCGGACGAACCACCGGCCCAGCTCGTCGGCGCTGGTGAGGAGTTCGACGCCCTCGCCGGGGCGGGCGGCCTGGCCGATGGCCCGGTACACCGCCTCGAGTTCGGCGGCGGTGTCCGTGACCCGGCTGAGGTCCTCGTGCGCGTTGCGGACCAGGGCCGCCACGGCCGTGGTCGGACTGACGGCCGTCCACCGGGGCGGCCGGCCGGACAGGCGGCTGACCAGCCCGTATCCCCGGAGGCGCGCGAGGGCCGCCTGAAGCTTGTCGATTCCCGACCCGGTCCGGGTCGCCAGGTCACGCACCGTCACCGGCGGACCCGCCAGGACGGTGCGGTAGACCCGCTCGTCGAAGGGTGCGACGCCCACGGCGCCGAAGACGAGCTCGTCCCCGCTGCTGGTTCCCATTGTGTTTGATCATGGCCGGTTCCGGCGCGGGCCGCAACCGGACAGGGGTCACACCTGGCCGATCGTCCGGGGCGCGGCTAGAAAGAGCACACGACCGACCCCCCTTTGGAGACGGAATGCTCAACGAACCGCATCCACGGCCAGCCTCCCAGGCCCCGTCCCCGCAGTCCCGACGCCGGTTACTCCTCGTGGCCGGGGTGGCACTCGGCACCGCGCTCAGCACGTTCGGCGCCCTCCCCGCCGCCGCCGAGCCCGCCGCCCCCGCCCCCGCCGGCGCGCCGCAGACCTACCAGCCGCCGAAGCAGGTCACCCTCGTGACCGGCGACCGCGTGACCATGCGCTCCGGCAAGGACGGGTTCGCGCCCGCCGAGATCGTGCCCGGGCCCGGCCGGGACAAGGTGACCTTCCTCCGGCAGCGCGGCCCCAAGGGCTGGACGGTGCTGCCCACCGACGCGATGCCGATGCTCGCCCAGGGCCGGCTCGACCCCCGGCTGTTCGACGTGACGGCCCTCGTCGCGACCGGCTACGACGACGCGGCGCGCGCGGAGCTGCCGCTGCTGGTGCAGTACCAGAAGAACGGGGTCCGGGCCAACGGCTTCGCCGCGACCGGGGCGACCGGCGTGCGCGACCTCGGCGCCATGGACCTGGTCGCGATGTCCCAGCCGCGGGCGAAGGCCGCCGACGTGTGGCGGAGCCTGACGCCCGGCAAGGGCACCCTGCGCGCCCTCGACGCGCCGATCGCCAAGGTCTGGCTCGACGGGAAGTCCAAGCTGCAGCTCGACCGGAGCGTGGCCCGGATCGGCGCGCCGGCCGCGTGGGCCGCCGGTTGGACCGGTGACGGGGTCAAGGTCGCCGTCCTGGACTCCGGCTACGACCCGACCCACCCCGACCTCGCCGGCCGGGTACTGGAGTCGGCGAACTTCACCCCGGACGCCGACGCCGTCGACCACAACGGGCACGGCACCCACGTCGCGTCCACGATCGCCGGTTCGGGTTCGGCGTCCGCCGGCCGGTTCACCGGGGTCGCCCCCGGCGCGAAGCTGCTGGTCGGCAAGGTGTGCACCACCGACGGCGAGTGCACCGACTCCAGCGTGATCGCGGGCCTGTCCTGGGCCGCGACCCACGGGGCGAAGGTCATCAACCTGAGCCTCGGCAACCCCGACGCCCCCGACAACGATGTCGTCGAGCAGTTCGTGGACGCGATCACGGCGCAGTACGGCACCCTGGTCGTCGCCGCCGCCGGCAACTACGGCCGCGACTCGGTCATCTCGCCGGCCACCGCGGACAGCGCCCTGGCCGTCGGCGCGACCCTGCCCACCGCCAACGACGTGGTGTGGGGCTACAGCAGCACCGGCCCGCGCCGCCGGGACGGGGCCATCAAGCCCGACCTGGTCGCCCCGGGCGTCGGCATCGTCGCGGCCCGCGCGGCCGGGACCGGCGAGCCGTTCGAGGACCAGGAAAACTACACCGAGATGTCCGGTACGTCCATGGCGACGCCGCACGTGACCGGGTCCGCCGCGATCCTGGCCCAGCAGCACCCGACCTGGACCCCCGCGCAGCTCAAGGCCCAGCTGATGGGCTCGACCAACCCCGCCGCCGAGCTCGGGGCGTTCATCCAGGGCGCCGGCCGGGTCGACGTGGCCCGCGCGGTCAGCCAGCAGGTCGTCCAGGAGCCGGCGTCGCTGAGCTTCGGCATGGTGCGCTGGCCGTACAAGTCGAACGCGCCGATGGTGAAGAACCTGACGTACCGCAACGACAGCGACAAGCCGGTCACCCTCCAGCTCAGCCAGGTCGAGCTCGACGGCAAGGGCAAGCCCGCCCCGGCCGGCCTGTTCGTCCTCGGCGCGACCCAGCTGACGGTTCCGGCCGGCGGCACCGCGAAGACCACGGTCAAGGTCGACTCGAAGATCGGCACGCCGAACATCTACAGCGGCACCGTCATCGCCCGCTCCACCGACGGCAAGACCGTCGTCCGCACCGCCGTGGGCGTGCAGCTGGAGGAGGAGAGCTACGACCTCGCCGTCAACCTGATCAGCCGCACCGGGGGCGTCCCCGACGCGGTGGACCTGCGGGTGTACGACATCGAGCGGCAGCGCACCTACTTCGGCCGCCTCGACGGGCACACCTACCGGGTCCGGCTGCACGCCGGCAAGTTCACCGCCTCGGCCGTGATGGGCTCGCCGCGCGCCGGTGACCCCGACCTCCAGGACCTCACCCTGGGCGCGGAGCCCGAGTTCGACCTGAAGGCCGACCGGATGCTGCTGTTCGACGCGCGCAAGGGCAAGGCCATCGTGAACAGCGCGCCGGACCGTTCCGCGCGGATCGCCAGCTTCACGGTCGGCACGGTGCAGCTCACCTCCGGCCAGGACTACGTCACGGCGCTCGACCAGCGGTCCGCGATCGGCGGCACCACGATCGAGGGGCTCTACGTCCTGCCGAGCGTGGGAACGGGCAGCAACCAGTTCGTCTACCAGAACTTCACCCAGTGGGCGAAGCCGAAGGGCGACGGCACGTTCGACGCCAGCCCGTACGTCTACCACCTGTCCCGGGTCGTCCCCGGCAAGGTGCCGGCCGACGGCGGCGGCTACCGGCCCAGCGCCTCGGAGCTGGCCAAAGTGGACACCACCTTCGCGTCGACCGCGGACGAGCACCTGGGCACGCACTCGGTCAACCCGCTGCTGTACGGCCGCGACGTGGGCCGGTTCAACGACACGGTCGGCGACTTCCCGCTGCCGTTCACCCGGACCGACTACTACTCGACGCACTCGGCCCTGAGCTGGGCGCCGACGTTCATGCAGCTGCACTCGCCGCCGGACTCGTGGAACAACTTCGACCGGCTGACGATCGGCAACCCGCGCGTGTTCAAGGCGGGCAGGAAGCAGTCCGAGGTGTGGAACGGGGCCGTGTTCGCGGTCGGTCTCGACCCCGAGATCGCCGGGAACCGGCGGGTCGGCGACACCCTCTGGCTGGGCATGCAGCTGGGCGCCAACGGTGTCCGCGAGCACCTGGTCGCCGAGCACGACAACTTCCTCACCAAGCTCGTGATCTACCGCAACGGCGAGCGGATCTACGCCGGGCGGTACACCCCCTGGGGCATCCAGCTGCCCCCGGACCCGACCGAGGCGAACTACAAGGTCGTCGTCGCGCACATGGCCGATCCGGGCGACTCGCGGCTGTCGACCTCGTACAAGGCGGAGTGGACCTTCACGTCGAAGACGGGCAAGGGTGACACCGTCGCGCCGCTGTCGATGCAGGCCGTGCGGCTGACCCCGGCGCTGGACGCGGAGAACCGCGCGCCGGCCGGCTCCTTCACCATCCCGGTGGCGGTGGAGCGGGAGAAGGGCGCGGCGGCCTCGGCCGTGAAGAAGCTCACCGCCGAGGTGTCCTACGACGACGGCGCGACCTGGAAGCCGGCGAAGGTCGGCGGCCGGGGCACGGCGTGGACGGCCACCGTCGAGCACCCGAAGCGGAGCGGCGGGAAGTTCGTGTCGCTGCGGTTCACGGTGACCGACGCGGCGGGCAACACGTTCACGGAGCGGATCGAACGGGCCTACGGCCTGAGGTAGAGCACCGGTGAGGGGGCCCGCGACCATGCCAGGTCGCGGGCCCTCGCGCGTCCGGGGCGGGGTGCCGAGCCGGTCCGGCGCGGAGGTCGGGCGGCGGCCGGTTCCGCCGGTTTCAACGGGGTCATCCGGTCAGTCCAGTATGGAATGCTGGGCGGATGGCAACCGGCCGGCGGTCCACCGCCCCCCTGTGGGTCCTTCCCGACAACCGGGTCTACGTGGCCCGCCTGGTCGTCCTCGCGCCGTTCCTGCTGATCGGGATGGTGCTGTTCTTCTTCCGGATGCTCGCCGGCGGCCGGACCGACGAGGGCGCCGGCGTCAACGGCGCCCTGATCGGGACCGTGCTCGGCCTCGGTCTGCCGCTGCTGTGGGTCGGCGGCCTGCTCGTCCTGCGCCGGCTCAACGCGCGGATCATCCTCGACGGCGAGCGGATGACGGTCCGCAACGCCTGGCGCTGGCCGGTCCTGGTCGTGCCGATGGACGACGTCACGGGGCTGTACCCGGTGGCGGTGAAGGTCGGCACCGACGGGGTCCGCCCTGGCCGGCTGGTGCTGACGACCAGCCACGCGCGGCCGTTCGTGCTGGACACCCGGCTGTGGCGGGCGGAGGAGTTCGGGCGGCTGCTGCGCCGGCTCGCGGTGCCGGTGGCCGAGCCGGAGACCGTGCGGTGGGAGAACCTGCGACAGACCTTCCCGGGGGTACGGATGCCGTGGCTCCAGACGCATCCCGGGGTGGTGGTGGGCGTCGGTTCGGTGGCGACCCTGGTGTACATCTTCGTGATCGTGAACCTGGCCTTCCGGGTCTGACGGGGTCCGGCGCCGCCCGGACCCGGGTGCCGACCGGGGTAATCGGGCCGCCCGGAGCCGGGGCGTTCCCGGGGGCGCCGGCACGGTCACCCCCGGGAACGCGGTCTCAGCAGGCGGTCCCGTTCACGGTGCAGCGTGCGGGCACGCCGAGCCCGGCCACGTTGAATCCGAAGCTGGCCGTCCCGCCGGGCTTGACGGTCGCGTTCCAGCCCAGGTTCACGAACCGGTAGTGCTGACCGGTCCGGGTCATGGTCGCGCTCCACGCACTCGACACCGTCGACCCGGCCGGCAGGTCGAACTCGACCACCCACCCGGTGACGGCCGCCGTCCCGGGATTGCGCAGCGTGTACGTCGCGCCGTACCCGTTGCCCCACACCGACGTCTGGGCGAACGTCGCGGTCAGCCCGCCGGTCGGGGGAGTGCTCGGCGGAGCGGACGTCGGCGGCCGGCTGGTCGGCGGCGCGGACGAGGGCGGCGCCGACGAGGGCGGCGCCGAGGTGGGCGGCCCGGTGGTCGGGGGTGCGGAGGTCGGGGGCGCGCCGACCGACTTCAGGAACAGCGAGGCCCCCGGGTCCGTCCGGGTCGCGTCCACCCCGTGCCCGCCCGCGTAGTCGCGCTGCTCGTTCTGCGCCCAGTCCGCGATGGGCGCGCCGGCGACATCCAGGTGCTGGTACCCGGTGCCGTTCCAGCCGAACTGGTACACCCGGTGCCGGTCGGCGTAGTAGTCCCCGTAGGGCGCGCTGTCGGAGCCGAGCTGCTTGGTCATCGCGTTGTTGAAGAACACGTTGCGCGGCCCGGACGCCCCGGACCACTTGACGGCCTTCTTCCCGGCGCCCCACCAGATCGGGAACCAGTTCGAGTCGTCGGGGGCCCCGCCGCCCTCCTCGCCGCAGTTGGCCGTACAGCTGCCGGACCGGTGGGCGTAGGGCACCCGGACCGTGTTCAGCTCGAACAGGTTGTTGCGTTCCCAGCCGCCGTGCAGGTTGAGGTCGGAGTCGAGGTCGTTGCCGATCACGACGTTGCCGGACGCGGACCACTGGAAGGTGAAGTGCCGCAGGTTGCGCGACGTGTTGCCCGCGTACAGGGAGTCCCAGACCCGGGAGCCCCGGAAGTACCCGTTGCCGCCCTTGCCCTTGTTCCAGGCGCCGTCGAGGGAGTTGTCGACGATCTGGAGGTTCTTCGCCTCCTCGGTGACGATGGGGTGCGAGCCGGTCATCTCGGCGCGGACGCCCCGTACCCACGAGTTCGCGGCCCATTTGAAGACGATGCCGTGCATCTCCCCGGCGGGGTCCATGTTGCCGTAGTTGTGCACGGCGTCGGCGCGGTTGAGCCCGGGCTCGTCCTGGGTGAGGCTGAGGTTCTCGAAGCCGACGCCGAGGACCGGGTCCACGATGGGCGAGGCCTTGGACTCGTAGGCGGCGCCCTCGATCGGGGCGGAGCCGTCGGACACGGAGGTGACCGGGACGTCGTACTCGAGGGGCTTGTCGAGGGTGATCGTGCGGCCGGTCGCGTCGACGGCGGCGATCGTGAACAGCTGCTGGCGCATGTGCAGGTTCTGCAACGGCCGGTCGGTGGGCAGGGCCTGCTGCTGCTCGTAGAACTTCGTCGAGTTCGCGGCCCGGATGTTGACCAGCCCGCCCGGGACCAGCGCGGCGAGGGAGCCGCTGCTGGCCAGGTGCACGACGGTGTCGCCGGTGCGGCCCGCGAACCCGGGGTCGCCGGGCTTGTCGCGCAGCTTCACGCCGACCTTCCAGTGCACGTTGACGGTGCCCTCGAAGATGTCCTTGCGGTTGGCGGGCGCGGCGGCGTAGTCGGACGCGTAGGCGGTGTGCACGCCCCGGGACTGGACCCGGAACAGGCCCCGGCCGGGCCACAGCCAGCCGCCCTTGCCCTGCCCGGACACCATGGTGTCCTGGTCCCAGTTGGAGCCGTCGGGGGTGAGGGTGTCGTAGCGGGTGTTCGCGTCGGGCCGGTAGACGATCCGGGTGTCGGCCCCGGTGCCCCGGATCACCAGGTAGTCGGCGTCGACGTGCAGCTCCCGGGATACGTTGAGCACGCCGGAGGGCAACGAGATCAGGCTCAGTGTGGAGTACGAGGCGCTCGGGGAGCAGTTCGCCTTCACCGCGTCGATCGCGGCCTGGATGCCTGCCGTGTCGTCCACGCCGTCCCCGGGGGTGGCCCCGAGCTGGGCCAGTTCGGCGGGGGTGATCTGGCAGGCGGCGGCCGGGTTGATGTCGCCGGTGCCGGGCAGGTCCGCGCCGCCCCGGTAGCCGGCGTGGCTCCAGTCGTACAGGCCCGTGACCGGGGCGCGGCGGTTGGCGGCGGACAGGTTCAGGCCGGGGGCGGCGCCCGGGGTGGTCGGGGCGGACAGGGCGAGGGGGGCCGCTGCGAGGACCGCGACGGACGCGACCGCCGCCGTCGCGAGCCAGGGCGCACGGATTCGGGGCACGGGTACCTCCGGGATAGGCAAGGTTTCTTACAGTCAAGGGTCTCGATGCCAACCGGTCAACTACCGTTCAGAATCTGGCACGGCGTACACGTACATGAACGCGCGTTGTTCGGGTGCCGGCGCCTCTGTCCCGCTATGGTCGAGGCCATGACGGTGTACCCGACCAGCCGCGCGTGGCAGCGCATCGAGCCGCCCGGCACCGAGCTGGCACTGTTCCGCGAGCACGCCGGCCTCACCGCCGAGGGGACGGCGGTGGTGGGCGGCGGGACCCCCTACACGGTGCGGTACTCGCTGGCCACCGACGAGCTGTGGCGCACCCGGCGGCTGGATGTCGACGTCACCGGGGTCGGTTGGCGGCGCACCGCCCGCCTCGAACACGCGGCCGGCCGGTGGCGGGTGGCCACGGGGGAGGAGGGCCGGCTCGACGGCTCGCTGCCCGGCATCGAGGACGCCGACCGGCTGGAGGAGGCGGTGGACGTCGACCTCGGGCTGTGCCCGCTGACGAACACGCTGCCGATCCGCCGGCTCGACCTGCTGTCCGCGCAGATCGGCACGAAACACAAGCTGACCATGGCGTTCGTCCGGGTGCCGACCCTGGAGATCTACCCGCACGAGCAGACCTACACGGTGCTCGGCGCGGGCCGGATCGGCTACACCTCGCTCGGCTTCACCGCCGAACTCGCCATCGACGACCACGGTTACGTCACGCACTACCCGGGCCTGGCGAACCAGATCTAGAGCCCTTTTCCGGGTACGGGTCGCCCTAGTCCGGCGGGTTCAGTCCGAGGATGACCGCCGCGACCCGCACCTGCGCCCGGAACAGCTCGTCGCGCAGCACCGGCTCCATCCAGCCGAACTGCCCGTTGGCCTCCAGGGACACGAACCCGTGCAGCGCCGACCAGGCCAGCAGCATCGCCTGGTAGGTGGCCGGGCTGATCGCGTCGGCGTACTCCTCCAGCTTGTGGGTCGCGAACGCGGTGAACGCGGCGCTCACGTCGCCGACCAGGGGCGCGCCGAGCCGCCCGCCCTGCTGGTTCGCCAGGACCAGGCCTGCCAGGTTGGCCATGGCGCGCTGGGCGGCGTCGGTGGTGGGGCCGTCGACCGGGGCCGCGTACCCCGGCACGGGCACGCCGAAGATCAGGGAGAAGCGCTGCGGGCTGGCCGCCGCCCAGGTCCGGTACGCCGCGCAGGTGGCCACGAACCGGCCGCCCAGGTCCTCCGGCGCCACGGACTCCCGCGCCTCGGCGAGCGTGCTGCCGAGGTCCACGAAGGAGTCGGTGACCATCGCGGTGAGCAGCTCGTCGCGGTCGGCGAAGTACCGGTACAGCGCGGGCGGGGTCAGGCCCATCGCCCGGGCGATGTCGGTGAACCGGACGTCGACCGTGCCCTGTTCGCGCATCAGGTCCAGGGCCGTCTGCTTGATCTCGTCGAGGGTCGCGGCGCGGGCGCGCTGCCGGCGGTTGGGTGGCTCGGCCAGGCCGGCGGCCCGCTCGGCGGCGGTGCTGTGGGCGGACATGTGGCCTCCGTTCCGATTCGGTAGTGGTGCGGGCCACATCGTCGGGCGGCCGCTTGACAAGGTTACGGCACATCGTAACAGTTATGAGGCGTAACTCAATTGACGTGGCCTCACTACCCCCCCCGGAGGACTCCATGGCCCAGCCCCTGCTCGACGACCGGGCAGCCCAAGACGGGGCCACCGCGCCACCGCCCCCGCCCGGCCCCCTCGGCCGGCTCGCGGGCTGGAGCTACCGGCGCCGGGGCACCACGGTCCTGCTGTGGCTGCTCACCCTGGCGGTCGTGTTCGGCCTGTCCACGGCGTTCGGCGGCAAGTACAGCGCCGACTACACCGCGCCGGGCTCGGACTCCCGGGCCGCCCAGGAGCTGTTCGCGAAGAACTTCCCGGCCCAGTCCGGCGACACGATCAGCGTGGTCCTGGCGTCCGAGGAGAGCCTGCTGACCCCGGCCGGCAAGGCGCGGGTCGACGCGCTGCTCGCCGAGATGGCCAAGGTGCCGCACGTCCGGAGTGCGGAGGCCCCGGACCCGGCGCGCGGCGCGATGGCGCTCCCCGAGGGGAGGACCGCCATCGCCAAGCTGGTCCTCGACGTGGACAACCCCACCGACATGCCCAAGGCCGACACCCGCCGGCTCCTGGACCTCGCCGACGGGGCCGGCGGCGGGCTCACCGTCAGCCTCGGCGGCGAGGCCGTCCAGATGGCCGAGCAGGGCGCGATCGGCTCCGAGGGGATCGGCATGGTCGCCGCCGCGCTGATCCTGCTGCTCACCTTCGGCTCGATCGTCGCCGCCGGCCTGCCCCTGCTCACCGCGCTCGCCGGACTGGCGGTCAGCAGCCTGCTCATCCCGATCGTCGCCGCGGTCATGCCGGTACCCGACTGGTCCACGTCGCTCGCGGCCATGATGGGCATCGGCGTCGGCATCGACTACGTCCTGCTCCTGGTCACCCGGTTCCGCGAGTGGCGCGCCGAGGGGCTGGAACCGGAGGCCGCGACCGTCGCCACCCTGGACACCGCCGGCCGGTCGGTGCTCGTCGCCGGCATCACGGTCATCGTCAGCATGCTGGGCCTGTTCGCGATGGGGCTGTCGTTCATGCGGGGCGCGGCGTTCGCGGCGATCCTGTCCGTCCTCGTCGTCCTGGCCGCCTCGGCGACCCTGTTCCCGGCGCTGCTCGGCTACCTCGGCAAGAACGTCGACAAGCTGCGGATCCCGCTGCCCCGCCGCAGGGCCGCCCGCGCCGCCAACGTGATCAGCCCCGGCTGGCTGCGCTGGAGCCGGTACGTCGAACGGCACCGGGTCCTCGCCGCGCTCGCCGGGGTGGTCGTGCTGCTCGCCCTGGCCGCGCCGTTCCTCGACGTCCGGTTCGGCTTCCCCGACGCGGGCAACGACCCGGACGGCCGGTCCACCCGCCGCGCGTACGACACGGTGGCCGCCAGCTTCGGCCCCGGCGCCAACGGCCCGCTGCTCCTCGTGGCGGAACTGCCCGCGTCCCGCGACACCGCCGCACTCGACGCCCTGGTCACGAAGCTGGGCACCACCCCCGGCATCGCGGCCGTCAGCCCGGTGCAGGTGAACGGCGGCTCGGCCGTGTTCACCGTCATCCCGAAGACCGGGCCGCAGGACACGGCCACCGAGGACCTGGTCCGGGCCCTGCGCGAGGACGTGATCCCGGCGACCGCCGCGGCGGGTACCCCCGTGCACGTCGGCGGGTTGACCGCGACCGCCATCGACAGCTCGGCCAACATCGTCAAACGGCTCCCGCTGCTGGTCGGCGGCGTGGTGATCGTGTCGATGCTGCTCCTCCTGCTGGCCTTCCGCAGCGTGGCCGTCGCCCTGAAGGCCGCCGTGATGAACCTGCTGTCGGTCGCCGCCGCCTACGGGGTCGTCGCCCTCGTGCTGCGCGGCGGCTGGGCCGGGCAGCTGATCGGGATCGACAACCCGACCCCGCTGCCGGCGTTCGTGCCCGTGCTCACCTTCGCGGTCCTGTTCGGACTGTCGATGGACTACGAGGTGTTCCTGGTCAGCCGGATGCGCGAGGCCTGGCTGCGGACCCGGAGCAACAGCGAGTCCATCGTGATCGGCCTCGCCGGCACCGCCCGGGTGATCACGGCGGCGGCGGCCATCATGGTCGCGGTGTTCGCCGCGTTCGTCCCGGCCCCCGAGGTGCCCATCAAGGTGATCGGCGTGGGCATGGCCTCGGCCATCCTGATCGACGCCACCCTGGTCCGGATGCTGCTCGTCCCGGCCGTGATGCACCTGCTCGGCGACCGCAACTGGTGGCTGCCGGCCTGGTTGGACCGCCGGGTGCCGCAGCTGCACATCGAGGGCCCGCCCCCGGCCTGACCCGCCCGACCTCCGCCGCGCCCGGACTCCCCGTCCCGGCGCGGCGGAGCCCTGTCCGGACCGCCACCGGAGTGGAACCTTCGGACTGTTGCCCGCGTCGGATGGACCATCTACCGTCGGGGCGAGCGTCCGTTCAGGTGCACCCCGCCGGGCACGCGCGTCGCGTCGCGCCGACAGAGGGGGTAACCGGATGGCCGACCCCACCGCCGTCGACCAGCTCCGGCTCGGCGACCACGTGTGCTGGACGTTCGACGACGACGCCCGGTGCGCGGCCGCCGTGGCCCGGTACGTGGCCGCCGGCACCCGCGACGGCCACCGGGTCATCTACTCCGCGCCCGGCGCGCCCCGGGCCGAGATCGCCGACCGGCTGACCGCGCACGGCGTGCACGTCCCGGCGCTGGTGGCCACCGGGCAGCTCCAGATCGTGACGGTGCCCGACACGTACCTCAGCGGGGGCGAGTTCCGGCCGGCCGCCGTCCTGTCGGGCTGGACGCACCGGCTGGACGCGGCCCGCGCCGCCGGCTACCGGGGCGTCCGGCTGGTCGCGGACCGGTCCTGGCTGTCCGGTTCGGTGGCCGGCGCGCACCGGGTCGCCTGGTACGAGGCCCGGGCCAACCGGGTCTTCGCCGACGGCTACGCGATGGGCCTGTGCCTGTACGACCGCCGCCTGTTCCCGCCGGCCGCGCTGAGCCGGATCGCGTCCGCGCACCCGGCGACGTGCCGGGCCGGCGACGGGCACGACGGCCCGTGGACGCCGCTGCTGCGGATGGCGCGCACCGAGCGTCCGGTGGGGCTGCGGCTGGTCGGCGAGGCGGACATGTCCAACCGGCCGGCGCTGGCGGCGCTGCTCAGTGCCCTGTTCGACGAGCCCGGGGCGGGGGAGGGCCCGTTGGTGGTGGACGTGTCGGCGCTGACCTTCGCGGAC
This sequence comes from Longispora urticae, assembly GCF_053902585.1. Lineage (NCBI taxonomy): Bacteria > Bacillati > Actinomycetota > Actinomycetes > Micromonosporales > Micromonosporaceae > Longispora > Longispora urticae. The sequence continues at coordinate 81,935 of NZ_JAQZSH010000049.1, forward strand.
GCGCCGACGGCGACGCTGTTCGTCCGGGCGGCGCGGGCGTCCCCGGCGGGGCTGGTGCTGTGGGGGTGCTCGGCGTCGCTGGCCCAGCTGGTCGGGATGGTGCCGGGCAGCGACGACGGCGGGCTCCAGGTGGTCCCGGCCCGCTGAGCCGGGCCGGCGCCCGGGTTCAGCCGACCGGACCGGCCGTGCGCGGGTCTCAGGACCGCAGGGTGCGCAGATCCAGGAAGTGCCACACCATGCCCTCGTTGTCCCCGGTCGACCACAGCAGATAGTCGCCGCGCGCCCCGACCGCCCCCGCCACCGCCGACACCAGCACGGAGCGGCGGCCCGCGATGTCGTACACGATGAGGGGTCTGACCGGGCCCGCCATCGTGTTCGAGATCGCGCCCGTGAAGATGTCCAGGTCCCGCACGCGACCGATCGGGTATCCGATGAGCCCGACCTCGCGGCCCCCGATCGGCCGCACGTCGGTGCCGTCCACCCGGCGCAGCTCCAGCGTCGCGTCGTCCGTGGACCGGCACCACACCGGGCCGCAGTTGAGGTTGCGCCCCTTGGCCGCGGGCACCTTCAGCTTCGCCCGGGTCTCGAAGTTGAGCAGCTCGACGGGCGAGCCCGAGGTGCTCACGGCGGGCGAACCCCAGGGCCACTGCGACAGGACGAACTTTCCCGGGTACCGCGCCACGGCCACCGCCCCGCCGGCCACCGGCACCGACCGCAGTTCCGTGTCCCCGCCCGGCCCGTCGGCGACCCAGCGGACCGTGCCGTCGACCACCTGGAGGTCCAGGGAGCCGCCGCGCAGCCGGGGCGTCCCCGTCTCGGTGGCCAGCACCCGGGACTCGCCGCCGGCCACGTCGGCGGTCCACAGCGTCTGGTGCGCCCCGCCGGAGATGTCCTTGACGTTGAGGAACCAGAACAACTGCCCGGCCGCGGACGTGTACGCGTCGAGCGACCGGGCCATGCCCGTCACGTTCGGGGACAGTTCCCGGATCCCGGCGGGCGACCGCAGCACGTACGCCGGGGCCCGGCCCGCGCCGCTGCTCATCCCGGTGGAGAGGTCCGGACCGAGGACCAGCAACGGCAGGAACGTGCTGCCGTCCGGCTGCGCGCCGGGGATCGTGCCGGGCACGGCGGCCGGCCAGGCCGTCTCCAGGGGCACCGGCGGGCCGGTGGTCTGCGGGGCGGAGGCGGCCGGCGGGGTCAGCGGCGGCGGGGCCGGCAGCGCGAACAGCGTGCCGACGGCCGCCACCGCCACGCCGGTGGCCACCCGGCCGGAGCGCGTCGAGCCGGG
>NZ_JAQZSH010000050.1:0-41553 GCF_053902585.1 Longispora urticae
ACGGCCGTGGGGTGCCTCCCGAGCTCCAATCGGGAGGCACCCCACGGTTCCCTCTTCGCCGCAGTCGCGGGTCAGGGGTAGTACTGATCCGGGCTGTAGGCGGTCATCAGCCAGGCGCCCGACGGGGTGCGGAAGTCGACTTCCACCCACGCCGAACCCGAACCATTCGCCCCCGTCGACCAGGCCCCGTACCGGCCGAGCGAGGCGGTGCACACGGTGCCCATGCGGCGGTAGTCCCAGCCGTTGATGACCACCCAGACCGTGGCCGTCCCCGACGGGGCCACCCCGTTCCAGGACTGGACGTAGAAGTCGGTCACCAGAGTGCGGGTCGAGCCCCGGTAGGACAGGCACGGCCTGGCCCCGGAGTTCGTCCAGCAACCACCACCCGAGGCATCGGTCCCGGGTTCCGCCGCCACCGCCACCGGCGCGGCCGTGAAGAACATCGCGAGGGTGGCCAACAAGCCCACCACCATGCGGGATGCCACCTTCATCACTCACCTCCCCATCGAGCCCAGGGCCGTGGGTGACCCCGGTCTAACCCAGGGTAGATATAGGCGAGTGTGAATTATCAGGGTGTTTCAGTGTCCGATAACAGTCCCGAAATGTGCGCATCTGACCCGCTGACTGGCACAAGCGCGACACGTCGCGTCGAGGTTGGCGCCGCGCTGTAAGGGCGTACTGCCAGCGCAGACGCTACTGAGAAGCGGCGGCGCGAGCCGAGGTTGGTACCGCAGTTCCAGGAACATGCCGCTCACTTGCGCCAGTGGTCGACCATGCGATGCTTGATCCGCTGGCGAGGGTGGTAGCAGTCTGGTGTGAAACGGCTGACTGCGCAGTAGCCGCAACCAGCTTCTCCGGCCGGTGAGGGTGGTTCGTGTTCTCCCCTCGACATACCGCGACGCCGACGACAGTAGAAGCCACAGTCGACCTGGTCGAATTTGGGGTTCAGTCATCCAGGCGAAGGTGGGCGGGAAGGTCGACGAGAACGCGGGCTGTGTTGCGTAGCTTCCCGCATCCTGATCGGATGGTGCGATGGACACGGAAACGGCTCGGCTTCTATGTGTGGAGTATTCTGCCGCAATAGCCTATGTTGCTGTAAAAGACTGCAATGGTATCGATGGGATTGGCTCGGCAGTACATGTCGGCGAAGGCGTCTTTGTCACCGCGCGACATGTTGTTGAGGGAAAGGCTGTTACCGCTGTAGGGTTCCCGGCCGCCGACGCCTTCGGTGACGATGTGGAACTAAAGTTGATCTCCGGTCCGTTTTATCACTCCGACGAGCGAGTGGATGTCGCAGCGTTTAAAGTCGCTGAACCTGGAGATAGGTGCCCATCTGTGATTCTGGGAGATCAGATGGATGACGATCCGATCGACGAAGAATATCTTCTACTGTCAGAAGCCATCGTTATGGGGTATCCTCCGATTCCGTTCACGGTAACGCCAGTACTAATTGCGGCGAGGGCTGAAATTAATGCCGTCATCAGCCGCCGCGACACTCCCAATCTGCATTACATACTGTCCGCAATGGCAAGGGGTGGTTTTAGTGGAGGGCTAGCGTTATCTGAAGCCGGGACCGCACTGGGGATCATTACGAGCAGTCTCGGGCAAGCTGGGCAGCCGGCAGAATTGGGATATATGGCCGTGGTTGGCGTGGAGCCAATCTACCGGTGTCTGGCGGAGCACAAACTTTTGCCGGAGTGTCAGGAGGAGAGATGGTTTGATACTTGGAGTCAAGAGCCGACCTTCTACTGGATCCAAGAGGGCGAAAATTCTTGGAGAGGCACCGCGTCGGTCTCAGTCTTCGACAACAACCGCCGCTTGTATCTCGTGGTCACCTGTATCGAATCGCTTGAGAAGCACTGTGAAGCAAAGGCAGCCGCGCTGGACGCTCTGAGTGGATGTGACATCGTCGTAAACGAACTTCGACAGGGTGTAGTCCGAATCAATATAGTTGGTGACCTCGAAATGTCCCGGGCCCAGCTAGTGGAAGCCGCTAGGGCGGCGGCCCAAGTTTTTGCGCAAGTCTATGAAACTGCGCCTTTCGATGGACCGCCGTCCTGGCTCGACTAGCCAGGGATTTCTTGGAAATTGCCGAGGGAGTTCTACTAGTCGTTCGACCTGAGTCGACCTCCGTGTCCACGCGGTTCAACGGTAGTAATGTCGATACCGGGTCGCGTGCTAACGAGTATGGCCAACTCGACGGCAGCGCCTGTGCTGCAGGTCAGGCAGTGCGCACCGACGACGCGGTTCATTGCCTTGCCCGCGCCGGCTGCATCCACCAACGTTGGGGTCCGAGGAACGCGCAAGTCCCGGTGCCGCACGCGGTACTTCAAGGTGCCGCGTCGTCGCCGGCAAGGGCGTCCCGAAGCCGCTTTCGGGTGTCGGTGACCCTGGTCGGGTACTGCCACAGCCGCCGTCCTGGGTACAGCACGCCGAGCACCGCGACGCTGAGCTGGGCGATCTCCCGTCCCTGCTCGGTTCGGGGCCGGCGGGAAAGCACGATGCCACGGACAGCGCTGGTGTAGTCGATCACCGTCTGCTGAACCGGTCCCCCGAGGTAGGAGCCAGCGAATCGGCCGATGTCATCGACGAGTGTGCGCGTCAGGTCATCGCGCAGCCGTAAGTACACGCGGGTCTGCTCCTCGCGGAGTCGATCACGGAGTTCAGGATCCAGATCGCGTGGTAGCTCGACGACGGCGTGCTGCGCGGCGATGCCGATCGCGGTGATCGTCGAGCGCAACGTCTCGCGGGTGGTGAAAGTGGCCTGGATTCGGGCCTTGCGGGCCTCCAACCGGGGCTTGAGGAGGAAGTCCACCACAAGCGCGACACCGGTTCCGACGCCGGCGGCCAGGAGCGTGGTCTGCAGAGGTGTCAATGACGCGGCTTCCGTCTGAGCTGGGCCCCGTGGGGATGAGCGCCGTCGAGTACGGCGACGCGACGTCGGCGTGACACAGGCATCCCCCCGGGCAGGGACGATCAGTCTATCGGCGTGCGGCTAGCGTGCTCGGCGACGATGGCGGTGGCAGACTTCGCGGCTCGTACGACGCACTCGTAGGCCGAGTTCCAGGCTTAGTTGTCGGCGACCAGGGTGGTGCGTCGCGCGGCATGGTCGATGTTCATCGGTACGAAGCCCTCGTGAAACGCGAACCCTGATCCTCTGTCAATCTGCCCGCCGCTGGGAGGCGTGGTCAGGGGATGCCTGAACCCGATGACTGAGTTTCTCAGCATTTGGTCGGGCGTCGGCTCCAGCGGTACCGCCGGATAGGGGGAAATCTGTACTTCGCGGCTGTGGAAGTGCGTCGCTGCGGCAACGTGGAACATTGCCCCGTAGGTCAGCGCTAACATCCACGCCTCCGCCAACACGGTCGCAGGCTTCAACCGCAGTGTGGTGACCTCCAGGCCCTGCTTCCTGCCGTTGACGGTGCGTGGCCTAGACAGGCAGTCCAGACTGATCGAGTCGATCAGATCAATGGCCCCCTCGGCGTTCAGCGCGCTGAGCGGTACCGTGCCGTCCGGGTTGAGTGGCCCCTCGACGAACGTGACCCGAAGATCGTCACGCGACCTCACCGCGAGCCCGTGCTTGAGCTTGTTGTGCGCGGCGTTGACGTCGATGTCGTCACGATCCAGCAACTGCAGGCCATGGCACAGCCACTCCACCATGAGCTGCGCCTGAGTCATCAACTCAGCGGGCGGGGAGTCGCTATCCTGCCAGCCGGGCCGCAGAACAAGCCCAGGAAACTCCTCCCTACCCGCATCGGAGGCAAGGCGCGCCATCGCCGCCTCGACCAAGTGGGATGTCATCCGTGGGCCATCGGCGATGGAGGCCCACAAGCAGGGCGGCGCGGCACCGCCGCTTCGCACGCCGATGGTCAGCGCGTGGTACAGCCGAACCAGAGCCTCGGCCGCATGATGACGAACCGCGAGGGAGTCGATGGCAAGCTGCTCCGCCCGGGCTGAGTCGCCGATGCGCAAGACCTCAGATGCGTCAGCGAACCCGAGCACCGCAGCGAAGTCCGAACCCAGGTCTTCATCGGCGCAGGCCGCAGGCACCCTTGATGAAGCGAGCAGCGAAGCGATCCGGGACGCGAAGAACTCGAACGGACGCGCTGTGTAGAAGTCGTCGTTCAACTCGTGAACCTGATCGGCGGTGAGGCCTGGGCCCCGCGAGTTGATGAACACCTTCAAAGTGTCGGGGCTTGCGGGGCTGTCGTACAGCGAGTTGCTGCTCCCTGCCCGGGTGGACTTCGACCACACGATCCGAGCCAGCCCGCCGTCCAATCCAGCGGCGGCTCCTCAGCCGACTTGGCCGACCTGCGACCACGCGCGCATGCACCCGGATGCTCACACTTGCTCCCTGTCAGCGGACGCCCCAGCGCGGAAGCGTAGCGATCATGAACAGCACCCATGCTGCAGATCCCAGACCAATCGAGGATCAACCCGAAAGCGGGCAGATCGAATTCGCGCGCAAGACCGGCCGATGGGAGCGCGTCTCGCCGGGACGCCCTCCCGGAACGGGCCTCAGGCATGCAACGCACTCTCGTGGGGAACTGAGCACCAGCGCCTTGGTTGCAGGCCTAGTGCCCCCCACTTATCGTGCACCCCTGACCGGGGACCCGCCCGGGGAGTCCGGAGCACACGACCAGTTCTCGATCGCGTGTCTGACAGGGAAGACCCACTGGCTCGATCTGCACTACACGGTGACAGTGATGGACCGACACGGCCGACTTGCCGACAGTACGCCCATCAAAACGCTGGGTTGGACGTCGGGAACCGCAATACAGATCATTGCCCGGCCAGCCAACGGTGTGCTCCTGGTCCGCAGGGAAGGCCCACTCCAGGTCACCAAGCAAGGTCATCTACGGCTCCCAGCACGAGTTCGCCACGACTGCCGGCTCCAGGGAGGCGATCGCCTCTTGATCGCCGCAGCACCACAGCATGACCTGCTGCTCGCATACACAGGCCACGCGCTGGAGTCCATGATCCGAGACTTCCACACCCGCTTTGACAGTGACGCCCCATGACCTCGCCCGCGGAACTGGAAGCGGCCCGGGTGATCCTCGCCCGGATGGGCATCGACCCACAACCGCTAATCGGCGACGCCAGCACCACCCGGCCCATGCCCACCCTCGCCGAATACATCGGCAAGGTCGCACTGGCCGTCTCCGACGCAACCGCCGGCGTGTACGACACCTACTGGCGAAAAGTGATCGAGGTCTGGGGCGACCGCCGCCTTGATGAACCCACACCGCTGGAGATCACCCAGCTCGTCGAGCACGTCAAGACCGACGTCATCGTGCGCCGCAACACCCGGGGCGGCCGATCGGCCGCAGAACACCTCATCGGCGCCCTGCGCTGCGTCTATCGCTTCGCCGAGGACGACGGCCTCATCCACGAACACAACAACCCCGCACGACGAGTCCCGAAACCCCGCCGCCTGGCCAGCAACCGCCGAGCGCTCCTAGACGCCCAACTCCACGAGATCAACACCACCGTCGCAACCACGGGCAACGACCCACACCTCGACACCCTCCTCATCCGAACACACACCGAGACCGCCTGCCGCCGCGGCGGAGCACTAGCCCTGCGTCCATTCGACCTCGACGAAGAGAACTGCCTCATCCGACTCCGAGAGAAAGGCGGAACCGAACGCTGGCAACCCGTCTCACCCACACTCATGCACCACCTCACCGTCCACCGAGACGAACGAGGAGACGGGGACCCCTTCGGCCCGCTCCTGCGCTACAACAACGGCAGCCCCATCACTCATCGCCGCTATGACCACCTGTGGGTCAGAATCGGCAAGCACCTGCCCTGGGTGGCCGCGCAACAGATCAGCACCCACTGGCTGCGATACACCACGCTCACCTGGGTCGAACGCGTTTTCGGGTATGCCGTCGCCCGGCCCTACGCCGGGCACAACGGCCGCCGAGAAATCGGAGCCACTGCAACCTACGTCCGTGCAGACATCTATGAAGTCGCCCTCGCGCTGGCCACGCTCACTGCCGAACCACACCCTCTCGCGCGCACCACTGCCACCGTCCGCCAATCTCGGACTAGCGATGGGTAGTCCGAGGCGCTGGAGACGTGGGGCGACTGCATTCACTGGTCAATTCCGTTGGCGGGGCCACTGATGGGGGGAGTCGTCAGTCCAAAATCCGTACCGCTCGGCGAGGATTGCCATGACGGCGTCGGTAGGCGTGTCACCGTGGTGAAGTTGGAGATCCCAGTGCCGGAGGCTACTGAGAGCTGCTCGAATGATGGCCTGATGCATGGCGTCTGGGGTGAGTTGTGAAGGGACGATGCGGGGGTCCTCGGGCTGCTCTTCGCGATGTAGCTCCTGAAGGATTTCCTCTTTGAGGAACGAAGCCATTTCGGCGGTCAAGGCACCGTGGCGGGTGGTCAGCCGGTGGTTGACGGTGATGTTCATGATGGAGACCAGTAGGTGCCAGTCTTTCCAGCCCTTGTCGCGTAGCTGCTGGAACAGGTTTCGCGTGCCTTCCTCGGCCAGGAGGGCGGGCAGCGTGTACCGGATGGGGATGGGCAGCAGCTCATACCTTTCGGCGATGATCTGCTGGGCCTTGTTCGGCTCGTAGCCGGGGCCGGGGCCGGTGGGCGGGGTGAGGTGCGGGGAGCACCAGTGGGGCTGGGGCAGCCCCACTGCGAACAGGGGCTTGTGTTGGTGACCTGCCAGCGGCGGTTCTTGGCTGGGTCGGAAGTTGGCGAGTTCGTGGTAGGGCCGGCCGATTTCGACCTTGTGGAACACGCCGTTGCGGGCGGCCTGTTCCATGAGCTCGGCGAAGGACTCCCTCGAGCGCAGGGAGTTTGCGGCCAGGACCTGGAAAGCGAGTCCGAGCACGTGCTCACGGCCGGATTCGAGGTCGTCTGCGTGCGGCTCGGCAGCCATGTGCAGGAGCCAGAAGCGGCAGCCGTCTTTGACGAGCGTCTGGGCGGTGCGCGCCGGCTGGGCTGCGGCCGGGTAGGTGCGGATCTCGATGTTGACGTCGTGGGGGAGATGAACGCTGTCGAGGGTGGCGAACTCGACCAGCAGGATCTGCAGGGTCGAGGCGAAGTCCTCCAAGGCCAGCACCGTGGGTTGGCTATTGTCGCAGTGGATCTTCCAGTAGGTACCCAATGCGTGGAAGGTCAGCCAGCGTCGGGGGCCTGCGTCTGCGAACGGGAGTCCAGTGCGTTCGGGCAGCCAGTCCAACCACTGGTCTGTGGTGCGGACGGCCGCGCTTTCGGTGGTGTCCACGAACTGGCGAACCAGGCCGTCGAGGTGTCCGCGGCCGAGCAGTTGCCAAAGCGTGTCTTCGAACTGTGGCCGGGTTTGGCGGGCGATCAGGATCGTCGTCGCCTGCTGCGTCGCGGCGTCGAGCAGCAGAGGGTGTTCGGTTAGGTCCCCACTGTTGGGGGCGTAGGCATGATGGGCAAGGCACGCGATGGAGGCCAGGTCCGCAGAGGCGATCCAAGCGCCGCAGTTGTGGTCGTAGCCGGAGGCGGCGAACAACCCGATGGGCACCAGGTTTCTGTCGTCGGCATCCGCGCTTGTTCTGGCAAGGGAGGCCAGCGCGAGCGCGTACTTCTTCGCTGCCAGGTACATGCCCAGGTCGGCATAGATGTCGGCGATGCCGGCGAGCACTCGCAAGGTGCCGGGCAGGGTGTCGCCGTGGAACCAGTTGACCTTGGCGTTGTGGAACTCTCGTAGCGCTTCGAGTGGCAGGCCGTCCTTGACGAGGGCGGTGGCGCGTCGGCGACACTTGACGGCGACGGCGGCTTCGCCTTCCTGGCGTTGCACTGCCGCGTCGAGGCCGTGGCACACCTGCCGGTACAGCGGATGTCCGCGCAGACTCGGGGCGAGCAGGTCGATGATGGTCGCGAAGGTGTCTATGGGGTAGGCGGGTGCCTGCGGGAGTAGGTCGGCGAGTTGCGTGAGCCTGCGCATCCCGCCGTCGACGTCGACGAGGGGAACCTTGCCGGTGTGTCCTTGGAGTTCACCGCTTTCCAGCGCGGAGATCAGCTGGGTGTGGCGTTCGTCGAGGTCGTCGAGAGTGACCGTGCGACCGTTGGTGGTGATGTCGGAGAAGTCGACGTGGAAAGCCAGGTGAGCCGCCACTTGGAGTAGGCCGGCGTGGTTGTTGGGGCCGGATGGTTCTTCCAGGAGTGTGTCCAGGTGGCGTCGAATCGGCGGAAGCCAGGTCGAGATCTCGCTGAGAGGGATGTCGGTGTGTCCGAACAGCGCCGCGGTGGCGGTGACCTGGAACAGGATGCTGGCGTTGAACAGGATCGTTGGGTCCCGCGTCGTGCTCACGGTGGCGGCGAACCTGCGGACGAGGTCGTCGATGGGTCGGAGGTCGGCTTTGGCGTGCGCGTGGGCGGTCGCGGACTCGTAGACCGACATCAACCAGAAATCGCTGCCAGGGTGCACTCCGTCGATGAACACGCGCGTCAAGCTCAGCCAGCTGTCGAGGTCTTCGCGGGCGGGGCCCGGCCGCTTGGCGTGCCGAAGGCCGCGCCTGAGTTCCACGAAGTCGCCAAGGTTGGACGGCTGACGGTGAGGTTCGTGCCAGAAGGCGCGTAGCTCGGCGTACCAGCCGGGAGTCTCCGGATCGGGGCTCGGCGGAGGGGGAGCCAGCTCTGACGGCAGGCTCAGGTACTCCTCGGCGATCCAGTACAGGTCGGAATCTGCCAGCAGTTCTGCGATCGCGGCCCGGTCTAGGATCTCCACGGCGACGTGGTGGTTCTGCTCGCCCCAGGTGATGATGTCGTGGCGCAGGCCCGTGGGCAGGTTCTCGGTCGAGAAGATGTAGATCCTGTCGACCGGTGTTCCCTGCGTGCAGATGCCTTGGATGTCGGCTTCGAACTTCGCACGCAGCCGGTCCTTCTGGATCGTGCAGGCGAACACCACCGTGTCTTCGGCGGCGAGTCCTACGTACCCGATCGAGAACCGCAGCTCGTTCTGTAGGTAGGTGTGGAAGGTCTCGAAGTCACGGCTCTGGTCACCACCAGCCGAAACCGGACCGGTTGCTGGCAGGACGTTGCTGGCGATGCGCCGTTTCGCCAGATGCCTGCACAGATGCTCGAACTGATGGTGCCCGTTTTCGGCGCCGAGATTTGCCAGGGCATAGCTGATCAACTTTGCGATCTGTACCGGGCTAGCCACCAGCGGCCTCCTCATCTGAAGGTGTCATTGTGCGCCTCAGGCCTGACACCGGCGGTACCCTCATGGCACTTCAGGCGTCGGGCGCTGAGGCGACCCTTTGGTGCCGGGTCTGCGCGCTGGTGGGCAACGGGCACACGAGTGTGGGGACAGGGGTCATCGATAGGCTTGCTTCATGCAACCGCTACCGCCGAGGCGTGTGATGGCCGAGTTCCCGGGCTGGCAGAGCGCTGGCACTCATGACGCCCGAGAGTTCCTCCAGCGCGGCTACCTGGTACTTGACGCAAATGTGCTGCTCGCCCTCTACAAGATGCCGCCTGAAGTCAGAGCCGAGGTGATAGCTGTCCTCGAAGTCTGTAGGGACCGGTTGTGGGTGCCACACCAGGCGATTCTGGAATATCGCCGGAATCGCCAAAAGGCTGTGCTGGACAATCTAGCGGACCTCACCGAAGCAAAACGAGCGTTGTCTGAGGCTCCCAAGGCGGTGGCGGAAACAATACAGACTGTCGTCTACGCCATCGACAAGCTGCGAGGCGTCGCAACGAAAGAGCCGACCCCATGCGTTGATCCGGATGAGATCAAGACAAATGTGCGGGAATGGCTCAGCGCGGCTTCGGAAGAACTCAACCGATTGAAGGTGGACTACGGACTTCAGCCCGACAACTTGACTGCTGTCGACGAAACGCTGGATGAGCTACTGACAGGCCGCTTCGGCGAGCCGTACCCGCCGGCCCGCCTGCGGGAGCTGGTTGAAGAGGCCACAGCCTTTCGCTACCCCAACAAGATTCCCCCAGGCTACAAAGACGACGACAAATCCACCAACCTTCGGCGGGCTGGGGACTATCTCGTTTGGCGGCAGATCCTCGATCATGTCAGCTCCGCCCGGGAGGACGACCGGATGGTTCTCCTGGTCACCAATGATCAAAAGGAGGACTGGTGGGAGCACGGCAAGAAGAAGGAGCGCCGCGGGGCTAGGCACGAGCTCATTCAGGAGGCGCATGAACAGGCCCGTGCAAAACTTCTGCTGCGCACCCTGGATGAATTCCTAGACGATGCCCGGCACTTCCTGCAGGTAACAGTGTCTGAGGTTGCCGTCGAGACTGCCCGCGCTGTGCGGCAGGGCCCGGCGGGCCCATTGCCTGCCAGCTGGTGTGACCCTTCCGCACCGATCAGCCTCATGGAGTTGTCCCACCGAGAATTCGAACATCTCGGCTACCACCTTGCAGATCGGATGGGCTACGAAGTTGATGTCCCTGACCTGATGCCAGATGACAGGGGCTATGACTTTCTGGGCGCCGAGAAGGACCCTGCGGGTGCTCGCCGCATCATCTTCGAGGTCAAGAAGGGCAGCTTCCCGCTACCTCCAGCTGCCCTTCAACAGCTCGTAGGCGCGATGCATGTTTCCAACGCCGACGCGGCCGTGCTCATCACCAACACGACGCTGACTCGAGGGGCAGAGGCACTGGCGGCATCTGTAACCGGGCTCCGCGTGATTGACGGGCCTGAGCTTCTGCGAGCATTGGCGCTGTTCACCGACGTGCAGGCACAGCCGTAACAGTGGTCCGAGGCCTGGCTGGACCCGCTGGGCGCATTCGGCATCGAAGTTCGGTTATGGCCAACCGGCTCTACCGTCGTGGTGCGGCACTGGTCTGAGTAGCCGATCAATGCCCAACCACTCGGGCCGTTCGTTCTGGCGCTTGGCGAACCCCAAGCGCCAGAACGCTACCTACGGCAGTTGCGGGGTGGTAGGTGGCCCGCACGACGCCCACGGTGCCAAGGGGTGCGGCTCGCCGGTCAAGGCGGCCAACGCGGCGGCGATCTCCTCAAGGCCCGCTTTGACATAGGTCATGGTGCTGCCCATGTCGCCGCTGGTATCGCCGTGGCCTGCGAACGCCTTGGCCACGGCGTATCCGAACGTCCGCTCGACCCAGGTGAGGATCGTGTGACGGATCCAGTGGGTACTGATTCCCTGGACCGTCACCCATGGGAGGTGCTCGCCGATCCGCAGCCACAGATGGTCATAGCGCCGATGAGTGATTGGGCGACCGTCCATGTAGCGGAGCAGTTGACCTGCCGCCGGGGCTTTCCGTTCGGACGCATGCGCCACCAGGTGCCTCATCAGCGTCGGCGAAACCGGCTGCCAGCGCTCGGTGCCGCCCTTCTCCCGCAACCGGATCAGGCATTGCTCGGAATCCAGATCCATGGGCCGCAGAGCTAGTGCTCCACCTCGCCTGCATGCCGTCTCCGTGTGCAGGCGCAAGATCAAAGCATCCAGCTGGGGGTCGGTTCCAGTTGTCGACGCGACCCGGTTGATCTCCGTGAGCCGGTCATCGGGCAAGGCCCTTCGTGTCGTTTGCAGCCTCCGTGGCTTCGCGACCTTGCTCGCTGGATTGTCAGACTCAGAGATCAACCCGTTGGCTACCGCCCGCTTGTACAGGCACCGCATCGCACCGATGAAGTGCTCCACCGCGCTGCTGCCATCCCGGCCGTTGCGCCGCTGGACACGGTTGGACCGGATCCTCTCGCCCAACGCTTCGATCTCCAGCGGCGTGGGCTCATCGAGGCGCCGATCGCCCCAGTACTCGACCACCCGGTTCCAATAGGACCCGTACGCCTTCAGAGAGCCCTTGGTGACCGCGCCAACGACCTGTGGAACAAACTCGGCGAACGTGGGAACAGTCGGCCGCATTTCAGCGGCCCCTGCAATGAGATCCGCCGGAGTCAACCCGAGCTTTGCCAGGAGAAGCAGCGCGGCATCGACCTCAAGCCGGCCAGTAGTGTCCTCAGCCATCAACGTCACCGCCGAACGCACGCCGAAGCGACTCCATCACCATCGACTCCAGCGCGGCAGGTGGAACCACAACGAGGCGTCGGTGCTGAACCTCGGCCACGATCAGGGCGCGACTTCCCGCGGATAGTCGGCACCAGTGGCGGACCGTTGCGGGCAGCCTGAAGTGACCGTTACGCGACACGCGATGTGCCCCATCTGGATCATGGGTGAACACCGCGAGCCAGCCTTGCCGGTGGAGGTCCAGTCTCGTGCCGACGTCCCACCCGAGTGCCTGGGCGGCTTCGGAGGCAACGATCCTGCCGGAGGAGTCCACGGCGACCAAGACGTAGACGTCTTCGCTCTCGCGAAGCGGGGGGAGTACCGGCACCGAAACGTGGTGTCTGGGATTGCGCGGCTGCTGCTCAGCTTCGACCGGCTGAGCAGTTTCAGTAGGCGCTGCCCTGGGAGGGATAAGAGCCCGGACCGTGAAGGCGGTCATCGCGACCACCCCGGCCCGGGGCCATCCTGCGGACTTGATCCACTCATCGCTGAGTGTTCAAGTGCGCTTAAGCACTCATACGTCAGAAGACGCAGGGATGCGGTAAATCTGTGTCCGAGGGGGAATTCGAACACATGTTCGACGCATAAATGCAACGATACAGTGCTCATGTGAATTACAGTAGCACCCACTCTGGTGCCTCAATCTCCCGGGGGAAGTATAACTTGCCGCGTGATGGTCGCAGCCAATTCCCGACTGTCGGGGAACGATTTGAGGGCCTACTGCACATCGGTGGTGATGACCATCTCAGGGTCTTGACCTGGGCATATCGTTGCCTTGGAGTCCTGGTTGGGGGCTCGCCGTGTCATCGGCGAATCTGATGGTCGTGAGTATATACGCGAGTGGGCAGTCAATGTGATATTCCCGATTCGCTATTGTGAACTGAGGGCGGGACTCAGCCAGGATGGGGCTCCACGTTCGATTCTTCAGACTATTTCCTCGGGCGGGCCGGGATATAGTGAAGTCACTCCAGGTCGTTTGCTGTAACGTGCCGGCGTATATGGTGGCGTAGTGTTCGGCGGCCTCGATTTGTCGAGAGTGCCGTCTTTTACCTCCCGCAAATCCGTTGACGGGCCCAGTCCTGACGAACCGGATTGGACTTGCGGACCTGGTTCTGGTCATGGCAGGGTTGCGCGCATGATCGACAGAATCGAGTCCTCCGCCCGCCGTTGAGCGCGCGTGACGAGCGCGGTGCGCTCTCTCCCGAAACCCTCCTGGACGCCGTCCATCACCTGCCGTACCCGCAGCGGATGCGGCATCTGGCGTTGTACGCCCGGCACGCGGCCGGTACCCCGGCGTTCACCGATCTGCTCGCCGACCTCGCCCGAGGCGATCGGTACCTGCGTCGGACAGCTCTTCATCTGGCGATGGCCGCCAGGGACCTGTCCTTTGTGGAGGACATGCTCGCCGGGCCCGACCTCGACCTGCGGCGGACCGCCCTGCGTGCCGTCCGGACCCTCCCCGTCTCCGACGAGGCCTGTACCCGCGCGCTCCAGGACGCGCCGACTGACCTGCGGCTGGCCCTGTACCGGGCACTGCGACACTCCGGCCGCAGGAACGTCGCGGACCTCCTCCTGCCGGGGGTGTCGACCCGATACGGAGATCAGGAGGCCGCGGCGCTGCTGCCGGCCTGCACGACGGCCACCGTCGCGGCCAGGCTTCCCGGCCTGGTGCACGCGGTCACGTCCTGGAACGCCCTGGTCAAACAGCACCCCTCGACGGTGCTGGACACCGTCGAGCGGGAACTGGCCGCCCTCGCCGGCCTCGGCGTGAGCGGGTGGCGGCGTCTCGGCCCCGTGGTGCTGGCCACCGCCGCCGCAGATCCGGTGCGCGTGCTGGACCTGTGGGAACGCCATGCGCGGGAAGCGCGCGTCGCACGTCCGTCGGGCCACGCGTTCGCCAGGTTGCTCGACGCCGACCCGGTCCGCGCCACGCGCCTCGCCGCCAAGGGGTACCACTTCGGGTGGAACACCTCCCTGCTCCCGTCCTTGGTGACCCGCAGGCTGGCCACCTGGACCGACACCGAGATCGTCTCGATCGTCCGTGGCAACCCGACACGGCTGCTCGCCGTACTGAAAGCGCTACCGCCCGGACGGCGCGCCACGGTCTTCGCGGCGTGCGCCGCCGCCCGCGGTGACCACGACGACCTGTGGGCACTCCCGCTGCTCGCCTGGCTGCCGGCGGACATGGCGGAGGTCGAGGCCCGCCGGATGCTGGACTGGCAGGCCTCCACCTGGCACCCCTCCCGCAGCCGGGCCGACGATCCCGAAATCCCCCTCCGGCTGACGGCGCATCTCCCCTTCCAGGAAGCGGTCGATCCGCTCACCCACGCCGCCACGTCCGGCGAGCCGCGCCTGCGGGGCGTGGCCCGGGCACTGCTCGTCGAGTGCACCGCGCGAAGCGGGGACCCAGACCTGGTCGCCGCACTCCTGGACGAGCTGGCCCGACGGACGGGCAACGAACAGGACCCCGTCCGGGTTCAACTCCTCGGCGCGCTGGCCGCCGTTCCGGTGCGACTGCTCGCCGCCCGCTGCCTCCCGGCGTTGCGCCAGCTCGCCACCCATGCCGTCGCGGCCCGCGACTGTTCGTCCCATACCCGCGACAGCCTCCGGCGGTTGGCGGGCCGGGTGCTGCGCCATCACCCCGACCACGCGGTCACGCGGTGGGCGCTGGAGGTGTTCGAGCAGCTGGTGGGCAGATTCGGTGCCGAAGGTCTGGGCGTGCCCGACGAACCGCTGATCCCGGCGGCGAGCACACGCAGACGGCCCAGGTACGGGCAGAACAGTGAGCCGGCGCCGACCACCCACCGCCTGGACCTAGTCCTCCGTCGTGGTCAGGAACATGACCTGGTAGCGGTGCTCCGCCCGCACCTGGAGGCAGCCAGGTCCCGCGACGACCACCGGCTCGCGGTGGCCCTCGCCCGGGCCCTCGGCCGCCGCGCCTGGCGGCTGGCCGAGCTCCAGGCCGACCTGCACACGGCGGTGCGGCACGCGCCCGACACGGTGGCGGACAGAGCCGCGACCCTGTGGCTCCACGATCCCGCGACCCGGGAACAACGTGCCGCGGACATGATCCACCAGCATCCGCCCGCAGCACGCCTGTCCGTCATCGAACGAATCACGCTGACCCGCCGCACCGAACTCCTCGACCTCGTGCTGGCGGACGCCTTGCGGGTTCCCCGCGTCCAGGGCCGCGACAGCGGCCGGTGGACGCCTGCCCAGACCCAACGGATCCTCGGAGTACTGGACACCCGGATCTCCGACCGGGCGCTGTCTCTCGATGTGCGGCTCGCAGCCGTGCGCTCCAGAGGCCTGGTCCAGTTGTCTCCCGACCTGTCAGCCCACGAAGAGCCGGTCATCGCCGAGGCGGCGCTCGACGCCCTCGGCGACGACGGGGCGGGGCTCCCCGCGCTTCTGCGGCACGGGAGCGGGCCGCGATCCGCCGTCGCGGTCGCAGCCCTGGCCCGATGCTGTCAGCTCGTGCCCCCGTCCCGGTTGGGCGCCCTCCTGGAGGAGAGCCTCTTCGCCGACGGCTCCAAGATCACCCTGCGTAAGGCTGTCATCGGTCAGCTGGTCCGTCAGCGGGTCCCCGGCGCCGTCGACGTACTGTTGCGCGCCTGGTCCCTGCCGGATCTGCACGCCGACGTGCGGATCGCGCTCGTACGGGCGCTCCGGACGCAATTCGCCGATCCCCGCACTCTTGCGGCACTCGCCTCGATGGCCGGCGAACACGCCAGCGAACGGCTGCAGCGCACAGTGTTCGAAACCCAACCGCAGGACGTCGCGCCGGAGTCGAGACCCGGTTACGCGGAGCTGGTCCACCGGGTACTCGCCGCGTCCGTCGGCCCCGGTGTGCGGTTCCGAGGATCTGGAGCCTTCGCCACCTGGGCGCCCTGGTACCAGGGCGGCTTCGACGAGCTGCTGGCCGTGGTGGCCGACGACACCGATTCCTCCGGCGACAACGCGCTGCCCGCTGTCGTCGCTCTGATCCGGACCGGTGCGATCCGTGACGACGTGCTCGACCTCCTCCGCCGACTGACCGCCAGCGGGACGGCCGCCGCCCGGGACCGACGGGAGCAGATCGTCAACGCGCTGGGCCGCCCGCACCGCCGGGGACAACACAGCACGACCGGATTCTGGCGCACGTGCCTCGCCCGGGACGCGGTCACCCTGCTGGCAGCCAGCCCTTCAGGCTTGTCGTCCGCGGTCCGGCTCGCCATCGCCACCCTGCCCGGTCCGGACACCGAGGTCACCTCCGAGGTGTTGGCCGACCAACTGGCCTCCGTCGCTGACCTGCTCCCCGGCCGCCCGGTCCTCGCCGTGCACGCCGCGAGCGAGGTCTACCACCAGTTCGGCACCCGGGTGGACGACATGCGGTACTTCGACGACGTCCTCCTTCCGGCCGCCCGCCAGCTCGCGCACCGCCAGGACCTGGCCTCGGGGTTGTTCGCCGTGGCCCTCACCAGCATCGTCGGCAACCACACGTCATGGGTACCCACAGTGCGCGAACTCCTCGATGCCCTGCGCCAGTCCTCCCATCCGGAGGTCAGCCAGGAGGCCTGGGACGTGAGGACGACGTGACCTAGGACGTCCCGGACGGCGACTCGGCAAGCCGAACGCAGGTGGCGCGCTCGAAGGGTGAACGCCCCAGGACGTCCTCGGTGTGCTCCAGGGGCGTCTCCGCGACGTCCGCCCGGTATATTTACCTGTCGCGATGTTTTCGGGCGGGGGGCGTGGTGGCGGAGCGGGAATCGGAGATCAACTGGACGGCGGTCGGATCGGTGGCCGCCGTCGCCGCCGTGGTCATCGCGTTCTTCGCTTACCGGGACCAGCACCGCAGCCTGACGGCCAGCCAGCCCACGGCCCCGGCGACCCGGCGCGTGGACGCGCCCGTCGCGGCCCCCGAGCAAGCCAACCCGGCGGCCGAGCCGTCGAAACGGTCTGACCCGCCGAAGCCGTCCGCGGTGCCGTTGACCAGCCTCGCACACCCGTGCCGGGCCCCCGATGCGGCGACGGTCGCCCGGTTCCGCATGCAGGCGGGCCGGCAGTTCGACGATTCGACCACAGTGGTCTGCAGGTGGATCGTCTACCCTCCCGGCTGGAACGGCGAGCTGACCAGTGTCAGTGTCACCTACCTCACCAGCACCGGGGGTGGCGACCAGTCCTCGACCCCGGCCTCGGTCCGGGGCGTGTCCGGCGCGACCAAGAACGCCAACAGTCAGGGCGGCTGTCACGTGCGCTGGAACACCACGTTCGGCCGGATCCTGGTGACCGCCGCCGGACCGAACCAGCCTGCCCCGGGAAACGACCCGTGCGTGTTCGCCGAGGACTTCGCCGACGCGCTCGCGCCGAACCTGGCCCGCTGACCCCCGACCCGGCTTGCTCGCCTGCTTGGCACCGGGGGATCAGTGCCGTCCACTTGTAGCTGTCCCAGATCCTGTTGGCGAATCCCGCCTGGAGGCCAACGCGTCGGCTCTTAAGGGGAGGGCGCCCGCTCGATCGGACGCCATCCGTCCTTCAGTACGCCGGTGTTCCACCCGGTAGGCCAGTTCCACTGTCCTTCATTGTCTGAGGTCCGGGCCTTTGTGAACTTCGGGTCCTCTGCGAAGGACGCGTCCATGAACGTGACGCTGCCCGCGAAGGCCACCTTGACGAAGAGGGCCTCGCTGCTGAAGCAGGTATTGCTGAACCAGGCTTCGCCCGTGAAGGATCCACCTGTGAACCAAACGCCGCCGGTAAAGGACGTACCCATGAATGAGGCGTCTCCGGCGAACGTTGCTCTGCTGAACAGGGTGGTGTTGAGGCGGCAGTCGTTCAACTCGAAATCGACCAGGTGTGCGCCGGTGAGGTCGAGTGTGACATTCCAGTACTTGGGGTAGAGGCCGGCATCGGGCGGTTCAGCGGCCTTGCGGTGATCGGGATCGCTGATGAGCAGATGGTTCGTGAGGATGCGTTGGGCGGCTCGGCGAACCTGCAGTTTTTCGTGTGCTGAGCTGTCTGTGCCCTCTGTGGTTCCCAAGTCCTTGGGGACGTCGAGGTGTGGCGCGCTCTCGCTGTTGGAGGCCAAATCCCGGCCTGCGGGTTCGATTGGCGGGGCGTAGGGCATTCGCAAGTAGGCGCAGATCACGTCGGTGACGGTCTGGCGATGGGCGGGGTTGTCTTGGGCGACGCGTTCCAAGGAATGCATGCCAACGAGCCTGACCGGAGCCTTGGCGGAGCCGAGTTGCTCGACGGACTTGATGTACAGCTCGGTGAGGCGGCGTTCGGCTGCGTCATGTTCGTTTGCGGCGGCGACACGTTCCGCGAGGGTGCGGCCGTGGGTGAGCAGGGCCAGGGTGCTGAGCAGGGTCCCTACGGGCCACCAGGGCGATGGCCGGCCGGCGATCGCGGGGGAGTGCCGGATGGCCTGGCTCGTGGTGTCGGCGAGGTCCCAGTACATCTCGTCACCGGAGTCGGGACGTGGGGCGCCGGCCGCCGCCAGCCAGTGCCATAGCATCGCGGTCCATGTCAGCGCTACTGTCCTTTGAGGATTGTTTGCGCCGTCGCGGCATGGAGATACTCCCATCACATCAAACCTTCCGGGTACCGCCAGCGCGGTGCGGTACCCCCTGTGCGAGGAGATCACCTATGCGACGGAGAGCAACATCCCTGGGTGCCGTGCTGATCGCGGCGCTCCTGTCCCTCACGGCGGTCGCCACCGGCCCCGCGGCGGCTGCCCCGCCGAGCTCCGCCCGTCCGGTCGCGCCGGCCCTGACCGTGACCCGTGACCTGGGCCTGTACGCCGGCCCCCGGATCGGCGCCCTGCGCCTCGACGGCACCGCGATCGTCAAGGAGGGCGCGGTGAGCGCGCCGTGGGGTGGGATCCAGCACGACGCGGTGTCGGCGCTGAGCCTCGCCGGAAACCGGATCGGGGTACTTCTGACCGACGGTCGGGCGCTCGTCAAGGAAGGACAGCCGGACGCGTCCTGGGTCGAGGAGTATCGGGGAGCGGTGAAGCTGCGCCTCGATGCCGGTCGTGGCCGGATCGGGGTCGTCACGCCCGACGGCCTGGCCCTGGTGAAGGAGGGCGGTCTGGGCGCGTCCTGGGTCGTCGTGGCCGACTACGTCAGCGACCTGGTCTTGTCCGGTGACCGGATCGCGGTGCTCCGCCGCGACCGCACCGTCTGGGTCAAGCAGGGCGGCCTGGACGCATCCTGGGACACCGGGGTGGCTGACCAGGTCGCTCAGGTCGTGCTCTCGGGCTACCGGATCGGCGTGGTGCGCACCGATGGAAGGGTGTGGGTCAAGGAGGGTTCCGTCAGCGCGTCGTGGGACTACGGGGTCGCCACCGGGGTGAGGCAGCTCGCGATGTCCGGGTACCGGATCGGCGTGGTGCGCACCGACGGGAGGGTGTGGGTCAAGGAGGGTTCCGTCAGCGCGCTGTGGAACTACGGGATCGCCACCGACGTGTCCGAGCTGGCCCTGACCGGTACCCGGATCGGGGTGCTGCGCACCAACCAGACGGTGTGGGTGAAGGAGGGCGGCCTGGATGCCTCCTGGGACACCGGGGTGGCCGACTACACCCGGCAGATCTGTCTGACGTGAAGCGCGGCCGTCCGGGGCGGTGGGCACCGGCCCAGCCCCGGACGGCCGTCTGCCACACCGTCCAGCGCCTGCCAGCCGGGTGGCTTGCCGTCCCGGCTCCCGGTCCGGCCGGGCGACACCTACCGGCGCACCAGGTCCGCGTCGTAGGCGAGCAGGCCTGCCTGGGTCCGGTTGGCGCAGCCGAGTCGGGTCAGGATCCGGGACACGTAGCTCTTGACCGTCGCCTCGCTCAGGTACAACCTGCTGGCGATCTGCGCGTTGGACAACCCCTCACCGACGCAGGACAGCACCTCGACCTCCCGCCCGGTCAGCTCGGCGACCAGAGCCAGCGCCCGGGTCCGGGCCGACTGCCTGTCCGTCTGTCCGCTGACCAGGGCCCGGGTCACTGCGGGGGAGAGCACCACATGCCCGTCGGCGGCGACCCGGACCAGGCTGATCAGGTCCTCAGGCGGGGTGTCCTTGAGCAGGAACCCGGCCGCCCCGGCCCGCAGCACCCGCAGCACGTACTCGTCCAGCCCGAACGTGGTCAGCGCGACGACTCTCGGCGGCTCGCGCAGCCTGCGGGTCCACTCGACGGTGGCCAGGCCGTCCACGGTGGGCATCCGCAGGTCGAGCAGCACGACGTCGGGCCGGTGCCGGATGATCGCCTCGGCGGCCTCCGCGCCGTCGTACGCCTCGCCGACCACGGCCAGGTCCTCGGCGGTCTCCAGGATCCGACGCAGGTGGGCGCAGACCAGCGGCTCGTCGTCGACCACCAGGACCCGGATCATGCCGCCACCTCCGGGTTGGACGGGGCCACCTCGGCCCGGTGCACGCCCCCGGCTCCGTCGGCGTGACCGCCGTCGTCCACGGTGGGCAGAACGGCCTCGACCTGGAAGCCACCCCCTGCGGTCGGACCGGCGTCGAACGTCCCCCGCACCAGCTGCACCCGCTGCCGTAGCCCGAGCAGGCCGCTTCCCCCGGGGCCGAGCGCGATCCCGGAACCGTCCGGGTCCGCCGTGTTGGCCACGACGAGCCGGACCTGTCCGGCGCCGTAATGCACCCGGATGTCGACCCGCGCGCCGGGCGCGTGTTTGTGCACGTTGGTCAGGGCCTCCTGGACGACCCGGCACCCGGTGCGGTTCACCGCCGGCACGGTCGGAGAGGGCCGCCCCTCGACGGTCAGCACGACGGCGACGCCTGCGGCCTGGGACGCGGCGACCAGCCCGGACAGGTCCAGGACCACCGGCCGGGTGCTGATCGCCGGCTCGGCACCGGGCTCCGACCGCAGTACTTCGACCAGGTCACGCAGCTCGGCCAGCGCGGTACAGCCGACCCGGCGCAGCTCCTCGGCCGCAGCCCGGACGTCCTCGTCGGGGGCCCGGGTCCGCAGCGAGCCGGCCTGGAGTACCATCAGGCTCACCCGGTGGGTGATCATGTCATGCATCTCTCCGGCCAGCCGGGCCCGTTCCAGCAGCCGGGCCCGCTCGGCGTGCAGGTGCTGCTCACGTTCGGCGCGCTCGGCCCGTTCGGCGTGCGTCCGGATCAGGCCGCGCCGGGAGCGCTGGTACTGGCCGATCGCCCCCCAGAACAGCACGAACAGCGCCCCGCCGAGCACGTCCAGCGGACCGGGGCCGTTCCAAGGGCTGGAGATGGTCAGAGCCAGCGCCGCCAGCAGCGGCCAGGCCAGCCGCCGGTCGGTGAGGTGGGCGACGACCGCGTAGCCGGCGAAGTACACCGCGACGGACGGGAAGCCCACCGACAGCGCGAAGACCACCACCGCCGAGCCAGCCGGGAACCGGCGGCGCGGGATCAGCGCGAGCCCGGCGACGCAGCCGAGCAGCTGGCCCCATGGCTGCCACGGCACCAGACCCCTGGCGGTGTCGTACACGGGCTCGTACACCGCGACCAGCGCCGCGAACACACCGAGCGCGGAATCAAACACGAACGAGCGGGTCGCCGGCGACCAGCGGCGGGGATCCACCCGGATCACTGTACCGGCACCGTCCGCCCCGAGGGAGAGCCGAAAGTTGCGACCCGCTGACGAACCGCCGGGTCGCGACTTCCGGCGGTGCCGGCCCGGCACCCGCCCACGCGACGCCGCCGAGGACCCGCCGCTAGGCGCCCGCGTCCTCTACCGCCCTGGCGGCGGCGCCCGGCTGCACGTCGAGTTCGGCCAGGCCCTGTCATGAAACGCCCGATCATCCCCGCGATCGTTCTGCTCATCGTCGGCACGCTGGCTGGCTGCGGCGTCGGCGGCGAGGACACCGCCCGCCCCATCCAACCGCCCCGGGGCCCCTACCAGGCTCTGTCCACGCCCAGCCCCCATCCCAGCACCACCGACAGCAGGACCCAGACGCTGTACCTGGTCCGTGCCGGCAAACTCGCCCCGTACAGCGGCCGGCACCGGAACTGCCGACCGCCGAGACACTGCTGCGCGATCTGGTGGCCGGGCCTACCACCACCGAAGTCGAAGCCGGGCTGGCCCGCGCGCTGTGGGGCGGCAGCGTCATCACCAGGGTGCGGGTGACCGACGGGCAAGCCGTCGTCACAGTCACCGCCGCACTCGACGCCGTCAGCCGCAACGACGAGATCCTCGCCTTCGGGCAGGTCGTGTGCACGCTGACCGCCCGCGAGGATGTCAACGGCGTCGTGTTCACCCGCGACCGGCAACGTATCGCCGTCCCCCGCGGCGACGCCTTCCTGTCCCAGGGACCGCTTACCGCCGCCGACTACACCAGCCTCATCTCCGGACGATGACACCAGTGACCGACAAAGCCAACCGCCATGCGGGGCGCGACGTACCGTTCCCGGATCTCTCAGCTGGACTCCGAAAACCCGCGACACGTTGGCGGCGCGCAAGATGGGCGTCCGGCACTGTGTGGTGAGCTTGGCCTGTAGGGTCAGCGTAGGTGTGCCGGGAAGTCTGGTCGGCGATGACTTTGACGACCCGTGAAACGGAGCACACCGTGCAGCACCACCGGCACTTCCCCGCCCTCGACTTCGCGGCGAGGTCGTGATGCCCGTCGGTCAGCTGCCCGTCGACGTCACCGAGCACGGCCCGGTGTCGGTGGTAACCGTCAGCGGCGAGATCGACGTCGCCACCGCCCCGATCCTGCAGCGACGCCTCGCCGCGCTGTACGCCGACGACAGGCTGCGGCTGGTCGTGGATCTGTCGGGGGTGACGTTCTGCGACTCGGTGGGTGTCGGCGTTCTCATCGGCGCGGCCCGGGCACTGCACGGCAGGGGGCTGGTGCATCTGACAGGCCTGTGTCCCCTCCTGGTGCGTCTGTTCGAGGTGACCGGCATCGGTCCGGTGTTCGTCATCCACCCCGACCTGTCCTCGGCCATCGCCGCCGCAGCGTTCACCCCCCACCCCTGAGAGACGGGCCCGGTACACCGCGAAGGCTGTTCATGCCGCTCGGCCGGTCGTGTCCTTCGCCGGGTGCCGGGCGGAGCCCTATGCGGTGGCCAGCTGGCGGTTGAAGTTCCCTGCGGCGCGGTGGGCGGCGTCGGCGAAGTCGGTGTCCGTCGAGGCGTAGAGAATCGCGCGGGAGGAATTGGCGATCAGCCCGAACGATGCGGCTGCCCGGCCCACGCGGAGGCTTTCTGTGATGTCGCCACCCTGGGCGCCCAGGCCCAACAGCAGGATCGGCATGTCACCGACGGCCTGGCGGATCCGCGCCAGTTTCTCCGGCTGGGTCGCCCCTGCGGTCACCGCGCAGTTGCCGTGGGTGTTCCATTCGTCGGCGACCTGACGGCAGACGTACTCGTACAAGGCGATCCCGTCGGGTCCGACCTTGAGGTCCTGGAACTCGCCCACGCCTGGGCAGGAGTTTGCTCCCATCACGATGACCCCCTGGTCAGGGCGTTCCAGGAACGGCTCCAACGACTGCTGGCCCAGGTAGGGGTGCACGGTGACGGCGTCGGCGCCGAGGGTGTCGAACACGGCGGCGGCGTAGTAGGCGTTGGTGTTGTCGATATCGCCGCGTTTGGCGTCGACGATGACGACGCGGTCGGGGTGGCGGATCTTGAGATGGGCGATCACGCGCTCCAGTGCCACGGCCCCGGCGACGCCAAGGCGTTCGAAGAAGGCGCTGTTGAGTTTGAACGCGCACGCGAACTCCGCGGTCGCATCCGCGATCTCGACGCAGAACGCCACCACCCGGCCCGCGTCGTCCCCACTCAGACAGCTGGGCAGGCGTTGCAGGTCAGGGTCGAGCCCTACACACACCAACTGCCCGGCCGACCAACGCCGACGCAGAGACGAAGAGAATCCACCCACCGCCATGGTCACCATTCTAAGGAGGAAACCGGCAGGCTACGCCGGCAGTCCACGTCGCCGGCGCAACACCTGCGGTGATTCGAAAACCCCGCGCTGTGGGGTCATCCGTCACCGACGAGGTCGATTGTTCGTGCGCTGGACGAGGCATTTTCCGCGCGATCGGGGTCGGCGCTCACCGAATCCGGAGAGTCCGCTTCCCGCCAACCTGGTTGCCAGCTGTGACCGGGATCGGGCCGGTGTTCGTCGTCCACCCGACTTGACGACCGCGATCGAAGCCGCATTCGTCCTGGACCGCTGCGCGTCCATCGCTCCGGCCCACCGCCCTCGCGAGCGTCGGCGCTTGCGAGAGGCGCAGGACTGAACGGATCCGGTCAGATCCGCCGGCCTTTCAGGAGCCGGTAGGCGGGGCTTTCCACCCCGTGGTGCAAGACCACGGCTGCGACCAGGCTGGCGGTGAACACCAAGCGAAGGCAGTGCGAGGGCGCGACGGCCGTCGCGCCGCTAGCGCGGTCTGGGCGTTGGATGGTTACGCCGCGAGGTGGGTAGGCCCGGCGACCGCGGTCGGTCGAGGGCTGCGCCAGCGTCGAGGTTGTTTCGCCGCGGTCATGATCTGGCGGTGTCGGGGGGCTGAGCGGAGGTGAGGGTGGCGAACCACCGCCCGGCCTGTGTCCAGGTCTCCGCCACCTCCAGCTCGGCCCGGCTGGCGGTGTCGGGTAGGTCGGTGAACGACACGAACGCCCACGGGAACGGCGCGCTGAGCCGGGTGTCGAGCCGGAGCCGCAGTTCGGTGATTGCGGTGGCGTGCCGGGGGCGGTCGAGTTCGACGAGCAGCCGGCCGCCGGGGGCCAGCAGGGCGGCGCACCGGGACAGGAGCCGGCCCGGGTCGCCGCCGATGCCGATGTTGCCGTCGGCGAGCAGCACGGTGCCCCAGTGCCCCTCGCGGGGCAGGCGGCCGAACACGTCGGCGCGGACCGCCCGCCCGCCCCGGGCCTGGGTCAGTCGCACGGCGGCGGCGGACACGTCCACGCCCAGGGCCGGGGTGCCGCGCGCCGTGAGGGCCGCGACGAGCCGGCCGGGGCCGCAGCCGACGTCCAGGGTCGGCCCGGCGCACCGGTGGAGGAGGCCCCCGTCGCCGGGTGCCCGGTCGCTGACCCACCGGGCCAGGCCGGCGGGTCGGGTGACGCCGGAGCACACGTAGTCCAGGCGGCCCGTACCGGTCAGGGCGGTGTCGTAGAGCTCCAGGGCGGTGGTCACGCCGTCACCGGACGACCGGTCGCGGGCAGGCCCAGGGTCGCGTAGGCGCGGGCGAACCGGCCGTGCGGGGCCGCGGCGGCCACGGCGGCGGCGTCGGCGAGGGTGTCGACGTCGCGCAGCACGGGCAGGGGCAGCACCCGCAGCCCGGCCCCGGCCAGCGCGAGGGCCGTGCGCCGACCCGTGTCCGGGGTGGACATCGGCACGTCGCGCAGCAGTTCGCCGTGTGCCGGGTCGCGCAGGCCCAGCGCCCACCAGCCGCCGTCCTCGGCCAGACCGAGCACGGCGTCGGCCTGCCCGAGCCAGGCCAGCGCCGCGCCGAGGAGTTCCGGGTCGGCCTGCGGGGTGTCCATGCCGATCAGCAGCGTCGGCCCCGGCCGGTCGGCGAAGCCGTGCGCGAGGCGCTCGGCGAGACCGTCCCCGCGCTGGGCGAGAAGATCGAAATCCGCAGCGGGGTACGCGCCGTCGAGCAGCAACGTCCGGGCGGCGGGTACGGCGCGCACCGCGTCGAGGGTGTCGGCCAGCGCGGCCCCGGCCAGTTCCGCCGCCTGCTCGGGGGTGCACGGCGGACACAGCCGCGTCTTGACCCGGCCCGGCACGGGTTCCTTGGCCACCACCGTGATCCTCACCGGGCCAGCACCCGGCTCATGTCGCGCACGGCCCGCAGGGTGCCCAGCCAGGTGCCGGTCACCTTGGAGACGCTGCCCTCGGCGCGGGGCAGGTAGTCGACGTCGACCTCGTCGATCCGCCAGCCGGCCGCCGCCGCGTTGACGACCATCTCCAGCGGGTACCCGAACCGGCGGTCCTCCAGGCCCAGGGCGAGGAGGTGTTCGCGGCGGGCGGCGCGCATCGGCCCCAGGTCGTGCAGGGGGACACCGGTGCGGCGGCGCAGCCTGCGGGCCAGCACGGCGTTGCCCCACCGGGCGTGCGGCGGCCACGCGGCGACGCTGACCGGTCGGCGGCGGCCCAGCACCAGGTCCGTCGTCCCGTCGAGCACCGGGTCCACGACGCGCGGCAACTGGCGCGGGTCGAGGGTGGCGTCGGCGTCCAGGAAGCACACCACGTCCGAGGTGGCCGCCTCCAGTCCGGCGTGCGCGGCGGCGCCGAACCCGCGTCGGGGCACGTGCACGACGCGGGCGCCGTACTCGGCGGCCAGCAGCGCGGAGCCGTCGGTCGAGCCGTTGTCCGCGACGATCGCGCGGTAGCCGGCCGGGAGCCGGGTCAACACCCAGGGCAGTGCCTCGACCTCGTCGAGACACGGCAGGATCACATCCACCATGGGCATGACCGTACGGCCGTGAGCTGCGCCGGGACCTTACGAACCGGAAACGCCACGCCCACCTTACGAGGCGGTTACCGGACTTGACGCGCAGCGTGACTTGTGCCGTTCGACCGTTTCTTACGAAGCCGTGACACCCGCCCGTCACACGCGCCCTCGGCCCGTCCCGGGGCCTACGGTCACCTGAGACGTCCGTAGACCACAGGTGGTGACCATGCACGTGCTCGTGACCGGCGGGGCCGGTTTCATCGGCTCCCAGGTCGTGTCCGCGCTCCGCTCCGACGGCTGCGACGTGTCCGTCCTCGACAGCCTGCACCCGGCCGCGCACGGACCCGGCCCGGCCCCCGACGGCGTCACCGTCGGCGACGTGCGCGACCCGGACGCGGTGCGGGCGGCGCTGCGCGGGGTGGACGCGGTCGTGCACCAGGCGGCCCTGGTGGGCCTCGGGCTGGACCTGGCGGACCTGCCCGAGTACGTGGGCTGCAACGACCTGGGCACGGCGGTCCTGCTCGCGGGGATGGCCGCCGCCGGGGTACGCGACCTGGTCCTCGCGAGCTCCATGGTGGTCTATGGCGAGGGCCGGTACGCCTGCGCGGAGCACGGCCCGGCCCGTCCGGGTCCGCGCGCGGTGGCCGACCTCGACGCCGGCCGGTTCGAGCCGACCTGCCCCCGGTGCGGGGCGGTGCTGGCGTGGGAGCTCGTCGACGAGGACGCGCCGGTCGACCCGCGCAGCGTGTACGCGGCCACCAAGCTCGCCCAGGAGCACCTCGCCTCCGCGTGGGCCCGGGGCTGCGCCGGCCGGGTGGCGGCCCTGCGCTACCACAACGTGTACGGCCCCGGCATGCCCCGCGACACCCCCTATTCCGGCGTCGCGGCGATCTTCCGGTCCGCGCTGGAGCGAGGGGAGGCGCCGAAGGTGTTCGAGGACGGCGGCCAGACCCGCGACTTCGTGCACGTCGCCGACGTGGCGGCGGCGAACGTGGCCGCGCTGCGCGGACTGCACCCGGGCCTGCGCGCCTACAACGTCTGCTCCGGGGTGCCCAGCACGGTCGGCGACGCGGCGACGGCGCTGGCGACGGCGTTCGGCGGCCCCGCCCCCGTCATCACCGGGCAGTACCGGCTCGGCGACGTCCGGCACGTGGTCGCCTCCCCGCACCGGGCGGCCGAGGAACTCGGGTTCACCGCCCAGGTGGACGTCACGGCGGGGATGCGGGAGTTCGCCTCCGCCCCGCTGCGCGGGTGAGCGCCATGTGGCCCGAACGGCTGCGGGTCGGCCCGTTCCGGCGCGGGGCGTTCACCTCCCGACTCCGGTCACCGCGCCTGACCAGCCAACTCGGCCTGCTGCTCGCCGTCGCGTTCGGGGTGTGCTTCCTGACCGGGCTGCTCAGCCACCTCATCCAGCACCCGCCGTCCTGGTTCTGGTGGCCGTCACGTCCGGTGTGGCTGTACCGCCTCACCCAGGGCCTGCACGTCGCCACCGGACTGGCCGCCGTCCCGCTGCTGGCCGCCAAACTCTGGTCGGTGTTCCCGAAACTGTTCGCCTGGCCGCCGTTCCGCGACCCCGCCCACGCCCTGGAACGCCTGTCGGTGCTCGTCCTCGCCTCGGCCGCCCTGTTCCAGCTCGTCACCGGGGTGCTCAACATCGCCCGCTGGTACGACCCGATGCCGTTCGGGTTCATCGCCGCGCACTACTGGACCGCGTGGCTGGCCATCGGCTCCCTGATGGTGCACATCGCCGTGAAGCTGCCGATCGTCCGCCGGGCGCTGGGGGCCACGCCCCGGCCGACGCCCGGCGACGGGCTCAGCCGGCGCGGGCTGCTCACCGCCGTCGCTGCCACAGCGGCGGCCGTCACCGTGGCCACCGTCGGGCAGACCGTGCGCCCGGTGCGGGACCTGTCCGTGCTGGCCCCGCGCCGCCCCGACATCGGGCCGCAGGGCCTGCCGGTGAACACCTCGGCCGCCGCCGCGCGGATCGTCGTACCCTCCGACTTCCGGTTCCTGCTCGTCGGCCCGCGCGCCCGGCACGCCCTGAGCCTGACCGACCTGGCCGCGTTGCCCCAGCACACCGTGTCGCTGCCCATCACCTGCGTGGAGGGTTGGAGTGCCGACGCGCACTGGACCGGCGTGCGCGTCGCCGACCTGCTCGCCCTGGTCGGTGCGCCGGGCGAGGAGGTACTCGTCGAGTCGTTGCAGCAGGACAGCCCCTACCGGTCCTCCGTCCTCGCCCCGCCCCACGCCCGCGACCCGCTGACCCTGTTGGCGTTGCGGCTCAACGGCGAGGTGCTGCACCCCGACCACGGCTACCCGTGCCGACTCATCGCCCCCAACAGGCCAGGCGTCATGCAGACCAAGTGGGTGTCGTCCATGACGGTGGTGACCCCGTGATCCGCAGGGTCCTGCTCGCCGTCGGCGTCGGCGTCATGGGGTACACGGTCTTCGGTGCCCTCACCGACCCGGCCGCCCGCCCCGTGGGACAGGTCGTGTTCCTGGCCACGGTGCTCGGCGCCCACGACCTGCTCGTCATGCCGGCCGCGATCGGCGTCGGCTGGCTGCTCAGCCGACTACTGCCCGGCCGGGCGCGCGGGCCGGTCCAGGCCGGGCTGTTCGCGACGGCCGTGCTCACCGCCATCGCCCTGCCCTTCCTGATCGGCAACGGCCACCCACCGGACAACCCGTCGGCCCTGCCGCTGGACTACTGCCGGGGACTGGCCATCGTCGTGGCGGCCGTGTGGGTGGTGGTGGGCGGGCTGGTCCTGCGTCGGCTCGTGATGGCGCGGACCCAGGCGGCCGTCGGTCCGGTGCCGCGAACGTCCGACCGTCCGGCACCGCGAGGCGCTGGCGGCTCGACACGGCGAGGGGCGGACCTCCCGGTACCGCCACGGACCGACCGCCCGTCGCCCCGAGGTGCCGGCGGACCGGGGCCCGGCGGATCCGGGGCGGACCACGCCGATGACTGAC
Source organism: Longispora urticae (assembly GCF_053902585.1). Taxonomy (NCBI): domain Bacteria; kingdom Bacillati; phylum Actinomycetota; class Actinomycetes; order Micromonosporales; family Micromonosporaceae; genus Longispora; species Longispora urticae. Next base: position 29,321 of record NZ_JAQZSH010000050.1, read on the forward strand.
CGTCCCGCCAGCCGATGGTGGGCGGTCGGCGCGGCCGTCGCCGTCACCGCCCTGGCCTTGCTCACCTGGCTGGTGACCTCCGGAATGCTGCCCCAGCGGGTGGCCGTGCCCCTGGTCGGCGCGTCGTGGCTGGTGTTCGCCGTCGCGGTCCGCCTGGTCGTATGGGCACCGCGCCGGACGGCCGTCGCCCTGATCCTCCTCGGCGGCCTAGTCCTGCCGGTCCTCGCCGCGTGCGCGCCCCCGCGTAGCAGCGACGACCTGTACCGCTACGTCTGGGACGGCCGGGTACAGGCCGCCGGCGTCGACCCCTACGCCCACCCGCCGGCCGACCCCGCCCTGCGCGGGCTCCGCGACGACTTCCTCTGGCCGGCGGACGCCCCCTGGTGCCTGCCCGACGGGACGTGCACCCGGATCAACCGGCCGACCGTGCCCACCATCTACCCGCCCGTCGCGCAGGCCTACTTCCTCGGGGTGCACGTCCTGTCGCCCGCCGGCAGTCGCACCCGTCCGATCCAGGTGGCCGCCGCGCTGATCGCCGCCGCGACGGCCCTGCTCCTGGTGCGCGCGCTGCCCCGGTTCGGACTGGATCCCCGGTGGGCGGCGCTGTGGGCGTGGTGCCCGACGGTCATCCTGGAGGCCGGCAACAACGCGCACGTCGACGTCCTGGCGACCTTCCTCGCCGCCGCCGCGCTCACCACCCTCGCGGGAAGGAGCGGTCGGGCCACCCTGGCGGCCGGGGCCGGCAGGGGCCGGGCGGTTTGGGGCGGCGTGCTGCTGGGGCTGGCCGTCGCGGTCAAGCTCACCCCGGGACTGCTCGCCCCCGCACTGCTGCGCCGCCGACCGGTCCTGGTCGCCCTTGCCGCCGCCGGCACGGTCGCCCTCGGCTACCTGCCGCACGTGTGGGCCGTCGGCGCCAACGTCTTGGGCTACATCCCCGGCTACCTCACCGAGGAGGGCTACGCCTCCGGCCAACGCTTCGCCCTGCTCACCCTGGTGCTCCCGGCGTCCTGGGCACCCGTGGATGCGGGGGTGGTCCTGGTGGCGGCGGCCGGGTGGACCGCGGTGCGGGCCGATCCCGACCGGCCCTGGGACGCGGCCGTGACGATGGTCGGCACGGCCCTGCTGGTCGCCACCCCCGGCTACTCCTGGTACGCGCTGCTCCTCGTCCTCCTCGTCGCGCTGTCCGGCCGGGCCGAGTGGCTGGCCGTCGCCGCCGCCGGACATCTCGCGCTGTACGCCGCCGACCTGCACCTGACCCCGGCCACCGGACAGCGCCTCGGCTACGGGCTGGCGGTGGTGGCCGTGATCGCTGTCGCGGTGCATCGGCGGATGCGGCGACCGTCTCCACCGGGCGCCGAACGTCTCAGACCACGCTGGAGCCTCCGTCGGCCCCAACCGGCCCAGGTCAGCGAGGCACGGGCGCACGTCACGGGCAAGGATCGACCCTGATGACTGTGGACGTTACCATGTCGCCATGGACGAACTCGCGCGCGCCGAGGACGACCCGGAGGCGTTCGCCCGGGTGATGCGCGGGCGGATGCGCGAGAACCGGTGGGGCTTCGCGGAGTACGCGATGGCCTTCACCGCCGCCTCCTCCGTACTCGTCCTGGGCCTGGCCATCGCGGCCAACCTCACACGGTGACCAGATCCGCATGGGGCACCCGGCCGCCACCGGCCTGACGGTCGCCCACGACCGTCCGCCAACCGCGACGCCGGGGACGGGGGCCGAGATTCCGCCGATCCACCATGTCGGCTGACCCGCACCGGGGTTTGTTCTGGGCCAGAATGGGGGAGCTCCACCTCCAGCGGAGCAAGGGCGGGCGGCCCGTGTCCGTGGAAAGCTGCGGACCGCCCGCCCCACCCGATCTCCGGTGTCCCACAGGCCGAGCGCCGCAGCCAGTGAACTCGAACGGCCCGCCTGCCCTCTCCGCGCCCATCCGTTGCTTCGTCGTCTCCGAATTACCGTTGTCCGGCAAGTAGGGGTTTCCGATGAGCGGCGCGGTCGGCGGCGGCAAGGTTGCGACAGGCTGAGTCTTGCGGATCGTGCCGCGGGAAGCTCCCGGTACCCGGCCGGGTACGCGGCCAGCCAGGGTCTCTCAGGTGTGATGGCGGCGATAGAGGGGGATTCATGTCTGGAGCCGATCGTCGGGTGCCGCCGGTCCGTGACGGTGTCGACTGGGTCCTGCGGGCCGTGGTGGTGGCGGGTTTGGCCGTGGACGCCGTGGTGCACCTGAATCTGGCGGACGGGTTCGACGCCAACCGGGCGACGATCAGCCAGGGCACGCTCTTTCGGTTCCAGGCCGCCGTCGCCGTGGCCGTGGCGGCGGCGGTGCTGTTCACGAGGTGGCAGATCGCGTTGTTGGCCGCGCTGGGCGTGGCGGGCAGCGCGGTGGCGGCGGTGGTCGTCTACCGCTACGTCGATGTCGGGGCGGTCGGTCCGTTGCCGGACATGTACGAGCCGGTCTGGTACGCGCAGAAGACCATCAGCCTGCTCGCGGAGGCCGCCGCGACCGTCGCGGCGGGAGCGCTGCTGGTACGGGGACGTCGGCGGCGACCACATCGCCCAGCCTCTGTCTGAGGCGAGCACAGAGCGATCTCCGGCGTACTCCCATCCGAAACGCGACCTGCGACGAATGTTCCATGTGAAGCAGATCGGACCTGAATCAATCTAGTTTGTGAGGATTAGCCGTGAATCGAGCCATCGATGACGGCCGGCTCCGCGAGCTGACGGTGCAGTCTCAGGACCTGCACTCCGACGCGATGCGACATGGCCGGCGCGCACTGGACGACTACGTCGAGCAGACTCTCGACGCCCGGGCATCCGCACCCCGCAACCGGGGTCTGGCGGGTGCCGCACTCGTTGCCGGCGCGGTGGGTATCGCCGCCCTGGCGACGGGTGGCCCCGCGTGGGCGGACGCGAAGACGGACATGATGATGCTGCAGACGGCGGCGTCGTTGGAGAATCTGGCGGTCTTCACGTACAAGACCGCGCTGACTCTGCCGTTCATCGGCGGGGATTCGGCCAACGCGGTGGTGAAGGCGTTCGCGACGAAGACGATGGCCCAGCACACCGAGCACGGTCAGGCGTTCAACGCGGCCGTGGTCAAACTCGGTGGCAAGGAGCAGACCGCCACCGATCCGAAGTACACGCCGATCGTCCAGGCCGCCGTGCCCACGATCAAGGGACCCGGCGACGTCGTCGGGCTGGCGATCACCCTCGAGGACGTCGCCACGCAGACCTACGTGAAGAACGTCGGCATGGTGACCACCCCGGAGCTGCGGCAACTGTTCGCCAGCGTCGCCGGGGTCGAGGCCCAGCACAAGGCCGTCCTGCTCGCCGTGCAGGCACTCCTGGCGGGCAACGCCGCCGACCTGATCGCGCTGCCGCCGGACGGGGCGAAGCTGCCGTCGGCGGCCGGCAGTGTCGGGTTCCCCGACGCGTTCTTCCCCACCGCCAAAGCGTCCCCGCCCGAGGAAGGGGCAGTGAAGTGATCCGCCGCAGCAAGGAACCCATGGCGATCACCGAGGCCGAACTGACCTCGATGACCCGCGAGCTCGACGACATGCACCAGGCCACCTTCCCGGACGTGCGCCGCACCCTGGGGGAGTTCACCGACAACATCACCCGGGCCGCCGCGTCACGTCGCGGTGTCCTACTGGGCGTGGGCGGCGTCGCCGCGCTCGGCGCGCTGGCCGCCTGCGGCAGTGACGACAAGAAGGACACCGCCAAGCCCCAGGCATCGACGACCATGTCGGTGTACACCGGGGACCTGCGGGTCGTCGCCCTGGCCGCCGCGCTGGAGAACCTGGCCGTCACCGCCTACGACGGAGCTCTCAAACGCGCCACCGACGGCAAACTCGGCACCGTCCCCCCGGCGATCGCCACCTTCATCACCACCGCCCGCGCCCAGCACGCCGACCACGCCGCCGCCTGGAACGGGGTCCTCACCAAGGCCAAGCTCCCGGCCATCGACGGCGCACCGCTCACGATCACCCAGGGCGCCGTCGACGCACTGGGAGCCACCGACTCGGTGGCCTCGGTGGTGAAGCTGGCTCTGAGCCTGGAGGAGTCAGCGGCCCAGACCTACACCTTCGCAGCGGCCAACGTCACCGACCCGGGCGGCATCATGACCGCCGCGACCATCCAACCGGTCGAACAGATGCACGCGGCGATCCTGCACTTCGTGCTCGGTGAGTACCCGGTGCCGCTGTCGTTCGTGCCGGTCGACAAGGCCGTCAAACCCGACGTCCTGACGAAGTAGACGACCGATGTCCACAACACTCGCCCGACTGCGCCTCGTCGCGGCCGGAGGGTGTGTGGCCGTCGCGCTGGCCGGCTGCGGGAATACTCCCCCCGCGGCCGACCACCCGGCCGGCTCCACGCCACCCACCTCGTCGAGCGCGGCCGTCATGGCCAACGGGGACACCACGGTGGAGGTCAAGAACTTCACCTTCACACCCCAGAACCTGTCAGTACCCGTCGGCGCGAAGGTCACCTGGAAGTTCGAAGACGGTGCCAAACACAACGTGAAAGCCGCCGACGGCTCCTTCTCGTCGGCGGATCTCAACTCGGGCGCGACCTACACCTTCACCTTCACGAAGGCCGGGACGTTCCCCTACATCTGCGGACTGCACCAGTACATGACCGCCACCATCACGGTGCGGTAGCGCCGGATCCGCCGAACACCAGCGAAGGGGCCCAGTGCCGACAGCAACACGCGCCGCTCTCACCGGCGTCGCGGTCTACCTGGTACTCGCCACCGCCGTGTCGGTGTGGCCCCGCAGCCCCGGTGTCACCCGACTGTTGCCGGTGGCACTCACCACCGGTGGTGAGCGCCTGCACCGGGTCGCGGAGGCCGACGGCACAACCTGCGCGAGCGTCGCCATTGACAGCCGCGCCGCCGCCCGGGTCGAGACACTGCTGACCCGAACCGACTGCCGGCAGGCATTGCGCGCGGCCTTCGTCCGTGACGGCGACACGATCGTCGTCACGCTCGCGGCCCTGCGCCTCGCCGATCCGGCGGAAGCACGAACACTCGCCGGTCAGCTACGTGACCTCGATCCGCGGGTCCGGGGGCTGGTCATCGACCACCGCCGGTTGCCGGACTCCGTCCCACACCAGGTCATGGCGGAGTCCACCACCGGCACCGCCGTCACCCTCGCACCGAGGGAGGTGGGCGACTGGGTCCTGTTCGCCACCGCCTCCAGCGGACCGTCCCCGGCGCCGACCACCAACACGACCCTGTACCGGGCGGCCCGCGACGTGACCGACTACTTCGCCAGCACAGTCAGCGATCAGCCTGGCTGACAGCGGGGATTCACCACGCGGCCCCGCACGTCCCGGCCGTCGGTGATGCCGCCCCGCCGGTCGGCCGGCGCGGGGGATGCGGTGAACAGGGTTCCCGTGGGGAATTCGTTGACGTTCGGTGATCGGATGGGCGGCCCGGCAATTGTTCGCGGTGGACGGCGAAATTGCTCATTCAGGGGATGCGAAGCGGTGCGTCGGAGGTATTCGAGTTTCAGTGCCGCTGTCCGGTCGCATCGTGGGAGGTATTCCCTAACGCCCACATCTGGTCCATGGAAGGGGAACCATGGAGTTAGTTCCACGGCGGAGGAGGTGATGGCAATGTGGTGGTGGGATCACGGTATACAGATCTGGATCAACGTGAGCCCCTGGTTCCACTGGAACTGGTTCCCGTTCCCGTGGTGGTAGGTCCCAAATGAGAGGTGGGAATTACTCTGTCCGGCACCTTCGTCAGGTGGGCGCGGCCCGGGGGTTGAGCGGTACCCCGACGTCGCGCCCTCGCGTCACGGGCACAGCCGGCGCCTTCCGGGGATGGGTGCGGATATGATTTCCCACAATTATTCGTTGCCGGTCGGGCTGCGGATGGGTACGATCTCGAAAGAATTCGAAAAGGTCTCCGGCATACGGCGCGACGCGTCAATCGCATACCAGTCACGCTATGGGGCACGTTAGCGGACCTAGCGCCGGAATACCATTTTCGGCGGATGGTTCCACTGGAAAAGCCGCGTTATCCGCCACGCATTGTCGAGCCGTTGTCGGCGCACGGTACAGCTCCTTGCGTACCCGTCTCGATCTCTGTTATGCCTTTCCCGTAGTCGGCCCTGGGGGCCGTTCACTGGGGAGTTTGCATGAGCCCGCCGGGCCCGATCGTCGGATACGAGGAAGCGAGCCACGACCGGGAGCCGCCCGGGCCGGGGTCACGCCGTCGCACGCCGCTCGGCAAGAGTGGAGCCGGACCGGCCCCCGTCGACCGACAGCTTCTGCGACCTCCGGCTCCCGCCGTCCTCGAGGCCCACCCGGCCGAACCGGCCACGGCGGCGCCGCCCGCATCGGGACCGGCCAGCGCCGACCAGTTCGCGCCCGAACCGGCTACGGCCCCACCCGCGCCTGAACCGATCAGCGCGCTCCCGCCAGCTCCCGAACCGGCCGTCCCCACCCGATCTCTGCCACGCTGGGCGGCCCTCGCCGTCGAGATTCCCGCCTTCGCCCTGGCCGCCGTCGCCGCCCACGCGGCCACCCGGAGCACCCCGGTCACCGGTGCCGAGGCGGCCCGCATCGCCGCCCTCGTCGAGTGGGGACTCCCCGGTGCCCCGGTCACCGGCGGCGGCTGGTCGGCGCGCCTGCTCGACGGTCTCCTCGCCGGCTGGTTGTCCTCGACGGGCGGCCTGCTGCGCGACCTGCCCGCAGTGCTGGCCGTCCGGCAGGCCGTCCTGCTCGCCACGCTGCTGGCCCTCGCGGCGGTATGGCTGCTGACCCGGCACCTGGGCCTGTCCGTGCCGGCCCGGGGCGCCGTCCTGGTGACCCTCGCCATGCCCGGCCCCGCCGTGGTGTTCGCGGGCACCGTCACCCCCGGCCCGCTGGCCGCCGCGTTGCTGCTCCTCGGGGTCCTGCCCTTGGCCGCCCAGCGACCGGGCACCTGGTCGGGGCTGTTCGGGCTGCTGAGCGTGGCCGTCGGCGCACTGCTGGTGCCCGCCGCCCTGCCGGGGATCCTCGCCGGGCTCGCCGTGCTGCTCGCCGAGGGCGACCTGTCCGCGCGGCTCGGGGCCCGCTGGCGGTACGCCGCCGCGGGCCTCGTCGGAGCGCTCGCGGCGGCGGGCCTGTGGGCGGTGGCCGACTCCGCGCCCCACCCGCCGCCGGTGGCCGGGTGGGAGCTCGCGCTCGGCGCGGTCGCGGTGGCGCTGACCGGGCTGGGGCTGACCCGCCGCTGGTCGCGCGCGCCGGCGGTGGCCGTCCTCGTGCTGACGGCCACCGCGTTCGTCGCGCCCGCCGGCCTGTGGGCGGTGGCGGTACCCGCCCTGGTGGTCGTCGCCGCGTCGGCCGCCGAGCAGGCGCTCCCGCGCCGGACCCCGGCGTGGCCGGTCCGCGTCGCGCTGGTGGCGACGGCCGCCGTAATCCTCGCGGGCCTCGGCGTGACCCAGCTGCTCGCCGTCCCCGGGATCGCGTCACTGGACCCCGTGCGCGACGCCGCCGCGTGGGTGGGCGCCGAACTCCCTGCCACGGAGCGCGTCGCCGTCGAGGACGCGCTGCGGGCCGACCTTGTCCGGGCCGGACTGCCCGCAGCGCGGATCGACCCCAACAGCGTGTGGCGGCTCTCCCGGGGCGGCACCGTCGGGGTCGTCGCCACCTTCGGCCCCGTGACCGTCAGCCGGCGGGACGGCAGTGCCGCGCCCACCGGCGAGCAGCGGCGCACCCGGGCTCGGGCGGGGGCGGCGCTGGCCGGCAACCCCAGGCTCACCCTGACCCCCGTCGCCGCCGACCTGCTGCGCGCCGGGGACGTCGAACTGCGGCTCGTGCTGCTGCTCGGCACGGTCACCGGCCAGCACGCGCTGAAGATCCAGGACTTTCCGGGGGTACCGGGGGAGCGGGGCACTCCCGCCCGACGGGTCCTCGTCACCGCCGTCGACGGCCGCCCCGCGACGACGGCGGAGTCCACGGCCCTGCTGCGCGCGTGGCTGGACCTGCAACGCGAACCGTACCGACCGCAGGGCACCACCACCACGGCCGAGGGGCTGCTGGTGCGCTACGCACTCTTCCCGGAGGAAACATGAGAGCCACCCGTCTGGTCGTCGCCACCCTCGCGGTCGCGGCGGCCGCCCTGACCGGCGCGGCCCCCGCCCAGGCGGCGTCGGTCGGCTACGTCCGCCTCGCGCACCTGTCCCCGGACACCCCGGCGGTCGACGTGTACCTGTCCTCCGTCGGCGGCGGCACCGCCCCCAAGGTGTTCCCGTCCGTCGGCTACGGGGTGCTGTCCACGTACATGCCGCTGCCCGCCGGCACGTACGCGGTCGCGATGCGCGGCGCGGGCTCCCCGGCCTCGTCCACGCCCGTCCTGAGCACGTCGGTGGAGGTGGGCTCCGGCGGCGCGTACACGGTCGCCGGCGTCGGCCGGTACGCCGACCTGGGACTGCGGGTCATCACCGACGACCTCAGCCGCGCCGACGCGGGCGCCCGGATCCGGGTCATCCACGCGTCCGTCCGCGCCCCGCAGCTGACGGTGTCCACCACCGACGGGCAGAGGGTCGCCGACGCGGTGGCGTTCGCGTCCACCAGCCCGTACGCGGTGACGAAGCCCGGCCGGGCGACCCTGCGCCTGCAGGGCGGCACCCCGGCCCCCACCACCGTCGACGTCGACCTCGACGCCCGCTCCGTCTACTCCCTCGTCGTCCTCGACGGACCCGGCGACGCGCTGTCCACCGTGCTGCGGCTCGACGCGCGCGGCGACGAGTCCACCCCGAACGGCGCGGTCGAGGCCGGCGGCGGCGGGACGGCCGGCACCCCGTGGTCGACGTACGCCCTGCTGGCCGGGGGCGCGGTCCTCGTCGCGGCCGGGCTGCTCGTGTGGCTGCGGTCCCGTCGGCGTCCGGTGGCCGTGACCCGATGACCGGTCCGGCCGGTGACTGAGCGCCCGGCCCGGGGCTCCCGCCGCGCCCGGCCCGGCCGGCACCGGGCCCCGCGCCGCGCCATCCCGGCGGTGGCCGCCCTGCTCGCCGCCGCCGGCCTGCTGCTGGCCGCCGTCGCGCTGCTGCCCCGGTCCGCACCGGAACCGGCCGGCGTCTCCGTCGGCCGGCACATCGTCGCGGCCCGCCCGGACGCGCCCACGTCGATCAGGATCCCCCGGATCACCGTGGACAGCCCGCTGGAGACCCTGGACCTGGCCCCCGACCGGACCCTGACCCCGCCGAAGGACTACCAACGCGCCGGCTGGTACGCCGGCGGCGCCGCACCGGGGGAGACCGGCCCGGCCGTGATCGCCGGACACGTCGACTCGCGGACCGGCCCGGCGGTGTTCGCGCGCCTGGGCACCCTCGCGCCCGGCGACCGGATCGAGGTCCACGGCCCGCGCGGGATCGTGCGGTTCACGGTGACCCAGGTGCGCCGGTACGACAAGGACGCATTCCCGACCGCCGCCGTGTACGGGCCCACCACCGACCCCCAGCTGCGTCTGATCACCTGCGCCGGACCATTCGACCGGGCCGCGCACAGCTACCGCGACAACCTGGTCGTGTTCGCGGCCGCCGACCCGGTCTTCACCTGACCCGGCGGCGCGGAACGCTGCCGTGTCCATGTCCGCGCGCGGGCACGTAGCCAGAGCTCACAGGGTCACTGCGGCCTGGGCCGCGACGCACAGCCCGACGACCACCACCAGCCCGGAGGTCGCCAGCGGGGCGATCCTGCGCACGAGGGTGCCGGTACGGCCGGTGAGGCGGGGTTCCAGGCGGTGGCGCCAGCGGGCGAGGAGGAACCCGATCCCGACGAGGGTGGCGGCCATGCCCAGGCCGTAGCCGAGGACGAGGACGACGCCGAACCAGGTACGGCCCAGGGCGATCGCGCCGAGGAGGACGACGACGGCGGACGGGCTGGGCACGAGGCCGCCGGCGAAGCCCATCGCGGTGACAGTGAACAGACTCAGCGCGGATCGTGGCCCCGTTCCCGCCCCGGTCGGCGTTCCGTGGCTGTGGCTGTGGCTGTGGTCGTGTGCGGCCGTGTCGGCGTGGCCCACGTGCTCCGGTTCGTCGCGTGGGACGCGGACGTGGTCGTGCGTGTGGTGATGACTCGTGGAGCCGAGTGTGGGAGTACCCGCCGCGTGCGCCCCCACCAGTTCGGGCCGGTGACCGTGGTCGTCCTGCGGCGCGTGGTGATGACCGCCCGTCTCGTGCGTGTGACCGTCGGAACCGTGACCGTGGCCCTTCGGACCGTGGGTGTGCCCACCCGGCCCGTGATCGTGCCCGCCGTGACTGTGGAGGTGCCCGCCCGGACCGAGCGTGTGCCCGTCCGAAGCATGGGTGTTCCCGCCCGGGCCGTGGGTGTGCCCACCGGGTCCGTGGCTGTGACCGTGGGAGAAACCCCGCCCGAGCCATGCCCGGTACAGCAGTACTGCGCCGACGGCGGCGAGGAGTACTCCGCTGGCCAGTCCGAGCCAGCCGTACACCCGTTGGGGTGCGAAGGCCAGGGTCGTGGACAGGAGAAGGCCGAGGATCATGACCCCGCCGGTGTGGGTGAGGGTGACGGTGGCCGCGATGACGCCCGCGTGGCGTAGGGATCCGCGTTCGGCGACGAGGTAGGCGGCCATCACGGTCTTGCCGTGTCCGGGGGCCAGGGCGTGGGCCGCGCCGAGGACGAGGGCGATGAGGACGGCGAGTACCCCGATGGTGAGGGTGAGTTTCGGGCGTCCGATGAAGTCGGTGAACGCCAGCGTCAACCGGTCGATGCCCCGGTTCTGGGCGCCGGCGGTCCCGTTGGCGGCGGGTGGGGCGGCGGCGCCTCCGGGGGCGGCGGTCAGGTGCGCGGCCCGGATGTCGGGGGGCGAGGTCAACTGCTGTTCCGGGTACGCGGTCAGCCGGTTGCTCGGGCTCGCCACGGGCACGTCGCTGGCGGTGAGCGTGACGGCGTCGCCGACGGCGGTCACCTCTCGCCAACCGATCCGGTCGGGGTAGGCGTCGCCGGAGTACCCGAGTTCCGTGGTCGAGGCCACGGGTGTCTCGGCACGTAGCCGGCACTCCAGGCGCAGGGTGGGAAGGCCCGCCGTGCCGGCCGGAAACGTGATGGTCCGCGCGGTCACGGCCACGGGCACCCGTCGGCCCCCGACGGTCAGTCGCACCGCGTCGCCGATCCGCGCGCACTCGCCGGCCGCGTAGGCGTCGGACTCGCCGGCGGACGGGGTCGCGTCGCGCCAGAGTTGTTGGCGGAGTTGGTAGGCCGGTAGCTCGGCCATGTCGACCACGTAGTCGATGGTCGTGCCGGCGGTGTCGACGGTCAGCCCGGCGTACTGGTTGGTGGTGAAGTTCCCCAGCGGATGCGCGCCGGCCGGGGCCGCCCCCAGTAGCACCGACCCGACGAGTACCGCCCCGAGGATCCCGAACCGGATCCCGGGCCGCCACCGGCTCCCGGCCCGCGACCGACCCCCGGACCGCCGCTGGTCCCCGATTCGTCGTCCGGCCCCGGTCCTCATCGGGCCCCGCCGAGGTTCGTGAGCGCCGCGCGGGCCCGGGGTGCGTGTGCGACGGAGAAGTGCGGGTTGATGGTCAGGGCCGTCTCCAGGTGGGTTCGGGCGTGTTCGCGGTCGCCGGTGGCGGCCTCGATCACGCCGAGGTGGTAGGCGAGCAGAGCGCTGCGGGTACCGAGCCGTTGGGCCTCGCGGGCGTACGGCAGTGCCTCGGAGGATCTCCCGTTGGCGTGCAGGGCCCAGGCGAGCGCGTCGGCGGCGAACACGCTCTTGCGTGCGGCGTACGCCGCACGGGCCGCTTCCAGGGCAGCGGGGGCCGCGTCGTGGTCGGCGTCGAAGAGAGCGAGTTCCAGGTCGGTGTTGACGCCCTGTGCGGCGAGCAGGCGCTGGGAGGCGCGTACGAGGTCGTACTGGGCGCGGGCTTTCGCGGGGTCGCCGTTGGCGGCGAGCAGGTCGCCGTACTCGGCGAGGTAGGTCGGGTTCGGCAGTCGGGTGACGACGGCGGCGTAGTCGGCGAGGGCGCGGGCGGTCTGGCCGCGTGCGGCGAGGACCCGGGCGCGACCGATGCGCAGGGTCACGTCCTGCGGGGCGCGGGCCAGGCCCTCGTCGAACCGCCGGCCGGCCTGGTCGAGGTCGCCGGTGCCGAACGCGAGTTCCCCGAGCTGGTACAGCGCGAACGTGGTCGTGGCCGCGTCGGGTGCGGCGGCCAGGGCCCGTTCGAGGGCGGCGCGCGCCCGGCCGGGGTCGCCGCGCAGTTCCCAGGTG
>NZ_JAQZSH010000051.1:0-78854 GCF_053902585.1 Longispora urticae
GGTGGCCGGGGTACTCCCCCGGCCACCACCGCAAGCGGGGATCCGGCGGTCCCGCGACAGCCATCGGGGGTGCGGGACCGGACGCGGCGTCAGACCGTGAGGACGACCTTCCCCCGGGTGTGGCCCGCCGCCACGTACCGGACGGCCTCGGCGGCCTCGCGCAACGGGTAGGTCCGCTCGATCACCGGGGCCACCCGCCCCGCCTCGATCAGGTCACGCAGGCACTCCAGGTCCACGTGGTTCACCTTCGCCAGCATCCCGACCAGCCGCTGGTCGGTGAACCGGGAGGCCAGGTTCGCCCTGAGCAGGGAGCCCAGCGGCCCGATCCAGCGGTTCCGCTTGGGCCCGCCGACCACGACCAGGGTGCCCGTCGGCGTCAGGGCCCGCCGGCGGTCGGCGAGCGTGCGGTCGCCCGCCACGTCGAGGACCAGGTCGAACGGTCCACTCCGGACGTAGTCCTCGCGGGTGCGGTCCACGACGCGGTCGACGCCCAGCGCGCGGACCGTCTCCACGTTCCGCGTCGCGCACACGGCCGTGACCTCCGCGCCGAGGGACCGGGCGATCTGCACGGCGAAGGAGCCGACCCCGCCGGAGGCGCCGTTGACGAGTACCCGCTGACCGGGTCGGATCCCGCCCGCGTCCCGCAGGGCCTGGAGCGCGGTGATCGCCGCCATCGGCACGGCCGCGGCCTGCTCGAACGTCAGGTTCACTGGCTTGGCGGCGAGCCTGTCCGCCGGCACGGCCACGTACTCGGCGAACGCGCCGCCCTTCATGCCGAACACCTCGTCGCCGGGGCGGAACCGGGTCACCGCCCCGCCGACGGCCTCGACCGTGCCCGCGAGGTCGACCCCCGTCTCCTGTTGCCTGGGCATCCGCAGCCCCCGGCCGAGCCGCATGATGTACGGCCTGCCGGTCACGTGGTGCCAGTCGTACGGGTTGACGCCGGCCGCCCGGACCCGGACCAGCACCTCGTCGTCCCCGACCGCCGGCACCTCGACGTCGCGGAGTTCCAGCACGTCGGGCGGGCCGTACGTACTTCGGACGATCGCCTTCATCGGGGTTCCCATTCGTCGCCGGGGTGGTGCGCCCAGCCTGCCGGAACACCGGTCGGCACCGCGTCCGACCGGTGGCGGCGACCGGGGTACTCCCCCGGCGGTATCCGGGCGGGGCCGGCTGCGCCGGGCGGCGTAGAACCGGGCGCACGGCCGGTGGGCTACCGGTTCTCCCGGAGCCACCCGCCCGCCCCCGCCAGCGAGGAGGCCGCGGCGGACTCCAGGTCGTCGCCGAGCCCGACCGCCAGGTTCGCGCCGAGCGGGGCGAGCACCTGGGCGAGGCTGTCGTCCTCGGCGCCGAAGTAGCCGGCGAGTTCCAGGGTGATGAAGCCGTGCAGCCCGCTCCACAGCTGCGCGGCGGCCGAGGACGGCTCGCCGACGTGGAACCGGCCCGCGTCGTACGCCCGGCGGACCGCGCCCGTGAGGCGTTCGAAGGCGCGCTGGCCCAGTTGGGGTGTCTCGGCGGTCACCTGGACCGTGGGGACCCTGCGGCCACCGGGGGCGGTCAGGCCGAACATCACGCCGTACAGGTGCGGGTTGTCGAGGGCGGCCTGCCGGTAGCCCATCGCGAGCCCGAAGATGTCGGCGACCGGGTCGGCCGTCTCCGGCACGGCGTCGAGGCGCGCGGCGAGCAGCCGGAAGCCCTCCTCCGCGACGGCCTCGACGACCCCGGGCATGCCGCCGAACCGGGTGTAGACGGCCATGGTCGACGTGCCGGCCTCGGCCACCAGCGGGCGGGCCTGCAGCGCCTCGGGGCCGCCGTCGGCGAGCAGGCGGATCGCGGCGGCCACCAGCCGGGCGCGCAGATCGGGGTCCTCGGGTCGGGAACGCATCCCGCCATGGTGCCATAACCGCGTTATACGCCCGTGACGGCCGTGACACCACCGCGCGGAGCCCGGCGCCCGGGAGTCGGGCGTTGTACCCTCGCGGGATGCCCGACACCCAATACGAGGAACTCCTCCGACACGTACTCGACAAGGGGACCCGCAAGGAGGACCGCACCGGCACGGGGACGCGCTCGGTGTTCGGGTACCAGATGAGGTTCGCCCTGGATCGCGGGTTTCCGCTGGTCACGACCAAGCGCGTGCACTTCAAGTCGGTCGCCTACGAGCTGCTGTGGTTCCTGCGCGGCGACAGCAACGTGCAGTGGATGCGCGACCACGGCGTGACGATCTGGGACGAGTGGGCCGCACCGGACGGCGAGCTCGGGCCGGTGTACGGCGTCCAGTGGCGCTCCTGGCCGACCCCGGACGGCGGGCACATCGACCAGATCAGCGAGCTGCTGACCACCCTGCGGGAGAACCCGGACTCGCGGCGCATGATCGTGTCGGCCTGGAACGTCGCGGAGCTCGACCGGATGGCACTGCCGCCGTGCCACGCGTTCTTCCAGTTCCACGTGGCCGACGGCCGGCTGTCCTGCCAGCTCTACCAGCGCAGCGCGGACCTGTTCCTCGGCGTGCCGTTCAACATCGCCAGCTACGCGCTGCTCACCCACATGATCGCCCAGCAGGTCGGCCTGGAGGTCGGCGACTTCGTCTGGACCGGCGGCGACGTGCACATCTACGACAACCACGTCGACCAGGTGACCGAGCAGCTCAGCCGGGAGGCGTACGAGTTCCCGCAGCTCACCCTGCACAAGGCGGACTCGCTGTTCGACTACCGGTACGAGGACTTCGAGGTTGTCGGCTACCGGCACCACCCGTCGATCAAGGCCCCGATCGCGGTATGACCCTCGGACTGATCTGGGCGCAGGCGGCCAACGGCGTGATCGGCCGGGACAACGCGCTGCCGTGGCACCTGCCCGAGGACATGAAGCACTTCCGCACCCTGACCGCCGGCGCCACCATGATCATGGGCCGGCGGACCTGGGACTCGCTGCCGGAGCGGTTCCGGCCGCTGCCCGGCCGGCGCAACCTGGTCCTCACCCGGCAGCCGGACTGGTCGGCCCCGGGGGCGGAGGTGTTCGGCTCCCTGGCCGACGCGCTCGACGCGGTGACCGGGGACGTCTGGGTGATGGGCGGCGCGGCCGTCTACGCCGAGGCGCTGCCGTTCGCGGACCGGGTGGAGGTGACGGAACTCCGGGAGTCCTTCGAGGGCGACGTGTACGCGCCGGCCGTGGACCTGCCGGTGCACGCCGCGACCGGGTGGGCGACGTCCAGCACCGGGCTGCACTACCGGCACGTCACCTACATCCGGTAGGGACGCCGCCGGACCGGGACCGAACCGGGGCCGGTTCATGACCCGACAGCCCGGCGGCCGGCCCCGACCCTCAGTCCCCCACCGTCACCACGATCTTCCCGACCTGCTCCCCGGCCTCCATGTGCCGGTGCGCCCCCACGATGTCCTCCAGCGGGAACAGCCGGTCCACCACCGGCCGGAAGGCACCGGTCCGCAGGCCCGAGGCGACGTACGCCGCGCCCCGGCGCAGCCGCTCCGGGTCCTTCGTGGTCTCCAGCACCGTGTAGGTCCGGATGTTGAGGGCCGGCATGCCCAGGTCGAACCCCGGGTACGGCGTCGCCCGACCGCTCAGCGCCCCGTAGAGCAGGATCGTGCCGCCCGGGGCGACCGCGCGGGCCAGGTCGGTGACGCCCGGGCCGGCGACGGCGTCGAAGACGTACTCGGCACCCCTGCCGCCGGTCAGGGCCAGCACCCGGGCCGGCACGTCCTCCTCGTCGGAGACCAGCACGTGCGCCGCGCCCTCCTCGAGCAGCCGGGCCCGCTTCGCTCCGGTCCGGGTGACGGCGATCGGCGTGGCCCCGACCCGGTTCGCCGTGTGGATGGCGGCCAGGCCGACGCTGCTGGAGGCGGCGGTGAGCACCACCGTGTCGCCGGCCCGCATGCCGCCGACCTCCACCAGCGCGCCGTACGCGGTGAGGTAGGGCATCCACACCGCCGCGCCGGACACCGCGTCCACCCCGTCGGGGCGGTGCAGGAGCGCGGCGGCGGGGACGAGCGCACGGTCGAGGTCCTCCAGCCGCAGGACCTCCGGGCCGCCGATCTCGTGGAACCGCACCGTTCTCGCCACGCCAACTCCCTCACTCGCCGGATGATCGACTCAAGCACGAAGGTACGATGGCTGTCAAACTTTGATCGGTGTCGTACCATGGCCGGATGGACGAAGGACGCACGCCGCCGCATCCGGACCTGACCCAGGTCGGCCTCCAGCAGGTCCTGGAGGCGCTCGTCGACCCGGTGCGGCGCGGCATCGTGACCCAGCTCGCCACCGCCGGGGCCGACATCCGGTGCGGCGACTTCGACCTGCCGGTCAGCAAGTCCACGGCCACCCACCACTTCAAGGTGCTCCGGGAGGCGGGCGTGATCCGGCAGTACTACGTCGGCACGTCCCGGATGAACGCCCTGCGCCGCGCGGAGATGGACGGGGCCTTCCCGGGCCTGCTGGCGGCGCTGACCACGGCGGGGGCCGGGGTGCCCGCGACGACGTGACCGCCGCGGGTCGTCCGCGCGATGGGCAGGCTCGCCGCGTCGCGAGAACCCGGACCCCGATCCGACGGGTACCGGCACCCGACGGCGCACTCCGCCCGCTGGACCGGCCTACGCCGGATCACCTCGGGGTGCGGAGCCGGCCGCTGGTCCGGCTTCCGCTGGATCCCGCCGCTGGTCCGGCTCCCGCCGGATCCCGTCGCAGTGCCGGGCCCGCCGCCGGACCGGTCGCGCCGCCCACCTGGCGACCGGCCGCGTCGGTCATCGCGCCGGGCCTCAGCCCCCGGTCACGGCGCCGGTCGCAGCGCCACGTGGATCCCGATGTGCACCCCCGGATTCGCCGCCGTGGCCGTCCGCACCCCACTCGGCCCGGCGGCCACCAGCACACTGTCGGACGCCTCGGCCAGCGCGTCGCGGGGCAGATCCGGATTCGGCGAGGACACGTCGTACCGCTCGGTGCCGGCCGGCGCCACCCCGCCCTCCGCGTTGATCCCGACCAGGTGGATCAGCAGGGCACCCGCCACCGTGGTCGTCACCGACGGCGCCTCGACGGCGGTGTCCGCGCTGGTGTCCACGGTCAGCCCCGACACGTCCACCGGGCCGCCTGGCGCGACCCCGCGATAGCTGGAGATCCCGGCCGCCAGCCGCCGGACCTGGGTGGCCGTCCACGTGTACCCGGCCGGTTCGGCCGCCCCGGCGACGCGCACGTACACGGCGTGCCGCAGCGCGCCCGGGACGGTGCCCTGCCGGACCTCGGTCCAGCCCGGCGGGGCGGTGAGCGGCGCGTCGTCCGCGTTGACGACGACGGAGGCCACCATGACGTCGCCGTTGGCGGTGCCGGCCGGCCGGGCGACGGTGACGCTCTGCCGGCCGGCGGCCGAACCCGACGACGCCGAGGCCACGAAGCTGATCCCGCCCGTCGGGGGCACCGAGCCGGCCGGGCGCAGGGCGACCAGCGCCCCGATGTGCACCCCGGCGGCGCTGGCCGTGGCCGTCCGGACGCCGGTCGCGCCGGCGTTCGGCTGGGCCGCGTCGGAGGCCCCGGCGAGGGCGTCGCGGGTCTCGGTCGGGTTGGGTGCGGAGGCCTCGTAGCGTTCGGTCAGGCCGGCCGGTGGGGTGAGGCCGCCCTCGGCGTTGACCGCGGCGAGGTGCAGCAGCCGGGTGCCGGGCACGGTGGTGGTGACCGAGGGCGCCTCGATCGCCGTGTCCGCCGTGGTGTCGACCGTGGCGGCGGAGACGTCGACCGGCTGGTTCTGGTCGACGCCCGTGTAGGAGGAGATGCCGCCGGCGAGTCTGCGGAAGTCCGAGGTCAGGGTCCAGGTGTAGGTGGCCGGCTCGGTGCCGCCCGCGACCCGGGTGTAGACGGCCTGCCGGAGCCGGGCGGCGATGCTGTCCTCCCGGACCAGGGTCCAGCCGGCGGGCGTGGCCAGGGTCGGGACCTGGTCGTTGACCACGATGGACGCGACCATCACGTCCCCGGGCGCGGTGCCGGTCGGCTTGGCGATGGTGATGCTGTTGCGGCCGGTGGCGGAGCCGCTCGAGGCGGCGGCCCGGAACGTGATCCCGGTCGAGGGGGTGAACGCGGCCGTGTACGTGACCGGGGCCGCCGGCAGCGTGACCGTGTGGGTGGCCGCGCCGCCGTCCGACCAGGAGGAGAACTCCCGCCCGTCCTGCGGGGAGACGACGCCCAACTCCCGGGTCATGCCCACCACCCCGGTCACCGTGTGCGGGGCCGTGACGGGCTGGCCGTCGAGGGTGAGGCGCAGCCCGGACGGGGTGGACGCCAGGGTCACCTGCACCGTGTTCGGGTGGATGTCGCGGACGACGTGGTGGGTGAGCCCGACGGCGTCGGTGGCGGTCAGGTGGATCCGGTAGAAGACGTTCGCGGACACCTCCCCCACGGTCGGGACGACGAAGGTGCCCGACGCCTGGCCGGTGACCGGGCCGAGGAACGGGTGCACGTGGTCGTCGTGGTGGAAGACGATCTCCCAGGTCAGGGCGGACGGTGGCAGCGGGCCGTTCTCGGGGTCGGTGCCGCCGCCGGCGAAGGTGACGGTGTCCCCCGCGTCGTACCGCGCGCCGGACGCCGGCTGGTCGATGGTGGCGACGGGCGGCCGGTTGTCGAGGACCCGCAGCCGGGCCCCCGTGCTGACGGCGGTCCCGTGCGCGTTGGTCACCCGGGCCCGGAACACGTCGTTGTCGTCGGCGAGCGTGGTGGTGGCGATCGTGAACGTCGGCGAGGTGGCGCCGGGGATGTCCACCCCGTCGCGCTGCCACTGGTATGCCAGCGGCGGGGTGCCGCTCGCCGACACCGTGAACGAGGCCGGGTCGCCGAGGGACACGGTCCGGGGCGCGGGGTCGCTGGTGACGGTCGGCGGCAGGGCCGCGTCGTAGGAGATCCTCCGGACCCGGGCGGGGTCGCGGTCGGCGCGGGTGAGGACGTAGAGGTGCCCGTCGGCGGACACCGCGAGGTCGACGACGAACCGGAAGCCGGTCCCGAACGGCGTGACCGTGCCGTTGGCCGGGTCGAGCTGGCGGGCCCAGGAGCCGCAGTAGTCGCCGAAGAAGTACTGGCCCACGTACTGCGCCGGGAACCGGGCCGTCGCCGGGTTGTAGAACACGCCGCCGGTGATCGCGCAGCCGGTGGTGGCGGTGGTGCCGTGCCCGTAGGCGAACACGGGGGCGGTGAACCGCGGGTCGGTCGACGGGCCCTCGACGGTCGGCCAGCCGAGGTTCGCGCCGGCCGTGACCTCGTTGACCTCCTCCCAGGTGTGCTCGCCGACGTCGTTGACGTAGTACCGGCCGGTGCCCGGCTGGACGGCCGCCGTGAACGGGTTGCGCAGCCCGAGCGCCCAGATGGCCTGGTTGAGGCCCGTGGTCTGGGAGTGGAACGGGTTGTCGGCCGGGATGGTGCCGTCGGCGTTGAACCGCAGGATCTTGCCCAGCGGGCTGGTGAGCAGCTGCGCCCTGGACGGCGAGGCGTTGTCGCCGACGGGCACGTAGAGCTTGCCGTCGGCTCCGAAGTGGATGTCGCCGCCGTTGTGCACCAGGGCGCCGAGGGTGGGCAGTTCGATGAGGACCTGTTCGCTGCCGGGGACGGCGGTGTCGCCGTTGGCCGTGAACCGGCTGACCCGGTTGTGGCTGGCGGGGAGCTTGGCCGTGTAGTACACGTACACGAAGTGGTTGGTCGCGAACGCCGGGTCGAAGGCGATGCCGAGCAGGCCGCGTTCGCTCTGCGCGTCGGTGTCCACGGTCAGGAACGGCGTGGGCAGCATCGCCCCGTTCTTGATCACCCGCAGGGTGCCGGCCTGCTCGGACACGAACAGCCGGCCGTCGGGGGCGAACTCCATCGCCGTCGGCGCGGTGGGCGAGGCGACGACCGACTCGGAGAAGCCGGTGGGCACGGCGGCCAGCGCGGGCCGGGGCAGCCCCAGCACGACCAGTAGGAGCCCCAGAACAACGACAACCAGCCGACGGGTACGCGACGCGCGGGGCGAACGGTGCATCGGGACTGACCTCCAGCGCGGCGGACTCTCCTCGGACAGCGCCTAGATGCTCCCATAGGCGTTATTAGTCGGGATTGACTTCGGAGATAGCTCCCCCGGAGTCCCAAATCGCACGCCGAGTTCCCAGAAACCTGCCCTGACCTCGCACAGGCAAGCCGTTACTTGCCTATGATGGCCGGGTGGGAGACATCTTCAAGGCGCTGGCGGATCCCACGCGCCGCCTGATCCTCGACGAGCTGGCGGAGCGCGACGGGCAGACCCTGTTCGAGCTCTGCTCCCGGCTCGCGATGAAGCACCGGCTCGCCTCCTCCCGGCAGGCGATCTCCCAGCACCTCGACGTGCTCGAGGCGGCCGGGCTGGTGCGGTCCCGCAGGCAGGGGCGGTACAAGTTCCACGACATCGACACCGGACCGCTGGAGCGCCTCGCCGACAGGTGGCGCGGGCGGAACACTGAGGAGGAGCCAACATGATCATCAACGTGTGCAGCGTCTGGGTGGACGACCAGGCCAAGGCCCTGCGCTTCTACACCGAGGTACTCGGATTCGTGAAGAAGACCGACGTGCCCCTCGGCAACGGCCACAGCTGGCTGACCGTGGTGTCGCCCGAGCGCCCCGACGGGGTCGAACTGCTGCTGGAGCCCGACGAGCACCCGGCCTCGAAGCAGTTCAAGACCGCCATCGTGGCCGACGGGATCCCGTTCACCCAGTTCGCCGTGTCCGACGTGCGGGCGGAGTACGACCGGCTGACCGCGCTGGGCGTGGAGTTCACCCAGCCGCCGACCGTCATGGGGCCGGTCACCACGGCCGTCCTCGACGACACGTGCGGCAACCTCATCCAGCTCATGCAGATGAACTAGGCCCGGCGGAGACACCGCGTGGCCTGGCCCGATGCCCGCCGGCCCGCGGTCGGTCCGACAGCACGCTTCCCGAGGTCTCGGCACCCCGACCGCTTGTAGCCTGACATGTGGGCACCGACCGGCGCCCCGTGACGGAAGGCGGCAGCTCATGGACTGGAAGATCGAACTCATCTTCGTACCGGTGACCGACGTCGACCGCTCGAAGGAGTTCTACGAGCGGATCGGCTTCCACGCCGATCACGACCAGGTGCCGTTCGAGGGGCTGCGGTTCGTGCAGATGACCCCTCCGGGATCGGCGTGCTCGATCGCGTTCGGAACGAACCTGGGAATCGAACTCGAGCCCGGCAGACAGAACACGATCCAGGTGGTCGTGCCGGACGCCGACGAGGCCCTGGCGCACCTGGCGACGGCGGGAGTCACAGCCGCGGGCGTCGACGAACAGGCGTGGGGTCGCTTCGTCACCTTCGACGACCCCGACGGCAACACCTGGACTCTGCAGGAACTGCCGAAACGCGACTGACGCGGACCGGTACCCGTCGCGGCAGGGCGGGCGCGGCGCACGGGCCGGCGAGGGCGGCGCCCAGCGGGTGACGCGGAGAACGATCCGCGCACCCCCCGACCCGCCCCCGGTCAGGAGGCCGCGGAGGGTTGGAGCTCCCGCGCGCGGGCCACGAAGCCTGCGGCGTCGTCGGCGAACACCCGCAGCTCGGTGAAGGGGGCGGTCTCGCCGCGCATCCGCCGCAACGTCGCCGGTTCGCGCAACACGATGTCCACGTTGGTCTGGCTGAGCACGACCAGGCTCAGGGTGTCGCCGTCGGCCTGGATGGTCCGCGACCGCTCCAGGGTGCGGCGCCCGGGGCGGACGGCCGCCACCTGGGCCCACGGGATGAACACGCCGACGCCGAATCCGTTGCGCACCCGGATGCCGTCGGGCCCCAGGGTGTGCGGACTGGTCTTGAGCGCGGCCAGGAGTCCGATCATCCAGAACAGGCCCCACGCGCCGAACACCAGGCCGATGCCCTGCACCGTCTTCCACGGGATCAGCATGTGGAACGCCGGGATCTCGATCGCCGAGAGGACGATGAAGACCCACATCACCGGGGCGACCGCCTGGGCGTAGCCGAACGGCTGCTCGCCGGCGGGCGCGACGGGGCGGCGCAGCACCCAGCGGAACAGGCTCTTCCAGATGCCCCACTCGTACCGGACCGCCATCAGCACCATGTTCACGCGCCCGCCTCCCTTGCCGCCGCCTCCGCCATCGCCGCCCGCAGCCGGGTGGTCACGTGCCCGACCCCGTCGACGAACGCCGCGAAGTCCGGCATACCGTCGAACAGGGACCCGGCGAGGTCCTCGTGGTCCCGGGCCATCGCCGCCATCGTCTCCGCGCCCCGCGCGGTGAACGCCACCAGCGTCGCCCGACGGTCCGTGGGGTGCGGTTGGCGCGTGACGAAGCCGGTCTCGACCAGGCCGTCGACCAGCCCCGTGATGTTGCGGGCGCTGACCTTGAGCGCGTCGGCCAGCTCGCGCTGGGTCACGGCTCCGCGCTGCCGCAGCTCCCAGAGCAGGTGCACGCGGGAGGCCGACAGGCCGAGCCGGGCGAACTCGCGGTCCATGTCCTCGTTGAACAGCAGCACCAGCTCGATCACCTGATCCAGCGCCTGCTCGCGTGTCGTCATAGCCCCAATATAGTGATGCACCTTCATCATGTGCAAGCTTCACGATAGTGGCCGCAGCCACCGCGGCGGCGCGGGCGCCGTCCAGCATCGACGCACACCGGGGCGGCCCGATACCCCCGTCCTCGGACACGGGCACCCGAACATCACCCATGCACGGCTGAGCCAGGCGCAGGAAGGTGTGCCGGGGGTCGCCACGCGGGCCGCGTACCCCCACGGGGCCCGCTCTGGATCTTGGCGCCATATGATCTTGGCGGGCCGCCGGGCGGACCCCGTTGTCACACCTGTGCGCGCCGGCGCGTCAGTGTCACGACGGAACGCGACGACGAACGGGGAAGTGCCCGATGGACGAACACGACGTGCTGGCCGAGCGGTTCGAGGCCAACCGCACCCACCTGCGGGCGGTCGCCTACCGGATGCTCGGCTCGCACACCGAGGCCGACGACGCCGTGCAGGAGGCCTGGATCCGGCTCAGCCGCTCCGACACCGACGGGGTGGAGAACCTGGGCGGCTGGTTGACCACGGTCGTCGGCCGGGTGTGCCTGGACATGCTGCGTTCCCGGAAGACCCGGCGCGAGGAGTCTCTGGAGACCCGCGTCGTCGAGCCGGTCGCCGACCGCGAGGACGGGGTCGACCCGGAGCAGCAGGCCGTGCAGGCCGACTCGGTCGGGCTCGCGCTGCTCGTCGTGCTGGAGACCCTGGCCCCCGCCGAACGGCTCGCGTTCGTGCTGCACGACCTGTTCGCGGTGTCCTTCGACGAGATCGCCCCGATCGTGGGCAAGACCCCGGCCGCCGCCCGGCAGCTCGCCAGCCGGGCCCGCCGCCGGGTACAGGGCGCGGGACCCGCCCCGGAGACCGAACCGGCCCGGCAGCGCGAGGTCGTGCGCGCGTTCCTCGCGGCCGCGCGCGGCGGGGACTTCGCCGCCCTGCTGGAGGTGCTCGACCCCGACGTCGTCGTCCGGGCCGACAGCGGCGCCGTGGCGCTGGGTTCGACGAGTGTCACGCGGGGCGCCTTCGACGTGGCGACCTACTTCAACGGGCGCGCGTCCGCGGCGAAGGTCGCCCTCATCGACGGGGTGTTCGGGGCGACGTGGGCGCCGGGCGGCAAGCCGAAGGTGGTGCTGCGGTTCAGCATCGTGGAGGGCCGGATCACCGCGATCGACCTGGTCGGCGAGCCGGCGAGCCTCGGGGAGCTGGAACTCACGGTGCTGGACGACTGAGCCCCGGCCGGGCGCCCTCGGATCCGATCGGGCGGAGGGCGCCGGGGCCGGCCACGCGGGCGCGCGGGCGGGTAGGCGTCGGTGTCGGTGTCGGTGTCGGCGAGCCAGTCGAGCGCGATGTCCGCCGGCCACGCGGGCGGGCGGAGGGCGCGGCGCGGGCCGGGCCGCGCACGTGGGTGGGGCGCCGGAACAGCCCGCCGGCACACGGGGCCGCGTCACGGCTCGGCAGCACGCGGGGGCCGGGTCACGGCCCGCCGGCACGCACGGGACAGGTCAGAGCGGCAGCGGGCCGAAGCCGGTCAGGTCGCACCGGCGGATCTGGGTGTTGTGCCAGGTCACGGCCCGCTCGATCTGGTCCCGGGTCAGCGACGTGGCCCGGGCCAGGTCGTCCCCGCCGAGCGGGTCCGGGGCCGCCGCGGTCAGCGCGCGGATGATCTGGCCGGCCCAGAGTTCCTCGTCGGCCCAGTCCCGGGTGGCGAGCTCGGCGGTGACGGCCGCCAGGTGGTTCTCGCCGCACGCCGTGACCGGGCGCAGGCCGTCGAGGTGCGGGCGGGTCGGGTGCACCGCCGAGGAGTCCGGGACCAGGGCGGTACGGGCCTTGGAGGCCGCGAGGACCCGTCCACATATGTCGCACAGGGTCGGTTCCACGTCTGGATCATGGGGTCACGCTGGGCTTTCTTCAACCCGCGACCGCAGGCCAAGGGTGAAAACGAGGGGTACCGCCCGGCCCGCTCCCCGCCCGTCGGGTGCCGTCCGCCCTGTTCGGGGGCCGGAAGCGACCGGCGTGGGTCGATGTCCGTTGTTCGGGGGATGTCAAGGGGGTGGTTACCATCCGGCCGTCCCCGGACGGGCTGAATCCGCAAAATACGGATTTGTGCCGCAATTGTCAATAGAGTCCCCGCTGGTGCGGTAGCGCTGTGCGGCCGCCACGTCGAGGAGGCTCTGTGCGTACACCTTTCGCGTTCTTCTCGCGGCGACGGGCCGCGACCGGCGTCGCCGTACTGGCGGTGCTGGGCGCCTGGCTGCAACCGACCGTCGCGCGGGCGGACCCGCCGACCACCCCGGGCGGCGCGGCCCGGGGCGAACGGCCGCCGGACTACGACGCCCGGACCGGCGCGGGCCGCGCGGCCCCCGACCGCGGCGCGGCGAACCCGCGGGTGCACGCGCTGCGCGACGCGCTCGGCGCCCAGGGCATCGTGGACATCGACCCGCTGACCGGTACCCCGCGGCTCGTCACCCGGCTCGACGGCTTCCTCACCGGCCCGGCCCGGGCCGAGGCGGGGACCGTCGCCCTCGACTACCTGCGCGCGCACGCGGACGTGTTCGGGCTGACCCCGGCGGCCGTCGCCGGGCTCACGCTCCGCAAGGACTACGTGGACATCGCCGGCACGCACCACCTGCACTACGTCCAGCGCGTCGCCGGCGTGCCCGTGTACGGCAACGGCGTCAAGGCGCACGTCACGAAGGCCGGCGAGCTGATCCAGATCGACGGCTCGCCGCTGGCGGACCTGCCGGCGAAGCTCGAACCGGCCACCCTGACCGCCGCCGCCGCCCGCGCGGCCGCCGCGAAGGACGTGCACGGCGCGCCGGTGTCCGGCCCCGGCGACGGTTCGGCCGGCCCCGAGCGGGCCACCGAGTTCGGCAACGGCGACCGGGCCCAGCTCGTGGTGTTCCAGACCGCGTCCGGGCCCCGGCTCGGCTGGCAGACGACGCTGCGCGGGGCGGCGTACCTGCACGTGGTGGACGCGCGGACCGGCTGGGTGCTGCTCCGCCGCAACCTCGCCCAGCACGACACCGGCACGACGTGGGAGAACTACCCCGGTGCCGCGAAGGGCGGCCAGCAGGTGTCCCGCGACCTCACCAAGCCCGGTTGGCTGCCGGCCGGGTCGGCGACCCTGAAGGGGAACGTCGCGCACGTCTACCTCGACCTCAACGACAACGCCGCCGCCGACCCGGGCGAGGAGGTCGGGCCGAGCGCGCCCGGCAAGTGGAACTACCCGTTCACCAACTTCAACCAGGCGGTCGGTCCGCCGTGCTCGGCGCAGTACCCGTGTTCGTGGAACCCGGCCGTGGCCAACTCGTGGCAGAAGAACTCGAAGCAGAACGCGGTGCAGCTGCTGGCGTTCGCGGGCACGTTCCACGACCACCTGGCCGCCGCGCCGATCGGCTTCACCAGCGCGGCCGGCAACTTCGAGGCCAAGGACAACGACGCCGTCCAGATCCGGGGCCTCGACGGGGCCAACACGGCCGACGGGCTGCCCGACGCCGACCACATCGACAACGCGAACATGGCGACGTTCCCCGACGGGATCCCGCCCCAGATGCGGATGTACCTGTTCCACAGCCCCACCAACCCGGACGACCCGTTCCTGGCCGGCAACTCCGGGGACGTGGCCGACGTGGTCTACCACGAGTACACCCACGGGTTGTCCAACCGGCTCGTCGTCGACGCCAACGGGGTGTCCACCCTGGGCGGGATCCAGGCCGGCTCGATGGGCGAGGCGTGGAGCGACTGGTACGCGATGGACCTGCTGGCCAGCAAGGGGCTGTTCCCCGACACGGCGGCCCCGGGCGAGATCCAGCTCGGCAAGTACCTCGGCGCGGGCGCGAACCTGCTGCGCACCCAGCCCCTGGACTGCCCGGTCGGGCCCGCCTCGCCGAAGTGCCCGGGCGGCGGGTACACCTACGGGAAGTTCGGGAAGATCACGGCCGGCCCGGAGGTGCACGCCGACGGCGAGATCTGGGGCGAGACCCTGTGGGACCTGCGGACCGCGCTCGGCAGTGAGCTGACCCGCAACCTGGTCACCCGGGGCATGGAACTGTCCCCGGCCAACCCGTCGTTCCTCGACCAGCGCAACGCGATCCTGCGCGCCGACAACATCGTGGGCGGCGGCAAGCACCAGGCCGCGATCTGGAAGGTGTTCGCGGCGCGCGGGATGGGCTGGTTCGCCGGCACGCTCGACGGCGACGACACCACGCCCGCCGAGGACTTCAGCCTGCCGCCGGGTCCGAACACGCCGCGCGGCTCCCTGACCGGCACGGTCGTCGACACGGGTACGGGCAAGCCGCTCACCGGGGCGGTCGTCGTGTTCGGCGGGCACCGGTCCAGCTTCGCCGGGGCGTACACGGCGGTCACGGACACCACCGGCAAGTACGTGATCAACAACATCACGGCCGGGACGTACCCGAAGGTGTCGGCCAGCGCCGCCGGCTACGACCAGCGCAGCTCGGCCGTGTCGGTGAACACCGGCGCCAACACCGCGGACTGGTCGCTCACCCGCAACTGGGCCTCGCGGTCCGGCGGCGGTTCCGTCACCGCGTCCACCGGCCAGGACTTCACGGCCGACGGCTGCGGACCGGGCAACATGATCGACCAGTCCCCCGGCAACGGCTGGGTCAGCGACGTGGTGGCGCAGGGCAACGGGATCGCGCCGCGCAGCGTCACGGTGAAGCTGCCCGACGCGGTCACGGTCGCGGAGTTCCTGATCGACCCGGCGTCCTCGTGCGGGCTCGGCGGCAGCGCCTCGGTCGGGGACTACACGGTCGAGACGTCCGCCGACGGCCAGGCGTGGCAGACGGCCGCCGCCGGGCACTTCGGGCCGGCGGACCGGCACCGCAACAACGCGGTCGTGCCGACGGCGGGTACCGGCACGGGCGTGCGGTACCTGCGGTTCACGATGGTCGGTACCCAGCTCGGCGACATCGGCGGCGTGTGCCCGGGCAACTTCTCGGCGTGCACCTACGTGTCGGCGAGTGAGCTCGGCGTGCACGGCGCCCTGAGCTAGCGGGATGGCCCCGCCGGGCTCAGTGGTCCTCCTGAGCCCGGCGGGACGCCCCACATGCTGCCACCTCCGTGGCCCCGGGGCGGGCCGCCGACCCGTACTTTCGGTCCGCTCCCGCTGCCGGAACGCACGGTGTCCGTCCACCTGACGGGACACGGTGGACGGACGGCCCCGCCCGACGGCGCGGACGGGGCCTCCCGTGGGGTGAACGGGCTCTAACAGGCGGGGGCCGGGTGCGAGTACCACGCGTTGTCGACGGCGCCGGCGCCCCCGATGTCGGTGACGCCCCGGCCGCAGATCTGCCGGTACTGGTTCGGGCCCGAGGCGTAGTCGACGACGATCCAGATCGGGGCGTCGCCACAGTGGTTGTAGTAGGCGGTGGAGTGCGTCTCGTAGAAGCCGCACACCTGGATGCGCGCCGAGGCCGGGGCCGAAGCGTCGGTCGGGGCGGCCACGGCGGCGGTCGGGGCCATCGCGGTCAGGGCCGCGCCCAGCAGGACCGCGCCGGACAGGATCGCACCGTGCTTCGTCATTCCTCGCATCGTGTTCACTCCTTTGTGTCGACAACACAGGGTCCATGGCTCTTGCGGCGCTCCAGATTGCTTGTGGAGTAACGCCCCGCCATGTCCACTTAAGATGCTTTAAGTACTGGAATGCAGCGACTACGCCAGATGGCCGTCCGGTAAACGATCAACGAACCGTTCATGATCACCGCGTTCGGGTGGCCCGCATACCGGAGCATTCGGGCATTCGAGGACGAGGAACGACCTATCTTCACCGTAAAATCAAAGAAGTTAAGATTTTTGGATTGTGATCTTAAGATTCTTCAGGTAGAACTGAAGTATGGAATGGCAGGAGCTGACGCAACTGACGCAGGGCCAACCGCTGGTGGTCGAGCGGGTCCGCCTGCCGGAACGCGGCGTCGTGATCGAGGGCGAGTTCGAGCTGCCCCAGCTCGCGCACCTCGAGGCGGCCGACCAGGTGTTCGTCACCGCCTTCGTCCGCTGCCACGGCTCCATCAAGGAGATGGAGCGGATCTTCGGGGTGAGCTACCCGACGATCAAGAACCGGTTGAACCGCATCGCCCAGAGCCTCGAATACGTCGAGACCGACCCCGCCCCGCCCCGGACAGAAGTGCTGGAGCGGCTCCAGCGCGGCGAGATCGACGTGCAAGACGCACTCAGGGAACTGCGGTCCCGCCAGTGACACCCCCCAAAGGAGCGGACATGAGCGAAGAGCGGATGCAGGTGCTGCGGATGGTGGCCTCCGGCCAGATCACCGCGGAGGAGGGCGAGCAGCTGCTCGCGGTCCTCGGGCACGACAGCGCGACGGCGGCCATCGGGAGCGCCCCGCTGGTCGCCCCCGGCAAGGCGAGATACCTGCGCGTGGTCGTGGCGGAGGGCGACGACGAGACCGGCAAGCACGCCACCCGGGTCAACCTCCGGGTGCCCGTCCAGCTGCTGCGGGCCGGCATGAAGCTCGGCACCATGCTGCCGGACCGGGCCAAGGACACGGTGAACGACGTGCTCCGGCAGAAGGGCGCCGCGTTCGACGTGTCCACCCTCAAGACCGAGGACCTCGACCTGCTGCTCGAACACCTCGACGACGTGACCGTCGACGTGGAGAACGAGAAGAACAACAAGAACAGCACCGTCAGGTTCTTCGTCGAGCGGTGATCCCGCGGTGGGGGGGGGGCTTCGGGCCGGCCCCACTCACGCGTCCAGCCAGGCCCGGTAGGCGTCGAAGGTGAACTCGCGGCCCAGGAGGTCGCGGACCAGGTCGGCGGCCGGCGCGCTGGCCCCGGGCGCGAGCACCGCCTCGCGGTACCGGGCGGCCCGGGCCGGGTCCAGCAGGTCCTTCCCGTCGAACGCGGTCATCAGGTCCTTCGCGATCACCAGGCTCCACATGTAGGTGTAGACGAACGCCGAGTAGCTGTCGAGATGGCCGAACGACAGGTGCATGCGCGGATCGTCCACATAGGGGTAGGGCAGATGGGTGGCCGCCGTCGCCCGCTCCACCGCCACCGGGTCGACGTCCGCGCCCCGGTGCAGCTCCAGGCTCAGCGCCGCGTAGAACATCTGCTGCCGGACCTCGAGCCCCTTGCCGAACTCCTCGGCCGCCCGCATCCGCGCCACCGTCCCCGGGTCGATCGGCTCGCCCGTCCCGTGGTGCACGGCGAACGTCGCCAGCGTCGCCGGGTCGCGCACCCACTCCTCCAGCAGCTGCGACGGGGCCTCGATGAAGTCCCGCTCGATCGCCATCCCCGAGTTCGCCGCCCACCGGACGTCGCCGCAGAACACATGGTGCAGCAGGTGCCCGAACTCGTGGAAGAACGTGACCACGTCCGACGGCTGCATCAGCGCCGGCTCGGCCGTCGGCTGCGGAAAATTGCAGAGCAGGGCGCATTCGGGGGTACGCACGCCGCGCTTGCCCGTCACGACCCGGTACATCGCCGCGTGGCTGAACTTGTCGGCCCTCGGGAACATGTCCAGGTGGATCCGGCCGATGGGCTGGCCGTCCTCGAGCACGTCGAACGTCTCCACGTCCGGGTGCCACGTCGGCACCTCCGGCCGGGCCCGGAACTCGATCCCGAACAGCCGGCCGGCCACCGCCATCAGCCCGGCCTTCACCCGCTCGTACTCGAAGTACGGCCGGACCGACTGCGAGTCGAACGCGAACCGCTCCGAGCGGACCCGGTCCGTCAGGTACCCCAGGTCCCACGGCCGCAGCTCCCCCGCCGCCGGCTCGTCTTCCCGCCTGCGCTCCAACAGGGTCGCCACGTCCCGGGCCGCCCGGTCGCCGGCCAGCGCCGACACCTCGGCCACGAACCCCGCGGCGGCCGCCTCCGAGCCGATCATCTTGTTCGCCGTGACGTAGTCCGCCCAGGTGGCGAAGCCCAGCAGGGTGGCCAGCTCGTGCCGGCCGGCGAGCAGGTCGGCCAGCACGGACACGTTCGCCGGGTACCCGCGCCGCCGGTTCAGCAGCCACAACCGCTCGCGGGCGTCGGCGTCGGCGGCGTAGGTCATGAACGGCACCAGGTCCGGGTAGTTCGTCGTGACCGCCACCAGGCCGTCCGCGCCCGGCGGGTGGGCGGCCACGTAGTCGGCGGGCAGCCCGGCCAGCGCCGCCGGGTCGACCCGCAGCTCCCGGGTGTCGGCGGCGATGTTGCGGCCGAACGCCTGCCCCAGGCCGACCAGCCGGTCCTGGAGCGCGCGGACCCGACCCCGGGTCTCCTCGTCGCGGTCCACGCCCAGGAGGCTCATGTCGCGCAGCGCCCGGGTCACGAGGT
The DNA here is from genome assembly GCF_053902585.1 of Longispora urticae. Classification (NCBI taxonomy): domain Bacteria; kingdom Bacillati; phylum Actinomycetota; class Actinomycetes; order Micromonosporales; family Micromonosporaceae; genus Longispora; species Longispora urticae. The sequence goes on from NZ_JAQZSH010000051.1 coordinate 18,820, forward strand.
GCCGGCCGGGGGCGTCCAGGGCGGAGGTGTCCAGCGCCGCCAGGGCCGCGTGCACCGCCGGGTCGAGGGAGAACTCCGTACCGGCCCGACCGAGCAGCTGTTCGGTGGCCTCCGCCTCCGCGCGCATCAGCGGGTCGGGGTGCGCCTGCCGGACCAGGACCGCCGGGTGCAGGACGCCGTCCAGGGTGGCGCGGGCCTCGTCGTAGAGCTCCAGCGCCTCCTCGGCGGGCAGCACGGAGGCGCCGGCGACGAAGGCCGCCATGGTGTCCCGGGCCGTGGCGATGGCCTCGGTGGCGGCGGCCCCGAGCTGGTCGGGGGTGCCGGTGATCAGCGCGGTACCGGTCGGGGTGTGTGACATGTCGGGCATCCTATCCATCGGTGCGCCGGGGCGATCGGGATTTTCGGGCGCGGACGGCGGGCGGTGCCGGGGCCCGGCCGGAATGCCGGGTGGCCGGGTCGGGGACGTCGGGCCGGGTCGTGGGTCCGTTGTGGAGCTGGCAAGCTTATTAATAGATAAGGATGTATTGACCGAGTTGGGATGCATGCGTACTCTTCGACGCGTCTCGGCTGACCGGAACCCCGGGGCCCTGGGGAGGTCCCCCCAGGGCCCCGGCCCGTCGGCCCGGGTCGCGCACTCTTTCCCCTCAAGGAGCCCGCCGTGCCCGAAGCCGCTGCCGACCGCCCGAGTTCGAGCGACCCCGGGGACGGGGACGGGGCGGGCGCCGATCCTGACACCGGGTCCGGGTCCGGGTCCGGGTGGATCCAGCGGGCCGTCCGGGAGCACGGCGGCGGCCTGCACGGGTACTGCACGGCGCTCGGGTTCGACGACGCGGCCGCCGGGGACATCGTGCACCACGCGTTCGTCGTCGCCGCCGAGCTGTATCCGGGGTTGACCGACCCCGGTCGTACCCGGATTTGGTTGTTCGCCCTGGTCAGGTGGGTGGCGCGCCGGCGGACCCCGGAGCCCGGCGGCCCGACCCGCGACACCGTGGAACTGCCCGCCGCCGGGGACGAGCGGCGGACCCTCGGCGCCTTCGCGGCTGCGGCGGGCGGTCTGCGCGGACCCGACCTCGAACGGGTCGAACTGTCGGTGCGGCACGGCCTGGCGGTCCCCGACATCGCGGCGGTCACCGGCGCGCCGGCCCGGGTCGTCGCCGCCCGCCTCGCCCGGTCCGTCACCCTGATCACCCGGACCGGCCCGCCCGGACTGCTCGACCGGTACGCCCGGCTCGCGCCGCCCGAGGTCGGATCCGGCGCGTGGAGCCGCCTGCAGGCCACCCTGGACAGCACCACGCCCGCGCTGCTCACCGAGCTGGCCGAGCAGGTCGGCAAGCTCGACCGGCACGGTTTCCCCCGCCAACGCGACCGCCGCCGCACCCGCGTCGTCGGCTGGTGCGTGGCCGGGGCCGTGATCGCCGCGGCGGTCCTCGTCCTCGCGGTGGAGGTCGGGCAGCCGGGCCAGCCCGCTCCCCCGCTCAAGCCGGTCGTCGCCGCGCCGCCGCCCCTGCCCCAGCAGGACCGCCAGGTGGCACGGCTCGCGACACCGACGCCGAGCGCACGCCCGACGCCGAGCGCCCGGCGCTCCAGCCCCACCCCGTCGCCGACCAGCCAGGCCCCGGCGGCGCTGGACGCGACCGTCAGCTCCGCGCGGTGCATGGGCGACTGGCAGCGGTTCACCGTCGTGGCCACCGTGACCGGCGCGACGCCGAACGAGGTCAGGCTCTCGTTCACGGACTCGTCGGGGACGTACTCGGGGCCGATGACCGTGGGGGCCGACCAGCGGTGGACGGTGTCGGGGTGGGGGAACCTGCCGCTGCGGTGGTGGGTGGAGGCGACGTTGCCGACGGGGGCGACGCTCCGGCGGACGGGGGCGACGCTCGACGCGTGCCAGGATCCGGTGCCCTGACCTGGCGGGTGCGCCTCACGGCCATGTCCTGAGAAGGAGATTGGGGCGGTAGTACCCCTCTGATGGGATGTTCGGGTCCGACCTGGAGCTGATGGCGCCGCGGGAGTCCACTGTGACTCCGGGGTCATGAGCGGACGCACGTTCGTCGCAGCCGCCGTCCTCGGCGGGCTCACGGTCGCGACCGCCGGCCCCGCCGCGTCGGGAAGCGGCGTGCGGGGGGCGTCGAAGTGGGCCTCGCACGGGCCGTCCGTGGCAGACAATGGGTGTCAACCACGAGCGGTTCGGGGGTGCGGGTGACGCGCGAGACCGGCACGGAGCACGACGGCTCGGAGCGCGCCGGCTCGGAGCCGGACACCACCGATCCGGCCCTCGCCGACCGGGACCACACGGCGTTCCTCGACGAGCTCGGCCGGCTGATCCGGGCCGGTCGCCCCGGCGAGGCGGTGGTGCTCGCCGACGCCGCCCTCCAGGAGACCCTGCCCGACCACACGGCCGCCGTGGTGCACCTCAAACGCCTCGGCGCGCTGCTCAACCTGGACGACATCGAACGGTGCCCGGCCGCCGTCGACGCGGTGCACGCGCTCCTCGGCCGGTTCGACGACCCGGCGATGGTGGGCGAGTTCCACGCCCTCGCGGCCGGGGTGGCCCAGCGGCTCGGGGCGCTGGAGCGGTCCGTCAACCACCTGGTGCGCGGTGCGCGGGCGCTGGAACGCGCGCCGGACGGCTTTCCGTCGGCGATGGCCTGGCTGGACCTGGCCGTCACGTACTCGTACATCGGTTTCCACAGTGACGCGGTGGAGGCCCTGGCCCGGGCGCAACGGGTGGCCGGCGCCGCCGGGCTGGACGCGGCGACGTTCTCGCACCCCGAGATCCGGGTCCGGTACGCGCTGTGGCTGGACCAGCAGGGCGACACGTCCGGGTGCGTGCGCGAGCTGCTGCGGGTCAACGCGACGCTCGGCCCGCGCGACGCCCAACCCCAGGAGATCCCCTACCTGGTGTACTCGGTCGCCCGGCTCGCCGCGCTCGGCGTGCGGCCCCGGCAGGCGGCGGACACGTTCAGCTACGAGGCGACGTCCCCGGAGGACGTGGCCGTCATGCTCGCGGCCCGGGCGTGCCTGGCCATCGCGGAGGGCGACCCCCGGCGGGCGCTCGTCCATCTCGCCGAGGTGGACCGCGACGGGCACGTGTCCGAGCCGGAGGTGCGCCGGTTGCAGGCGCTGGCGTACGCGCGGGCCGGGGAACTGGCCGCCGCGCTCGCCTGCGAGAGGTCCGTGCACCGCGCCCTGCGCGACCGGACGGCCCGGCTGCACGGCCTGTACGTGGAGGGGGTCACCGCCCGCCTGGACCAGGACGAGCTGCGCCAGAGCGTCACCCGGTACTCCGACGAGGCGCACACCGACATGCTGACCGGTCTGCCCAACCGCCGGCACCTGGAGCGGTTCGTGGCCGACCTGACCCGGCGGGGCACGTACGGCACGGTCGGGGTGGCCGACCTCGACGGGTTCAAGGCCGTGAACACGGTGCACGGGCACCTGTCCGGCGACGAGGTGCTCCGCCAGGTGGCCGCGATCCTGAGCCGGCTGTTGCGCCGGGGCGACTTCCTGGCCCGGTACGGCGGGGACGAGTTCGTGGTCGTGCTGCCCGACACCCGGCTGGCCGCGGCGGCGGAGGTGACCGGCCGGCTGGTGGCGGCGGTGGCCGGTTTCGACTGGACGGTCGTGGTGCCCGGCACCCCGGTGTCCCTGACCATGGGCCTGGCCGAACTGGGCCCGCGCACGGACCTGGCCACCGCGTTCCGGGCCGCCGACCTGGTCATGCTCCAGGCGAAGGAGGAGCGGTGACCCCGGCGCGGCCCGGCATCCACAGCGCGAGCTCGGCCCGGTTGCGGACGTCGAGCCGGCGGTAGATCTGGGTGAGGTTGCCCTCTACCGTCTTCACGGACAGGTGCATGGTGGCGGCGATCTCGCGGTTCGTGGCCCCGTAGCAGACCATGGTGACGATGCCGCGCTGCAACGCGGTCAGGGTCGGGCCGGGGCCGTCGAGCCGGCGGAGCTGGTCCTCGGCGTACGCGCGCCACGGCACGCAGCCCGCCTCGGCGAACCGGTCGGCCGCCTCGCGCAGGGCGGCCCGGGACGCCGCGCGCCGGCGGGCCCGCCGTTCGATGTCGGCGAGGGTCAGGTAGGCGCGCGCGATCTCCAGCGGGTACGGGTGCGCCGCCGGCAGGGAGGCCCGCAGCCGGTCGGCGGCCAGGTGCGCGTCCCCGACCACGGCGTCGGCGAGCCGGGCCGCCCGGACCAGGCCAAGACCGACGACGGGCCGGTCCAGGTACTCGACCTGGCGGGTGGCCTCGGCGAGCACGGCGCGGGCGCTGTCGACGTCGCCGTTGCGGGCGTGCGCCTCGGCGAGGTCGGCGTGGATCAGGAACAGGGCCGGGTCGACGAACCCGAGGCCGAGCAGCAGGCCGTGCGCGCGGCTCAGCGCCCGGACCGCGTCGGTCGTGCGGCCGAGCAGGACCGCCGCCCTCCCCCGCAGTCCGTGGGCGTAGGCGAGCCATTCGGTGTCCTGGGGCCGTTCGCACGCCGCCACGGCCTCGTCGGCGAACCGGGCGGCCTCCTCGGCGGTGCCGCCGTTGAGTTCGGCCATCCCGCACAGGACCAGGCCGGGGCCGGGGGTGGCCTCGATCTCGGTGCGCAGCCGGCCGGCGTGCCGGCCCGACTCGTAGGCCTCCGTACAGCGGCCGGCGCGTTCGTACACGGCCGTGGACAGCCGCATCACCTCGGCCAGGTCGTTGATCCGGCCGGCCCGTTCGACGTCCAGCCGCAGCCGGGACACCTCGTCGACCGCCGCGTCGATCTCGCCGGAGCGCAGCAGCGCCGCCACGGACACCCGGCGCAGCAGCACGGAGGACTCGGTGAGCGGCCGGCCCGCCGCGAGCGCCGCGCCCCGGGCGAGCAGCGCGTCGGCGTCGCGCGGCGCGTACTGCATCGTGACCGGGGCGCGCAGGGCCAGGATCTCGATCCGCAGGTCCACGTCGCCGGTCGCCGTGGTCAGTTCCTCCGCGAGGTCCAGGGCGGCCAGGCTCTCGGGGAGGTGACCGTGCTGGAAGGCCAGGTCGGCGCGGTACAGGGCGACCCGGGCGAGCAGGTGCTGGTCGTCGCCTGCGTCGGTCTCCGCGTCGTCCAGCAGCGCGTCGGCCCCGGCGTGGTCGCGGCCGCCGAGTTCGATCAGCAGCAGGCGGGCCTCGACCCGGGCGGCGGCGTTCGGGCCGCGCAGCACGTGCGCGCAGCAGTCCCGGGCCAGGTCGGGCCGGCCGGCCTCGAAGGCGTGCCAGGCGCCGGCCAGCCGGCGGTCGGCCTCCCGGTGCGGGTCGTCGGGGGTGCGGGCGGCGGAGAGCCGGTACAGGTCGGCGGCGGTGCCCGGCGCGCCGCGCAGCAGGGCCACCCGGGCGGTCGCGGCCAGTTCGTCGGCCACCGCGGCGTCGGCCCCGGGGGTGGCCAGCGCGAGGTGCCCGGCCCGCTCGACGGGGTCGGGGAGCACGGCGGCGAGGTGCGCGTGGCAGGACAGGCGTTGGGTGGCGGAGGCGTCGGCGTACACGATCTCGCCGATCAGCGGGTGGCTGAGGCGCAGTTCGGGGCCGCCGGTGACCACCCCGGCGTCCACACAGGCCGCGAGGCCGGCGTCGCCCGGCGGCAGCAGTGCCCTGGTCGGTCGGGCCGCCGCCGCGAGGACCAGCAGGGACGTGCGGGCGATGTCCGGGAGGGCGCCGATCCGGTCGGCCAGCAGGCGGCGCAGGCGTTCGGGGACCCGCAGCGGTCCCGCGTCGCCGACCGGTTGGCCCCGGCGCAGCGCCCGGCCGAGTTCCAGCGCGAACAGCGGGTTGCCGGCGCTGACGGACCGGATCCGCGCCGACATCCGGCTGGTCGGCCCCAGGTCGAACTGCCGGGACAACAGCTCGGCGAGGACCGCGTCGGACAGGCGGCCGAGAGCCACCTCCCTGCCGGGTACGGGCACCAGGCCCTGGCAGCGCGGCTCGGCGTCCTCCTCGACCCGCTCGGCGACCAGGAACCGCACCGGCGCGTCGGCCAGCCGGCGGGCAGCGAACGCCAGCGCCTCCGTACTCTCCGCGTCCAGCCACTGCGCGTCGTCCACGACCACCAGCACCGGCCCGCGCCGCGCCGCCCCGCGCAGCAGGTGCAGCACCGCGACCCGGACGGCCAGCCGCTCCGGGGGCGCGCCGTCGGCGGGGACGGCCCGCAGCATCGCCCCGTCGAGGGCGGCGCGCAGCCGGGGCGTGAGGAGCCCGGCCTCCTCGGCGGCGAGGGCGGAGAACAGGTCGAACACGGCCAGGTACGGCAGCGCGGCCTCGGTGGGCGAGGAGCCGCTGCGCAGGACCAGCGCGCCGGAGTCCGCGGCGGCGCGCGCCACGGCCGCCAGCAGCGCGGACTTGCCGATCCCGGCCGGCCCGGTGACGAGCACGCCGCCGGTCTCGGCGAGCCCGGCCTCGCACCGGGCGAGCGCGGCCCGGCGACCCAGCAGTTCCGGCGCGTCCTCCATGGGCTGAGTCTGCCCCGGACGGGCGGGATCAGGCCAGCCGAGCCGCGAAATCCTCCCGCCGGGCGCGCCGACGACCCGGTGCGACCGTGCCCCGCCGGGTTCTCCCGGCCCGCGACAGGGCCTGATCCGTGCCGCCGAATGGTGGCGGTCCCCCGCTCACGTTGCCGCACTCCCGTCCTGGTAGGACAGCGGGCCGGGATTCCCGACTGGCCGCGGCGCACCGTCCGGCGGAGGTCCCCGGCAGGAGTGGGTGACTCCGGCCGGGGACGGGGCCGTCAGGTCCGGGGGTTACAGGGGATCCCCGCCGCCGTAGGGCCGGGTGATGGCCTCCAGGTAGTGGCCGCTGGGGTCCAGGAAGTACACGCCGCGGCCGCCGTCGTTGTGGTTGATCCGGCCGGGTTCGCTCTGGCGCGGGTCGGCCCAGAAGTCGACGCGGGCGGCCTGGATCCGGGCGAACACGCCGTCGAAGTCGGTCTCCGACACCAGGAAGGCGTAGTGCTGGGCCGGGACCGGGGCGCCGTCCGGCATGGTGGCGAAGTCGAGGGTGACGCCGTTGCCGAGCTGGACCGGGATGAAGAAGCCGGCGGGCGCGCCGACGGCCAGGTCGAAGATGTGGCCGAAGAACTCGGCGGCCTCCCGCCGGTCGGTCGACGCGATGATGGTGTGGTTGAGGTGGATGGGCAAAAAGATCTCCAAAGCAGACGATGTGGTACCAGGGGAAGGCGCACGGCCCGTGCCGGGGACACGCCTCGGGGCACTCCGTGCGGAAGGTGCTGGACGCGCGGCAAGCCGGCGCGTCGTGTTACGCGGGGCTGTCCACCGCGGTGCTCGACAGGTGGGGCCCGGTGGGCGTTCGACCTGGAGCGGGGGCGGACCACGGGCCCGCCGGGCGATCACGGCGCAGCCGGATGGCCCGTCTGTTCACGGCACGAGGCCGACCCGGCAGTCACGCCCCGAACACTACAACCGCCGGCCGGGCCCCGACAACGATCCGGTGATCAACGACACCGGCGGCGGGCCGCGCTCCCGCCCAGGGGACGGCGGCGGATGCCGGGGCCGGCGGATTCCATGCGCGCCACGTGGGTGCGGGCCACCCACCGGCCCCGGTCGTTCCCCGCCACGCCCCGACATGCGACAGCCGGAGCGCCCTTCCCCCTGACGCACAGGTACCCCGCCGCACGGCACCTCAAACCGTCGTGTCGCCCCGCGCCGGACCCCGGGCCGGTTTCCCCTGCTCGGCGCGCATGAGGTGGCCGGATTCGGGGTAGGACAGGCCCATGGACGGGGCTGAGGACGGTACGGACGGCGGGCGGTCCCCGGGCGGTTCCGTGTGGAGCCCGGCCGAGGTGGCGCTGGACCAGGCGTTCGGCGTCGACGGCCTGCACGTACTCCGGGCCGCCGTCGCCGCGCACGCCGGCGCGCTGGGGCTCCCCGAGGACCGGATCGGCGGGCTGGTCGTCCTCGCGAGCGAGCTGGCCACCAACGCGGTCCGGCACGGCGGCGGGTCGGGCCGGCTGCGGTTGTGGCGCACGGGTTCCGCGCTGTTCTGCCAGGTCGCCGACCCCGGGCGTGGCATCGCCGACCCGGCGGGCGCCGGTACCCGTCTGGTGTCCCGGCACGCGGAGGGTGGCCGGGGGCTGTGGATCATCCGCCAGCTCAGCGACCACCTGCGGATCGAGGGCTCGACGGTGACGGCGGTGCTGCTGCTCGCGGACTCCCCCGCCGGCTGACCGCGTCCGGGCAGGGGCGCGCGGTCAAACCCGTCGCCCCGGCACCGGGCGATCCTGACTAGGCTCGTCCCGTGAGCACAGACCCGGCTGATCCCGACGCCCCGCACCGGGCGGCGTCCGCGCGCATGGCCCGGGCGCTCGACAACCCGCTCCTGCGCCGCGCCGTGCGGGAACTGTCCGGCGGGCGGCCCGCGCACCTGATCCCGGCCGGGGTACACGAGGCGCTCGGCGACGTGCTGCGCCGGGTGCGGCCGGACCGGGGCGTGCACGTCCTGGCGATCGAGGACCCCTCCGAGCCGCTGGGGTACCGGCTGATGCGGGTCGGCTGACCGGTCCCCTGCGGGGCGCGGGAGGACGCCGGAACCCGTCGGGGTCCCGGCGCCTCGGTGCTCACGGGGCGCGACGGTCTCCGCCGCTCCGTGCCGGCCCGGCTACCACCAGGCGCCGCAGCTGGTGTTGCAGGCGCGCTGGTAGACCTTCTTGTAGCCGTTGTACTGGACGTAGCCGTTCTGGCCACGCCCGGAGACCTGCACGACGGAGCCGTCGCGGGACGCCTGGGTGTAGACCCGGCTGGACGCGCTGTCGACCGACAGTTCGCCCCAGTAGGTGCCGTCGCCGTTGGCGTTCCAGGTCCGGCAGACGTGGGCGGTGCCGCCGCCCGGGGCGCTCAGGGTGGTGCAGCCGCCGCCGAGGAGCCCGGCGGGGTCACCGCCCGCCGCCGCGCTGGCGGGGGCGGGGGTCATGGCGAGCGCGGCGATACCGACGGCGATCACAGCAGCCTTGCGCAGAGCATTTCTCATCGCTGGTCAACTCCTTGATCGGGTGCTTCCGTTGCCGAGAGCGACGCTACGGACCAGCGGAAATCCCGACATCCCATCGATGTTGGAGAATTGGCCGTGAATCTGGCGGTACGGCGCTACCGCCGGCGCCGTAGCGGGCCGCGCGCATACTGCGAACGCGGTATTGACAGTCCATTTTGGACACGCCAGGATGGGCCTGTTTGGTCGCCCATGACCGCCCATTCCGCCCGATCCACCCGGATCCACGGACCCCGCCGGCGCCCCCGCACGTCCATCGCGCGCCGCCCACTTGTACCCACAGAGTTGTGTAAAAAATAGCTGGACATCTATCTTGTTTTCGCTTTCACGGCTTTGTTAACCTGGTTTCCGATTACCCCGACACATCCGGGTTGAACCGCCATCTCCGTATCACCCGCCAAGGCAGGCCTTTGTCCACTGTATAGAATTTTACGGGGGTTTCTCACCATGAGTGTGCCCAGATGAGGCCCAGGATCGGGATCACCACCCGGTTCCGCCGGTCGATCCGCAGCCACAGCGTCCACGAGGGCTACGTCGACCAGGTCGTGCGCGCCGGCGGCCTGCCCGTCGTCGTCCCGACCGGCGACCGGGCGCTGTGCGGGGAGGTGCTCGCCGGGCTCGACGGCCTGCTGCTGACCGGCGGCGAGGACATCGACCCGGCGCACGCCCCCGGCACCCTCCGCCAGGAGGGCTACGACTACCAGCCCGAACGGGACGTCTTCGAGTTCCGGCTCGCCGCCCTCGCGCTCGACCGGGGGCTCCCGACGCTCGGCGTCTGCCGGGGCTGCCAGGTGCTGCACGTGGCGAGCGGCAACCCGCTGATCCCGCACATCCCCGACGTCAACCAGGGGCTCGTCGCGCACCGCACCTCGCTCACGGAACCCGCCGAACACCTGGTCACCGTGGTCGGCGGCAGCAGGCTCGCGAAGGCGTACGACGCGCCGTCGTTCGTGGTCACGTCCTACCACCACCAGGGGCTCGGGGAGCCGGACCGGGACTGGTGGGCCACCGCGCACTCGGAGGACGGGCTCGTCGAGGCCGTCGAGTACCGGGGCGGCGGCTGGGCGGTCGGCGTCCTGTGGCACCCCGAACTGCCGCCGGGCGCCGACGACGGGTCCCCGGATCCGCTGGTGGCGGCGTTCACGCACGCGGCCGGGGGTGCGTGATGTTCGTGGTGCGCACCCTCGAACCCACGGACCTGGGCCTGCTGCTCGAACTCCAGGAGCGCGTCCGGTCCGGGCTGGCCGACCCGGGCGTGTTCCAGACCAGTACCCCCGAGTTCCTGTCCTACTGCCTGGACGGCGGCGGCCGCTGCTACGGCGTGCGGCACGGGCCGGAGACCGTCGCCTACCGGCTGGTCTACTACCCGCGCGACCGGGAGTTCAACCTGGCCAGGGACAGCGCCCTGCCGCCGGGCGAGCACGGGCTGGTCGCGCACTGGGACACCATCGCGGTCCTGCCCGACTGGCGCGGCCACGGCCTGGCCCGGCTGCTGAACACCACCGCGCTGCGCGACGTGGCCGGCACCGGTCTGCGGCACCTGTTCGCCACCAGCGCGCCCGGCAACCCGCACGGCATCGGCTCCCTGCTCTCGGCGGGATTCCGGCCGGTCCGACTGGTGCGGAAGTTCGGCGGCCGGCTCCGGTTCCTGTTGTACCGGCCGAATCCGGGCGACTGGCCGGCCGCGCCGACCGGGCTGGACGTCCCGCTGCACGCGACCGGGGACCTCGAACAGGCCTTCGGTGACGGCTGGGTCGGGGTCGCGCTCACCGGCGAGGGCCCGGCCGTCCGGCTGCGCATGGCGCGCCAGGCGGTCCCGTACCACTCCTAACCGCACCCTCCACCCCGAAGCAGGAGGACCAGCGTCATGCACACCCTGATCACCATGCCCTGTCCCGGCCTGGAAAGCTCGGACTTCCTGCGGCTCGGCAACATCACCTACGCGCCGGAGCTGTCCGGGGCCGCCGACAAGGACCTGCTCGCGGCCCTGACCGCACACCGCGCGACCGCCCTGCTCACCCCGCGCCGGCCGTCGCGGTCCCTGCTGCGGCGCTGGTCGGGGGCGGTGCCCGGCGCGAGGTTCGTCGGGTACACGATCGGGCTGCCCGACCGGTCCGGGGACCCGGGGCTCGTCGAGTTCCGGCTGGAGGACGGCGGGCTGGGCGATGTCGCGGCGGCGCTGCGGTCGTTCGAGCGGCGGGCGGCGTTCGACCGGCTCGCGCCACCCGGGCGGCCACCGGACGGGGGCCGCGACGTGGTCCTCGTCGGCGCCGGCATCGTCAACCTGGTCACCGCCCTGCACCTCGACGCGCACGGCTACCGGGTGACCGTGCTGGACCGGTCCCCCGCGCCGGGCGGCGGCTGGCGCGACTACGGCTGCACCCACTCCGGGGACGACGCGCGGATGTTCACGCTGACCGAGATGGACAACTACAACAACCAGGACTACCACGGCACCGCCCCGGGGTACTTCCGGTCACCGGTCTCCCAGCGCGGCTGGCTGGCGCACGGCCGGCAGCTGACCGATGACGAACGGCACTGGATCTCCGAGTTCGAACGGGTGCCGTCCTGGCTGGCCCGGGCGTACAACGACGACATCTTCGCGTTCGCGGCCGAGTCGCTCGACGGCTGGTCGGAGCTCCGCGACACGCATCCGGACCTGTTCGACGGGGTCGCGCTGGCCGAGGGCGTCCTGCGGGTGTACAGCGACCCCGCGCACCTGGCGGCCTCCCTGGCCCGGCACCGCAGGGTCGGCGCGCTCGACCGGGACCTGACACCCGCCGAGCTGGCCCGGGACTTCCCCGCGCTGCACCGGCCGCTCCGGGACGGCGACCTCGCCGGCGGCTTCATGGCCCGCGGCTTCACGTTGAACGTGCACAAGTTCACCCGGAAGGTCATCGCGCACCTGGAGGCGCGCGGGGTGGCGTTCCAGTGGGACACGCCCGTGTCCGGGGTCCGGCGGGACGCGGCGGGCACGGTGCTGGAACTCGACACCGCCGGCCGGGTACCCCGCGACGCGCACGTGGTCGCCTCGCCCGGCGTGCACGGCCGGGCCCTGCTGGACGGTTCGCCGTGCGCGGGGCGGATCCACGGCATCCTGGGCGGCTGGATCCGGATCAGCAACAAGGACGCGAACCTCGGCAACTCGCTGAAGATCGCCCGGCGGGGGCACGTCACCGAGGACGCGAACGTGACGGTGGCCGTGGACGCCGACGGCCAGGAGGTGCTGATCGTCGGCTCCGGGTACGGGTACCTGGGCGAGGACGTCGACGCCGTGGACGACGCGCAGCTCGCGGCCATCCGCGCGGGCATCCTCGACACGATCGACCGGCTGTTCCCGGACCGGGCGGAGATGCAGGAGTCCTCGCTGCCGGCGGACAACTACGACTTCAAGTTCTGCGTGCGGCCGTGGACAGCGACGTCGCTGGGGCTCTACCACGCGGAGACCACCGGCCGGGGGCGGCTGTTCATCGTCAACGGCGGGCACAACACCGGCGGGTTCGCCCAGTCGCCGGCCATCGCGCGGGCGGTGCTCGCGTCGTTGCGGGGCGAGGAGCACGCCATGCACGCGCTGTACCACCCGGAGCGGTTCTCGTCCTTCGCGGGCGGGCAGCGGTGACCGGCCTCGACCCCGACTGGGAGGAGTTCCGCGCCCTGGGGCACCGGATCGTCGACGACGTCGTCGAGTACCTGGCCGGCGTCCGGACCCGCCCCGTCTGGCGGCCGGTGCCGGACGAGGTCCAGAGCGCCCTGAGCACCCCGCTCCCCCGCTCCGCGACCCCGATGTCCACGGTGTACGACGACTTCCGCGCGACGGTGCTGCCCTACCCGCGGGGCAACATCCACCCCCGCTTCTGGGGCTGGGCGAACGGCTCGGGCGTCCCGGTGGCCGCGTACGCCGACCTGCTCGCCTCCGTGATGAACTGCACCCTGGGCTCCGGCGAGAACGCGGCCATGATCGTCGAGCAGCAGGTCCTCGCCTGGCTCAAGGAGGCCCTCGACTGGCCGGCCGCCGGCGACGGGCTGCTGACCAGCGGGTGTTCGATGGGCCAGATCATCGCGTTGGCCGCCGCGCGCGAGGCGGGCACGGGCGGCTGGGACATCCGACGGCACGGACTCGCGGCCGCCCCCCGGCTCACCGTGTACGGCTCGGCCGAGACCCACCACTCGTTCGAGAAGGCCGTCGAACTGCTGGGCATCGGGCGGGCGCACCTGCGCCTCGTACCCGTCGACGAGGAGTTCCGGATCGACACCGCCGCGCTGCGCCAGGCGATCCGCGACGACCGCCGGGCCGGTTTCCACCCGCTGTGCGTGGTCGGCAACGTCGGCACCGTCAACACCGGCGCGGTCGACCCACTGGAGGAACTCGTCGACCTCGCCCGGGAGGAGGACGTCTGGCTGCACCTCGACGGCGCGTTCGGCGCGTTCGCCTACCTGGTGCCCGGGCACCGCCGGCTGCTGGCCGCGATGAACCAGGCGGACTCGCTCGTCTTCGACCTGCACAAGTGGCTGTACCTGCCGTTCGACGTCAGCTGCGTGCTGGTCCGCGAGCCGGGCGCCCTGGAGGCGGCCTTCAGCGCCGACGCCGACTACATCAGCCGGACCGACCAGGGCCCGGCCGCCTACCGGCTGGCGTTCTCCGACCGGGGCATCGAACAGTCCCGCCGGTTCCGGGCGCTCAAGGTGTGGTTCGCACTGCGCACGCACGGGATCGACGCGTTCGCGGCCTCGATCGCCGGCAACATCGAGCAGGTCGCGCTCCTCACCCGGCTCGTCGACGCCGCGCCCCACCTGGAGACGGTCTCCCGGGGCGTCCTCAACGTCACCTGCTTCCGGTACGTCTGGCCGGGCGCGCACGCCGACGACCTCAACCGGGTCAACCAGGCCATCCTGTCGCGGCTGCAGACGGCGGGTCTGGCGATGCCGTCGCACACCTGGATCGACGGCGCGTTCGTGCTCCGGTTCGCCAACAACAACCACCGGACCGTCCCGGCCGACGTCGAGTTCCTCGTGGCCCGGGTCCTGGAGTTCGGCGCCGCCCTCGCCGGTCCGCTCCTGGTCGACGCCACCCCCGTTCCCACCGTTCCCCGAGAGAGGTGACCCGCATGGCCGGCTCGCGTTCCATCCGCACGCCCAAGGACCTGTTCACCAACAAACTCATCGACGAGGACCAACTGCCGGCGATCACCGACGTGGCGCAGCGCTACGCCGTGAGCATCACGTCGGCGATGCAGGACCGGATCTTCGAGATGGACGACCCCGTGGCGCGGCAGTTCGTGCCGACCAGCGGGGAACTGCACGCCACCCCGGAGGAGCGCGCGGACCCGATCGGCGACGACCCGTTCACCCCGGTCAAGGGCATCACGCACCGGTACCCGGACCGGGTGCTCCTCAAGCCGGTCCTCGTCTGCCCGGTGTACTGCCGGTTCTGCTTCCGCCGCGAGGTCGTCGGCCCCGGGGACTCGATGCTGGGCGCCGAGCACCTGGCCGCCGCGCTCGACTACATCCGCGAGCACCCGGAGGTGTGGGAGGTCATCCTCACCGGCGGCGACCCGCTGATCATGTCGGCGGCCAGACTGCGGCCGATCCTGGAGGCGCTCGACGCCATCGAGCACGTCCGGGTGATCCGGTTCCACACCCGGGTGCCGGTCGTGGACCCGAAGAAGGTCACCGACGAGCTGGTGGCGGCGCTGACCCTGGACACGCCCGTCTGGGTGGTCGTGCACACCAACCACAGCCAGGAGATCGGCGACGACGCGCAGGTCGCGCTGCGCCGGCTCGTGCGGGCCGGCATCCCCCTGGTCAGCCAGACCGTGCTGCTCAAGGGGGTCAACGACACGCCCGAGGCCCTCGAGGACCTGTTCCGGACCCTGATCGTGAACCGGGTCAAGCCGTACTACCTGCACCACGGGGACCTGGCGATGGGTACCAGCCACTTCCGGACCACGATCGGCGAGGGCCAGGAACTGATGCGGCGGCTCCGGGGCCGGGTGTCCGGGATGTGCCAGCCGACGTACGTGCTCGACATTCCGGGCGGGCACGGGAAGGTGCCGATCGGGCCGGCGTACCTGGCCGGGGAGGGCGACGAGGCGCTGGTGACCGATCCGTGGGGCGTGCGGCACGCGTACCCGCCGGTCGTGGCCGGGGAGCAGGCGTGACCGGGCGGGCGCCGCGCACCATTCTGGCCAACGTCAACAGCGACACGATGGCCGAGAACCCGGGTCCGGCGTACCTGCGGGCGATGGCCGTCGTCACGCCCCGGATGCTGTGGGAGGCCGAACCGGGCGACTGCCTGGTCACCCTCGCGCCGTGCCCGCCCCGGTTCAAGGACTACGTCGCCGACGTCACCGGCCTCGACGTGCACCGGGTCGACCTCGTCGAACCGCCCGGGATCGCCACGGCGCACGCGCTGGACGTGGCCGCCGGGCAGGGCGCGACCGGCCGGATCACCGCCCGGCCCGACCTCGACGCGTTCGCCCTGGACCGGCCGGTGCTCGACTTCGTCCGGCGCACCGGGCTGCGGCTGCTGCCCTACGGCACGCCGCCCACCGACGCCACGCTCGCCGCCGTGCGGCTGGCCAACACGAAGCACGGGTTCCGCGCGGCGGCCGTGGCGCTCGGCCTGCCCGTCGCCCCGGGCGGGTACGCCGGGAACCTGCCGGACCTGGTGGACGGGCTGGTCGCGTTCCTGTCCGAGTACCCGGCGGCGATCGTCAAGACCGACCGCTCCTCCACCGGTTTCGGCAACCTGGTCATCGAGGCCGAACCGCGTGCCACCGTCGGGGACCGGATCCGCGCGGCCGTCGACGACCAGCCGGCCGGGGGCTGCGGCTGGGTGTACGAGGAGTACCTGCCGCTGTACTCCTCACCGAGCATCGAACTCCTCGCCCAGGACTCCGGCGTCACCGGCTACTACTCCTGCGACCAGCGCACCGTGCGCAACGCCTGGACCGGCATGGTCTCCCCGTCCCCCGCCGACCCGGCCGACCCGGAACTGCGCAAGGCCGCCGCGCTGTTCGGGGACTGGCTGCACGGCCAGGGGTACCGGGGCTGGTTCGACGTGGACTGCGGGGTGCACGCCGGGGGCTGGGTGCTCACCGAGGCCAACGTGCGGACCACGGGCGGCACGTACCTGGAGAAGCTCGCCCGAAGGTTGCGGCCCGGGGACAGTCCCGTGCACTGGCGGGCCGACGGTCGGTTCGGTCCCGACGGACCCGACTTCCCCGGGGCGGTGCGGCGGCTGGCGGCCGAGGGGCTCGGCGGGGACTCCCCGGAGGTGCGCGCCGTGCTCGTCACCGACACCCGGGACCTGGACCGCAAGTGGCGGTACCTGGTGGTGGGGGCGGACGCCGAGGTGGTCGCCGAGGCGGAGCGGGTCGTGGAGGGGGTGCTGGGGATCTGAGCGCCCGACCGACCCGTGCCGGGCTCGCGAACCGTGCCGGCCGCCGGCGCGGAGTGACCAACTGAGAGGACCCGAAACCGATGTCCACTGACGACCGACCGGGCGGACCCGCCACGGACGTGGCGACCCCGGACCGCCGACCGCCCGACGGCCTGCGGGTCACCGCCATGCTCCGCCGGCCGGCCGGGCTCCTGGCGCTGCTGGCCGCCTCGGCGATCTGGGGGCTGTGGATCACGGCGGAGAAGTACTCGCTGCGCGGTCTGCCCGTGATGACCGTCCTCGGGCTCTCCCTGGCCGGGTCGACCCTGCTGCTGTGGACCCTGCTGCTCCGCCGGGGCCACCGGCGCCCGCCCCGTCGCCAGCTCGGCCGGCTCGCCCTGCTCGGCCTGTTCGAACCCATGCTCGGGTACGGGGTGATCGGCCTCGGCCTCGCGCACATCGAGGCCGGGCAGGCATCCCTGCTGGCCGGCACCGAGGCGTGCTTCGTCGTGGCCCTCGCGGCCGTCCTCCGCCGCCGGCTGCCCACCGGGCGGGCCATCGCGGGCGTCCTGCTCGCCGCCGTCGGGGTGGCCGTGCTCGGCGGCGGCCCCAGCGCCATGGGCCTGACCCTCGGCGACGCGCTGGTCCTGCTCGGCTCGCTGTTCGCGGCCATCGGGAGCATCATCGCCGGCCGGGTCGTGCAGCACTCCGAACCGCTGGTCGCCACGTCCTACCAGTTCGGGTTCGGGCTGCTGTTCACGCTGCCCCTGATGGCCTGGGAGTGGTTCCTCGACGACACGGCGACCACGGCCGGCGCCCGGCCCGGACACTGGATCGTCGCGGCCGTCGTGTGCGGCGGCGGGCTCGGCACCGCGTTCCTGCTCTACAACTACGCGATCATCCGCACCCCGGTGACCCTGGCGGGGGTGTTCCTGAACGTGATCCCGCTGTTCGGCCTGGTGTTCGCGGTGCTGCTGCTCGGCGAGGGCGTCGCCGCCTGGCAACTGATCGGCGGCGCGATCATGATCGGCGGCATCTTCCTGTTCACCGAGTCGGACCTGGAGGAGTGAGTGCGGGCCGAGTTCCCGGTGCCCGGCCTCGCCGCGCCCGTGGAGATCCTCGTCGACGGGTACGGCGTGCCGCACCTGTACGCGGACAACGAGCCCGACCTGTTCTGCGCCCAGGGCTTCAACGCGGCCCGGGACCGGCTGTTCCAACTGGACCTGTGGCGGCGGCGCGGACTCGGACGGCTGGCGGAGGTGTTCGGCCCCGGGTACGTCGCCCGGGACCGCGCGGCGCGCCTGTTCCTGTACCGGGGGGACCTGCGCGCCGAGTGGCTGGCGTACGGGGACGGCGTCGAACGGACCGCGGCCGCGTTCGTGGCGGGAGTCAACGCGTACATCGCCCTGTGCGACCAGCGACCGGAGCTGCTGCCGGCGGAGTTCGACCGGCTCGGCTACCGGCCGGCGCCGTGGGAACCGACCGACATCGCGGTCATCCGTAGCCACGGCCTGTACGCCAACCTTGAGCAGGAGGTCGCCCGCGCCCGCACGCTGCGCGACTTCGGCCCCGGGGTCGAGGACCTGCGCCGCGCCCGGGAGCCGCACCGCGAGCTCGTCGTCCCCGAGGGGCTGGACCTGGCCGACATCCCCGACGACGTCCTCGACGTGTACCGCCTCGCCACCACCCGGCCGACCTTCGACGGCCCCGACCTGCCCCTGCCCCGGGTCGGGCCCGAGGGCAGCAACGCGTGGGTGGTGGGGAGCGGCCGGACCGCCACCGGTCGGCCGCTGCTCGCCAACGACCCGCACCGGGCCGTCGAGGTGCCCTCGCTGCGCTACCTCGCGCACCTGTCCGCGCCGGGATTCGACGTGATCGGGGCCGGCGAGCCCGCGCTGCCCGGCATCTCGATCGGACACAACGGACACCTCGCGTTCGGGCTGACCATCTTCGCCATCGACCAGGAGGACCTCTACGTCTACCGGACCAACCCCGACGCCCCCGACGAGTACCGCTACGCCGACCGGTGGGAGCCGATGCGGGTCACCCGGGAGCTGATCGGGGTCGCGGACGGCGCGCCGGTCGACGCCGAACTCCGGTTCACCCGGCACGGCCCCGTCATCCACGAGGACCGGACGAGGAACCTGGCCTTCGCGGTCCGCGCCGCGTGGCTCGAACCCGGCATGGCCCCCTACCTGGGCAGCCTCGCCTACCTGCGCGCCCGGGACGCCGACGCGTTCGTCGACGCCCTCGACCGGTGGGGCTCCCCCGGCGAGAACCAGGTGTACGCCACCCCCGGCGGCACCATCGGCTGGCGGCCCGCCGGGCTGGTCCCCGTCCGGCCGAACTGGGACGGCACCCTGCCCGTGCCCGGCGACGGCCGGTACGAGTGGGCCGGGTTCCGCGCGCCCGACCTGGCGGAGCGGGATCCCGCCCGGGACTGGATCGCCACCGCCAACGAGTGCAACGTGCCGGTGGGGTCCGCGGTGAGTTGTGAGTGGGAGCACCGGTTCCGGCACGACCGGATCGGGGAGGTGCTGGCGGGCGCGTCGGGGCTGACGGTCGCGGACTGCGTGCGGCTCCAGGCGGACACGGTGAACGTCACCGCCCGGCCGGTACTCGCGGCGCTGCGCCGGATCCGTGCCGCCACGCTGGTCGCGGCGCCGGCTCCCGACCTGGTGGCGCCTCCCCACCGGAGGCCGGGTCCGCTGCTTCCGTCGGCCCCCGGCGTGGTCGTCGCGACCGATCCGACGGGTACCGCTGAGCTGGTGTCCGCTCTGGAGCTGTTGGACGGCTGGGACTGCGACGAGACCCGGGACTCCGCCGCCGCGGCCTTCTACCAGGTGTGGGCGCGCCGCCACCTGCGGCCGGCACTGCTGCGGGACGCCCTGGCCGGGCTCGTCGGACCGGGCGCGGTCCAGGAGGCGCTGGACCGGTTGACCTGCGACGAGGTGCTCGGGTCCGACGTCCGCGCCGACCTGACGCACCTCGCCGGGTTGGACGCCGACCGGCCCGTGCTCGAAGGCCTGCTGTCCCGGACCCTCGTGGACGCGTGGGCCGACGCGGCGGCGCTGCTCGGCGGCGATCCGACCCGGTGGCGGTGGGGCGCGCTGCACCGGGCCGCCCCCGCGCACCCGCTGTCCGGGTGGCTCGGGCCGGACTGGGCGCCGCTGCCCGTCCGGGAACGGGGCGGCAGCGGCGACACCGTGATGTGCGCCGACTACGACCCGGCGTTCCGGCAGACCGACGGGGCCACGTTCCGGATCGTCGTCGACGTGGGCGACTGGGACGGGTCGCGGGCGATGAACGCGCCGGGGCAGTCCGGGCGGCCCGGTGACCGGCACTTCGACGACCTGTACCCGGCGTGGGCGGCGGACGGCAGCTTCCCGTTGTACTACAGCCGGGCCGCGGTGGAGGCGCACACCGTCAGCCGGTACCTCCTGGTGCCGCCCGGCTGAGTTCCTCGACCGCCGCGCGCACCGCCACGACCAGCGCGTCGTCCTCGGCGCAGGCGCCGTCCCGGAGCACCCCGGAGGTCACGACCCGTTCGTCGCGGTCGGCCAGCTCCGCGAGCCCCGGCACCGCCTCCGCCGCACCCCACCGGACCAGCAGGTCCAGGGCGGGACGCCACCCGAACCCGGATGCCACCACGGCGACCAGCGGGTCCACCAGGCCGGACCGGTCGCCGGTCAGGGCGTGGATCGCCCCGGCCGCCCCGGTCGCCGCCCAGCGGTCGTCCAGGAGGGCCCGCAGGTCGTCGAGCACCCCGGGGTCGCCGATCTCGCCGGCCAGCGTCGCGGCCAGCCCCGCCGGCCGCTCCCCCGCCCGGATCACCGCGACCACGGTCGGCAGGACGCGGGCGGCGTCGCCCGTGGTCCGGTACACGTGCCGGGCGACGGCGACCTGGGCCTCGCGGCCGGGGAAACTGACATCGGCGACACCGTTGAGCAGGCCGAGCACGGCCGGGGGCAGCGGCCCGGCGTCCAGGTCCTGCCACAGCCCGACGGCGCCGGCCGTGTCCTGGTCGCGGGCGAACAGGTCGGCGGCCACCGCCCTGGCCACGGTCGGGTCGCCGCTGGCCCGCCAGTGCGCCCGGGCGGCCGCGACCCTGCTGTACGGGTTGGCCTCGACCGCCACCGAGGCCAGGGCGGCCACGGCCTCCGGACCGCCGAACGTGACCAGCACGTCCGCCGCCAGCACCCCGGCGAGGGGCGCGACGGCGAGGACCTCCGGCAGGGCGGGGGACGCGGCGGTCCCCCAGGACGCGAGGAGGTCGCACCAGCCGGCGCGTTCGTTGTTGGGCACCAGGGGGGTGTCCGCGAGCAGGGCGAGGCGGGCGCGGACCCGGGCCAGCAGGTCGGCGGAGAACGGCAGTCCCGCCTCGGCGAGCAGCCCTGGCAGCTCCATCGGGATCCGGCCCCGGTCGAGCGCCGCCCGGACCAGGTCGCCGAGCGCCGGGTGCCCGGTCGTGGCCAGCAGGCACAACGCCGCCTCGGAGGGGTCCTTCGGCACGAGGCGCTGTTCCGGGTCGGGCGGGCCGGGTGGGCGGGCCGCCACCGCGTACAGGGCGTCGGCGACCCGGTGCGCGCCGCCGACGATGCGCACGACCGTGACGGCGCGCCGCCGGACGTCGGGGTCGTCGTCGGTCAGCGCGGCGGCCATCGCGGGCACGAGCAGGGGCGGGGCCGACCGGTACGCCCGGCACAGCTTCTCGGCCATCGAGCCGCCGGCGGCCCGGGCGGCCGGGTTCGGGCTGGCCAGCAGGCCGAGGGCCACGGGCACGGCGCGGGTGCCGAGGATCTCGGTCAGGTCGTCGAGGGGGCGGTGCGACCAGGGCCAGTCGGCCAGCGGGCCGTCCTCGTCGGCCGCCGTCCACGCGTCGACCACGGCGGCGGTGGCCAGCGGATCCCAGCCCAGGTCGAGGACCGCCCGCGCGTACCCGGCGGCGGCGCGGACCGCCGGGGGCTCCGGGTCGGCGCAGGCGGCCGTGACCGCCGCGCCGGCCGGGTCGAGCCGGGCGAGGGCCAGCAGGAGCGAGGCGCGGGCCGTCGGGTGCTCCTCCCGCGCGTACGCCTCCGCCACGGGGTCGCGGGCCTCCGCCGGCCCGTGGCCCACGGCGAACGCGGCCGAGGCGCGCACGTCCGGGTCCGGGTCGGACAGCAGGGGCAGCAGCACGAGGGCCGCGGCGGTGACCGCCTCCCGGGTCGCGAGCACGATCTCGTCGTCGTACAGCATCGCGGCCGACGCGCCGGCCGTGCCCACGAACGCGGCGAGCGCGGCCCGGACCTTGACCCGGGGTTCGAGGGCCAGGGCGGCGACCTGCCGCACGGCCGGGGCGGTGGCCGAGTAGAGGCTGCCCTGGTGCAGGACGCTGGCGTGCAGGTTCTGGACGCCCCGGTGCGCGCGGTCCCTGCGGGGCTGGGCGGCGGCGCGCAGCATCGCGGGCACGTCGCGGGCGTTGCCGTAGGCGTGGTCGAGGGACGGCCAGGGGATGTCGTCGGTTCCGGTCACGCCGCACAGACTACGACCGCCCACCGACAGAACCACGACCACGACGGGTACGCCAGCCCACGGCCCCACCCGGGCGACGCCCCACCGCGCGCGGCCGGGGGCGGCGCTACCGGACCGGCGCTCCCCCGAGGTGCTCGCCGAGCAGCCACAACGGCAGCGGCCCCTCGTCCAGCACCGCCTCGTGGAAGGTCAGCGCGTCGGTCGTCCCGCGCAGTTCCCGCAGGTACCAGTGCCCCAGGTGGTAGCCGAGGGCCTGCCCGGGGTCGTCGACCGCGTACCGGACCAGTTCCGTCCCGATCTCCACCTCGGACAGGAAACCGGTCCCGCGCAGGTACGCCCCGGCGCGCTCGAACGTCCAGCCCAGCGCGTTGAGTCCGGTGTCCACGACGAGCCGCGCCGCGTGGAACCGCTCCGCGCACAGCCGCCCGTACCGGTCCACCGGGTCCTCGTAGAGCCCCCAGTCGTAGCCCAGGCCGGCGGCGTACTCGGCCCAGCCCTCGCAGTACCCCCCGATGGCGAATGTCCTCTGCGCGGAGAACTCGCGCCGCAGCGGGTGCAGGCGGTCGTTCTCCAGTTGGCGGCCGATCTGGAGGTGGTGGCCGGGCAGGGCCTCGTGCAGGATCAGGCTGGCCGCCTGCACCATGGGCCGGTTGGGCAGGTCGGAGCCGTTGTAGTAGTAGTACCCGCAGCCGTCGGCGCCGGGCACGTCGTAGTACCCCCACGTCATGTCGGCCTCCAGCGACGGGTCGAGCCGCTTCAGCCGGAACGGCGCGGCGGGCAGCTTCGCGAACTGCCCGGCGAGCATCGGCAGCACCCGGTCCAGGTGCCCCTGGAGCCGCCGCTCCACCTCGGCCGGGTCGGCCGCGAAGGTCCCCGGGTCCGCGTTGAGCCGGGCCCGGTGCGCGGCCTCGTCGGTGATGCCGAGTTCGTCGCCGATCCTGGCGGTCAGGCGGTCCACCTCGGACAGACCGATCTCGTGCACCCGTTCGGCGGTGAGGTCCAGGCCGGTGTGCAGCCGGATCAGCCCGGCGTAGCACTCGTCGCCGCCCGGGTAGTGATGCATGCCGCCCTCGGCGGGGCCGGCGGCGGCGTGCTCCGTGATGTCCGCGATCAGGGCGTCGAAGGCGGCGCCGAGCCGGTGCAGCGCGGCGGCGGGGGCGGGCAGGCGGGCTCCGGCGGCCGCGTGGCCGCGCATCGTGTCCAGCGCCGGGCCGACCGCCGACCGGGGCAGGTGCACGCCCCGGGCGCGTTGTCCGGCGAGGGTCGCGCGGAGCTGCTCGACCGCGCCGATGTGCGAGTCGAACAGGGTGCGGAGGCGCTCGGGCCCGTCGGGGGCGGCGAGGTCCACGCCGGTCATGCTGGTGCGCTGGTCGGCGAGGGCCATCGCGCTGTACGCGGTGACCGGGAACCGGTACCAGAACCGCTCCGTCTCGGCGACTTCGTGTTCGAGGTGGTCGCGGAGGAAGGCGGCCGTCAGCCGGTCGGCGTCCGCGACGGGGACCGTGTCGAGGCGGGCGAGGGTGGCCTCGGCGGTCGCGGCCTGGCGGTGCACGGCCTCCGGGCCGCCGTCGGGCAGGACGGTGACCTCGCGCCCGGCGCGTTCGGCCGCCCACGGGTCCCGGGCCAGGATGCCGTCCCACACCTCGTCGGCCAGATTCTGAAGATCCACGGCCGCAGTCTAGATCAACTTCCCGGGCCCCGCTGGGCGCCGCCCACGAGGCAGGTCCCGCACGACCGGTTCGGGTACCTCACGGCGCCCGGGACCCGTGGGGCGCCCCCGGCGGAGGCGCCCCACCGACGTCACGCGGGCACCAGCCCCCAGACCGTCTCGTCGCTGGAGCCGCCCAGGAACGGCCGGTGCTCCAGGATCGAGGCCGTGCCGTTGTCCACCTCGCGCACGGCCAGCCCGCTGGCCCGGTTCACCAGGCCGTACCGGGTGTCGGCGGTGCGGACCAGGGTCCACTGCTGGCTGGTGGCCGTCCCGCACGTCCACTGTTCGAGGAGCGCGCCGGCCGCCGTGCCGCCGGAGACCGGCCGCAGGCACAGGTTGCTGTTGACGTTCACGATCCGCCAGTACCCGCCGGTGACGGCGACGAGCTTCCACTTCTGGCTGGCGACGTTCTGCCGGGCCAGGTGGGTGACCTGCGCGCCCGGGGAGGTCGAGCCGCCGACGACGGCCGCGCTGTCCCCGTTGGCCGCGCTGGTCAGGTGGTAGTTGGTCGCCGGCTGCGGACCGGGGTCGGCGATCTCGTTCAGGGTCCACTGCTGGTTGGCCGCCCCGGTGTAGGGCTGCTGGACGAGGGACGCCGGGTACGCGCCGCCGTCGGTGACCGCGTACCCCGTCAGGTAGTTGAAGATCGCCACCTTGCCGTTGCCGACCGGCCGGAACGCCCACCGCATGCCGTTCTGACCGTTGCAGTTGTACTGGATGATGTGCGTCCCCGGCGCCGTCCCGCTGTAGGCGCTGTCGGCGCACAGCTGGCTGTTGGCGTTGACGAGTTGCAGGCCGGAGTCGTAGCCCAGGACCCACTTCTGGCTCGCGGAGTCGACCCGGGTCCGGTGGCTGAGTTCGACCAGGCCGCCGGTTCCCGCGCCCACGACCTCGATGGCCTCGCCGTGGACGGCGCCGGTGATGACGTAGGTCCTCCCACCCTGGGCGTGGCCGTCGTTGTTGTCGGGCGTGTTCGCCTTGATCAGGAAGGCGCTGTTGGCGACGTTCCAGTGCGTGGCCAGCCAACTGCCGGGGGTCGGGTTGGTGCTGTAGTAGTCGTCGTGGCCGCAGTCCATCAGGCGGTCGCCGTCGCGCTGCGGGCAGTCGAAGGACTGGGTGTCGCCGTAGCACATCAGGTCCCACTCCTGGGAGCAGTGCCCGCCGCCCTGGTGGTGCGGGGCGCCGGTCAGGACCGCGCCGAGCATGTGGCCCAGTTCGTGGGCGGTGGCGTTGACGCCCCAGCACGGCACGGCGATCTCCGAGTAGTGCCGGCCGTTGTTGAACGCGTTGGCCGGGCCCGGCTGGTCGTCGTTGTCGCCCCACGTGCCGCCGCAGGTGCCGGCGTTGTCGGAGAACATCAGGTAGTCGCGGTCGGCGTTGAAGTAGCCGGCGTCGATCGCCCGGTCCCGGATCGCGCCGGACGTGTACGTGCCGTCGGGCACCACGAGGTTGCCGACCGTGAGCTGGCAGCCCGCGCCGGCCGTGGTGACGTACCGGACGTGCCGGCTGCCGCCGGTCTGCGCGGCGCTGTCGTTGTACGCGTCGTCGACCCCGGCCGCGTAGGCCTGCAACGAGGGCACGACCGCCGCGTACCGGTCGGGCTGGCCGGCCTCGCGGACGTAGAGCACCTCGATCCGCTTGCCGGTGACCCCGTCGCCCTCGCAGACCACCGGGTTGGCGGCGATCTGGGCGTGCGCGACGGCGGGGGCGAGCGGGGCGACGGGGGTGGCGCCGGGCGGCAGCGGTTCGGCGAAGAAGGGGGCGGCGGACCAGCCGTCGGCACCCTGGGTCGGGGCGGGGGAACCAGGCGCGGCGGTCGCGCCGGCTCCCGGGAACAGGACGAGAGCGGACACGGCGAGCCCGACAAGGGCGGTGCGCGTACTCATCGAATGGTTTGCCTTCCTCTGGATAGGACAGTCCTGGTTGGACGTTAATCTGAGGAAAGTTAACTGTCGGCGGGGAAGTGGTGGAGATCACCGAAAACGTTCGTGGCCGGCCAGGTTCCCCCGGCCGGCCACGAACCTGTGGGAACGGACCCTAGCTGGGCTCGTAGCCCAGGTTCGGGCGCAGCCAGCGCTCCACCTCCGCCAGGTCCTGCCCCCGGCGGGCCGCGTAGTCCGCGGTCTGGTCGCGGCCGAGCCGGCCGACCGTGAAGTACTTCGCGTCCGGGTGGGCGAAGATCAGGCCGCTGACGCTGGCCGCCGGGGTCATCGCGAACGACTCCGTCAGCGCCATGCCCAGGTCCGCCGCGCCGAGCAGGTCGAACAGGTCCCGCTTCTCGCTGTGGTCGGGGCTGGCCGGGTAGCCGAGCGCCGGCCGGATGCCCCGGAACCGTTCGGCGTGCAGGTCGGCGAGCTCCGGCTGCGCGTCGGGCTCGAACCAGTCGCGGCGCGCCTTGAGGTGGATGTACTCCGCGAACGCCTCGGCGAGCCGGTCGGCCAGCGCCTTGACCATGATGGCCCGGTAGTCGTCGTTCTGCGCCTCGTACCGGGCGGCCAGCTCCTCCGCGCCGTGGATGGCGACCGCGAACCCGCCGAGGTGGTCGCCGGCGGGGGCGATGTAGTCGGCGAGGCTGCGGTTGGGCCGGCCGGCGGGCTTGGCGGTCTGCTGGCGCAGCATCGGGAAGTCCGGGCCGCCGTCGAGGACGATGTCGTCGCCGTCGGAGTGCGCCGGCCAGTACCCGTACGCGCCCTTCGCGGTGAAGGAGCCCTCGGCGATGATCTGGTCGAGGAGGGCGTTGGCCTCGTCGAACAGCTCGCGGGCCTCGGGGCGTTCCAGGATCGCCGGGTACTTGCCCTTGAGCTCCCACGCCAGGAACAGGAACGTCCAGTCGATCATCGCCCGCAGCTCGTCCAGGTGCGGCTCGACGACCCGCAGGCCGGTGAAGGCGGGCGTCGGCAGGTCGCCGAAGTCGACGACCTGCCGGTTGGCCCGGGCCTTCTCCAGGCTCAGCAGCGGGGTCTGCTGCCGGTTGGCGTGCTGTTCGCGGAGGCGCTCCTGCTCGGCCCGGTTCTCGGTGTCGAGGACCTCGGCCCGTTCCTCGTTCATCAGGTCGGACACGACGCCGACGACCCGGGAGGCGTCGAGGACGTGCACCGTGGCGCCGTCGTAGGCCGGGGCGATCCGGACGGCGGTGTGCTGCCGGGAGGTGGTGGCACCGCCCACGAGCAGGGGGAGCTTGAGCCCCCGACGCTGCATCTCGGCGGCGACGGTGACCATCTCGTCCAGGGACGGGGTGATCAGGCCGGACAGCCCGATCGCGTCGGCGTGCTCGGCCACGGCGGTGTCGAGGATGACGGACGCCGGCACCATCACACCGAGGTCGATCACCTCGTAGTTGTTGCAGCCCAGGACCACGCCGACGATGTTCTTGCCGATGTCGTGCACGTCGCCCTTGACCGTGGCCATCACGACCTTGCCCTGGCCGCGCCCCGTGTCGGCCCGGCCGGCGAGCCGGTCGGCCTCCCGCTCGGCCTCCATGAACGGCTCCAGGTAGGCGACCGAACGCTTCATCACCCGCGCGCTCTTCACCACCTGGGGCAGGAACATCTTGCCGGCGCCGAACAGGTCGCCGACGACCTTCATGCCGTCCATCAGCGGGCCCTCGATGACCTCCAGGGGGCGGGCGGCCGTGAGCCGGGCCTCCTCCGTGTCGTCCTCGATGAAGTCGACGATGCCGTGCACCAGCGCGTAGGACAGCCGCTCGGCCACCGGGGCCTCACGCCAGGACAGATCCACCACCCGACGGGTACCGGAGCCCTTCACGTTCTCCGCGAAGGCCACCAGCCGGTCGGTGGCGTCCTCGCGCCGGTCGAACAGCACGTCCTCGACGAGTTCGAGCAGGTCGGCGGGGATGTCCTGGTACACGGCGAGCTGGCCGGCGTTGACGATGCCCATGTCGAGGCCGAGCTGGACGCCGTGGAACAGGAACGCCGAGTGCATGGCCTCGCGGACGATGTCGTTACCCCGGAAGGAGAACGACAGGTTCGAGATGCCGCCGCTGATGTGCGCGCCCGGGCAGCGCTCCTTGATCAGGGGCAGGGCGTCGAGGAAGTTCTTCGCGTACCCGTTGTGCTCGCTGATCCCGGTGGCCACGGCCAGCACGTTCGGGTCGAAGATGATGTCGGCGGCCGGGAAGCCGATCCCGGTCAGCAGGTCGTACGCACGGCCGCAGATGGACACCTTGCGTTCGGTGGTGTCGGCCTGGCCCTGCTCGTCGAAGGCCATCACGACCACGCCGGCCCCGTACGACAGGATCGTGCGGGCCTGGGCCAGGAACTGCTCCTCGCCCTCCTTGAGGCTGATCGAGTTGACCACACCCTTGCCCTGCACGCACTTGAGGCCGGCCTCCAGCACGCTCCACCGCGAACTGTCGATCATGACCGGGATGCGGGCGACCTCGGGCTCGGTCGCGATCAGGTTCAGGAACGTGGTCATCGCCGTGACGCTGTCGAGCAGGTCGGCGTCCATGTTCACGTCGAGCATGTTCGCGCCGCCGCGGACCTGCTCCAGGGCCACGTCCACGGCCTTCTGGTGGTCACCGGACTCGATCAGCCGGCGGAACCTCGCCGAACCGGTCACGTTCGTCCGCTCGCCGATCATGACGAAGCCGGTGTCCGGGCCGATCGAGAACGGCTCCAGCCCGCTGAACCGGGTCGCCGGGGTCAGCTCCGGCACGACCCGGGGCGGCTGGCCGGCCGCGGCGGCCGCGATCAGCGCGATGTGCGCCGGGCTGGTGCCGCAGCACCCGCCGACCGCGTTGACCAGGCCCGAGGAGATGAACTCGGCCAGCAGCCCGGACGTCTCCTCCGGGGTCTCGTCGTAGCCGCCGAACGCGTTGGGCAGGCCGGCGTTCGGGTGGCAGGCGACGTGCGTGCCGGCGAGCCGGGACAGCTCGGCCACATGCGGG
This sequence comes from Longispora urticae, assembly GCF_053902585.1. Taxonomy (NCBI): domain Bacteria; kingdom Bacillati; phylum Actinomycetota; class Actinomycetes; order Micromonosporales; family Micromonosporaceae; genus Longispora; species Longispora urticae. The sequence continues at coordinate 47,340 of NZ_JAQZSH010000051.1, forward strand.
CGCAGCTGCTCGGCGCCCATCGAACAGTTCACCCCGACGACCAGCGGCTCGGCCTGCTCGATCGAGGCCCAGAACGCCTCCACGGTCTGCCCGGACAGCGTCCGGCCGCTCAGGTCCACGATCGCCACCGAGATCCACAGCGGCAGGTGCGGGGCGGCCTCGCGGGCGGCTGCGATGGCGGCCTTCGCGTTCAGGGTGTCGAAGATGGTCTCGATCAGCAGCAGGTCCACCCCGCCGTCGGCCAGGGCCCGGATCTGCTCGGCGTAGGAGTCGCGCACCTCGTCGAAGGTCACCGCGCGGTACGCCGGGTCCTCCACCTTGGGCGACAGCGACAGCGTGACGTTCAGCGGCCCGACGGAACCGGCGACGAACTTCCCGCCCGCCTCGTCCGCCGCCTGCCGGGCCAGCTGGGCCCCGCGCAGGTTCATGTCGCGGACCAGGTGCTGGAGGCCGTAGTCGGCCTGGCCGATGCTGGTGGCCGTGAACGTGTTCGTGGTGGTGATGTCCGCGCCGGCCGCCAGGTACTGCCGGTGCACGTCCAGGATCACGTCCGGCCGGGTGAGGTTCAGCAGGTCAGGGTCACCGGTGACGTCGTGGGTGTGGGCGGGCAGCAGCTCGCCGCGGTAGTCCGCCGGGGTCAGCCCCGCGCCCTGCAGCATCGTGCCCCAGGCGCCGTCGAGCACGGCCACCCGCTGGTCGAGCAGGTCGCGTAGTGCCTGCTCACGGCCGGTCACAGTCCTGTCCAACAGTCCACCTCCCAGGTAGGGAGGCGCCCTTGGAGATCCGGACCGGCCGAGCGTGGCGGACTCTCGTCCGTCGCAGCGCCTCTCGACCTGGCAACTGACGCTACCCGTCGAGCGCCGCCGCCGCCACCGGATCCCACGGCGTGGCGCGACTCCCCCGGCCGGCGGCTAGGACGGCGGGGCCGCGTCGGTCTCACAGTAGGCCCGCAGATCGGTGCCGAGGGCGTGGCCCCAGGCGGTGTTGCAGAACGGGAACCAGCGGGCGGCGCGGGTCCAGCCGGCGTGCTCGAACCGCAGGACAGTGACCTGCGCGCCGGTGATCAGCGGCGCGAGGAGCGGACCGACGTCGCCCCGTCGCACGGTGGTCAGCGCGAACACCAGCCGGTGGCCGAGCCACTCCGACGCCGGGTTGCCCGGTTCGGTGAAGTCCGACAGGCACCGCCACTCCAGGCGCTGGTCGGGCACCAGGTCGGTGACCCGCATCCGCAGCGGCGCGCCGAGCCCGTGGTCGAACTCCGTGACCGAACCGACCGTCGGATCGGCCCGCACCGCCCGGCCCCACCAGGCGTCCAGGCCGGCGGTGGTCGTCAGCGCGGCGAACACCGTCGGCCGGTCGGCGTTGATCCACACCTCGTGGCGGATCGCGTCCATCCCTGCCTCCTGTCACCCAGACCGAAATGTACCGCCGGACAACCCAGAAATACCCGACATTCCATGGGTACCCATCGAGGGTTCCGTCTTTCGCCCTTCAATCTAGGCATTGACAAGTTGGGGTGGCGGCCGGCATCTTTGCAGTGTCAAGTTTGGCACTCCGGAGGGTTCCCCATGGTTCCGCTGCTCGTTCTCGTGTTCCCGGCGAACGTGCACGCGGCGCTGCGAGCGCCGGCCGACCCGGGACGGCGCGGGCGTCGGGCACCGAGTGCGTCTCCGTCGACCGTGAGCGCCGTAGGCGGTGTCTCCCGGGCGCCACAGCGCACCGCGCGCTCGAACACCGGCGGGCGGAAGGCGTACCCGTCGCAGGGGTCGGGTCTTAAGGGTTGGGCAACGTTGGGGGGTCGGGAGGTCGGCGGTGCGTTAAGCGTGGTTGCCCCGTGGCGGGTGACACCTTACGTTTCGGGCTCACCCGGCCGGCCGGGCCGGACCCGCGGGCGCGGCACGTGCGCCGGGGTGACCGTCAGGACCGAGTACCAGCCCGACGGGGGCCTGCCCGGAGTGCGCCGGGCAGGCCCCGCTCACTCGACCCTCGGGTGCACCTCGGGGTGCGCGGCCCACCACGGCCCGTACGTCGGGCTGGCCACCGCGTGCTCCGTGTACGCGCGGGCCACCGCCAGGTAGACCCGTTCCGCGTCCTGTTCGGCGATCCGGGACCGCCGCCACCCGAACACCAGCCGGCCGCGCTGCGGATCCCCGGCCAGCCGACGGACCACGACCCCCGCGTGGCTCGGTGCCCCCGGTTCGACCAGGCGCACCGCGTGCCCGGCCGCGATCAGCTGGATGCCCCCGCCGTCCGGCGCGTCGTACCGGACCCGGGGGTCGAAGCCCGCCCGCCGGCACGCCGCGCGCAACGACGCCAGCGAACCGTCCTCCGACCCGGGCGGCGAGATCCACGCCTCCTCCGCCAGGTCCGCCAGCTCGATCTCCGGTCGGTCGGCGAGCCGGTGGCCCTCGGCCAGCGCGACGAAGATCGGCACCCGGGGCACCAGCGCGCGCTGCGCCAGCTCCGGCGCGAACGGCACGTCGTGGTCGTCCATCATCAGCACCACCGCCGCGTCCAGCCGGTCGTGCGCGAGCGCCTGGGCCAGGGTGACGGCCGAGGAGTCCACCTTCAGCGTGATGGTCGTACCGGGCAGGGCCGCCGTCACCCGCGCCAGCAGGGTGCCCAGGCAGGCCATCGTCGCCGAGCCCAGGCGCAGGGTGCTCGTGGCCCGGTCGCCGTCCGGCTGTTCGTACAGGAAGCCGTCGAGGTCGGCGAGGGTCAGGCGCGCGCGGCGGAGGGCCTGCTCGCCCAGCGGGGTGGGGCGCACACCGGTCCGGCCGCGGAGGAACAACGTACCCCCGAAGGATCTCTCGATTCTCTGCAGCAGGGTGCTCAGCGCCGGCTGGGAGATGCCCAGCCGGGTCGCCGCGCGCGAGACGCTGCCCGCGTCGGCGAGCGCGCAGATCGCCCGCAGGTGCCGGACCTCCAGATCCATAACACAAGGCTATACCGAATGTGATGGCTGGCCGCGACCGAAGGATGTGAACCTACTGGTGATCGACAGCGGCGGATCCGAGGGAACAGCGCGATGGCGGACATCCTGATCATTGACGAGAACACCGCCGACCGCCGGGTCACCGCGGCGGGGCTGGCCGCCCTCGGGCACCGGGTCGAGGACCTGCCGTTGCGCCGGGTCGGGTCGGCGCTGTCGGACCTGTCCCGCGACACCCACGACCGGCCCGACGTGCTGGTCCTCGACCCCTACGCGCCCGACGTGGACGGCCTGCTGCTCCTGCGCCTCCTCCGGCTGGGCGCCCGGCGGCCGGTGGTCGTGACCGCCGCCGGCCGGACCGACGCCGAGATCGCCCGGGCGCTCGACGCGGGGGCCGACAGCTACGCCGCCAAGCCGTGCACCCCGGAACTCCTCGACGCCCAGGTCACCGCGATCCTGCGCCGGGTACCGGGGCCCACCCCGTCGGCCGCCCGGGTCGTGGGCCAGCTGCGGCTGGACACCGGCGCCCGGGAGGTCACCCTGCGCGGCGAGACGGTCCGGCTCACCCCGTCCGAGTTCGACCTGCTGGCCTGTCTCAGCGACCGGCCCGGGCGGGAGCTGTCCCGGGCCGCGCTCGTCGCCCGGCTGTGGCCCGGCCGGCCGGCCACCGCCCCCCGGTCCGTCGACTTCCTGCTGTCCCGGCTCCGCGCCAAGCTCGGCGAGACGGCCCAGCACCCCCGCTACCTGCACAGCAGCCGCAGCAAGGGCGTCGTCCTGCGCGCACCGCGGCACTGAGGACGCGCGCGGCACCCGGGCTGCACGCGCCGCGGCACCGAGGGCTCACGGCAGGGTGAGGATCACCGGCCCGGCCTCGGTGATCGCGACCGTGTGCTCCCAGTGCGCCGCCCGGCTGCCGTCCAGGGTGGCCACCGTCCAGCCGTCGTCCAGGGTCCGGTGGTCGTCGCCGCCGCCCTCGATCAGCATCGGCTCGATGGCCAGGACCAGTCCGGCGCGCAGCGGCATGCCCCGCCCGGGCCGGCCCTCGTTCGGCACGTCCGGAGCCTCGTGCATCTTCCAGCCGATCCCGTGGCCGCCCATGCCGTCGGCCTGGCCGTAGCCGGCGGCGCGGGCCACCCGCTGCACGGCGTGGGAGATGTCGCCGAGCCGGTTCCCGGGGCGGGCCTGGGCGATGCCGGCCGCCAGGGCCTCGGCCGTGGTCCGCGACAGCCGCTCGGCGGCCTCGTCCACCGCGCCGACCGCCACGGTGACCGCCGCGTCGCCGTGCAGGCCGTCGACGTACGCGCCGCAGTCGACGGACAGCAGGTCGCCCTCGCGGAGCACCCGGCCGTCCGGGATGCCGTGCACGACCACGTCGTTGACGGACAGGCACAGCACTCCGGGGTACGGGGTCGGGGCCCACGCCGGCCGGTACCCCCGGAACGAGGAGCCGGCCCCGAGGCTGGAAATCAGGTCGGCGGCCAGCGCGTCGAGCTCCAGGAGCGTCGTCCCGGGGCGGGCCGCGTCGGCGACGGCCGCCAGGGTGCGGGCCACCACCCGGCCCGCCTCGCGCATCGTGGCCAGCTCGTTCTCAGTCTTCAGGGTCACCATGGTTGAAGATTATAATACTAGGATTACAATCACCCACATGGTGCGTACCCCGTTGACAGCAGAGGAACATCAGCGCGGCCAGGCCCTGGGCCGCGCGCTCCAGGTCGCCCGGGCCGGGCGCAGCGCCGCCGAGATCGCGATGGCAGCCGGCATCTCCCTGGACACCCTGCGCAAGATCGAGCGGGGCGCCATCGCGACGCCCGCGTTCTTCACCGTCGCCGCCCTCGCCGAGGTGCTCGGCCTGGACCTGCGCACCCTGGCCGCCGTCACCGCGCCCGGGGGGCAGCGGGCGGCCTGAGCCGCGCCCGGTCCGCGCGGCATAGCATCGGGGCATGCCCAAGAAACCCCTGGCTCGTCCGGTTTCCTCGGTTCTGGGGCTCAACGCGCTGTCCCAGACCGGCCTCGACGAACTCCTGCAGGAACTGCTGAGCCGGGTCGGGGACGTGATGACCAGCCGGGAACGGCTCCGGTCCCTGCTCGACGCCGTCGTCGGGATCGGTACCGACCTGGAGCTGCGGGCCACCCTCGAACGGATCACCCAGGCGGCGTGCGAGCTGACCGACGCCGAGTACGGGGCCCTCGGGGTGATCGGGCCCGACCGCACGCTCGTCGAGTTCATCACCCACGGCATGGACCCGGCGACGCACGCCCTGATCGGCGACCTGCCGTCCGGGCACGGGGTGCTGGGACTGCTGATCGAGGACCCGCGCCCGATCCGGCTGCCCGACATCGCCGCGCACCCCCGCGCGTACGGCTTCCCGGCCGGGCATCCGCCCATGCACACGTTCCTCGGGGTGCCGGTCCGGATCCGGGACACGGTCTACGGCAACCTGTACCTGTCCGAGAAGCGCGGCGGCGGGCCGTTCACCGACGACGACGAGGAGATCATGGTCGCGCTGGCCGTGGCGGCGGGGGCGGCGATCGACAACGCCCGGCTGTACGCGCAGTCCCGCCGGCGGCAGCGCTGGCTGGAGGCGACCACCGAGACCAGCGCCGTGATCCTCAGCGACACCGACCGCGCCGACGCGCTGCGCCTGGTCGCCGCCCGGGCCCGCGAGGTCGCCGAGGCGCACCTGACGATGATCCTGCTCTACGACCCCGACGGCGGCCGGTTGGTGGTGGAGGTGGCCGACGGCGGCCCCGGCGCGGCCCTGGAGGGCTTCGCGGTGCCGGCCGACCACGGCGAGATCTCCACGATGATCGCCGGCCGGCACCTGGCCGTCGTGGAGGACCTCGGCCGGGCGGCCACCTGGCCGGTGCCGGTGTCGACCGGTACGGCCCTGCTGGTGCCCCTGGTCGCCGACGACACCCTGCTCGGCGTCCTGGCCGTCGCGTACGAACCGGGCGGGGTCGCCTTCGCCGGGGGCCCCGATGTGGCGCTGGTCGAGACGTTCGCCGGCCAGGCCGCGCTCGCCCTGGTCCGGGCCCGGGCCCGCGACGAGAGCGGGCTGCTGGCGGTGCTGGGCGACCGCGAGCGCATCGCCCGGGACCTGCACGACGTCGTGATCCAGCGCCTGTTCGCCGCCGGCATGCAGTTGCAGAGCGCCGCCCGGTTGGCGGACCGGCCCGAGGTCGCCGACCGGATCGACGCCGTGGTGGACGACCTCGACGGCACGATCCGCGACATCCGGGGCGCCATCTTCGAACTGCGCGCCCCGGCGGCCGCGGACCTGCGGACCCGGGTGCGCGACCTGGTGGAGGAGGCCGGCACCACGTTGGGACTGCGGCCCACGTTGACCCTCGACGGCCCCGTGGACAGCGCCGTGCCGGACAAGATACGTCCCGACCTGCTGGCCGTGCTGCGCGAGGCGCTGTCCAACGTCGCCCGGCACGCGCGGGCCGGGCGGGTCGCGGTGACCCTACGCGTCGCGCCGGACGGGCTCACCCTGACCGTCGTCGACGACGGGGTGGGCGGGGCGGTGCCGCGCGGTGGGCTGCTGAACCTCGCCGAACGGGCCGAGGGGCTCGGCGGCGGGTTCGAGGTGGCCGACGTCGAGCCGACGGGTACCCGGCTGACGTGGTGGGTGCCGGTGCGCGGCGGCTGAACCGGTCCCGTACCCGTCAGGGGGTGGTTCCGCCCCGGTCCCCGAGGAGGTGAGGCCGGCGAGGGCGTCGGGGGCGCCGACGCCGTGCCGGATCCGGTCCAGGACCCGGGCGGTGACCGCCGGATCCAGCAGCGACTGGCCGGCGGCGACCCGGCGGGCGGCGTCCACCAGGTCGGTGCCCCGGATCTGTTGGAGCACGTAGCCCGCCGCCCCGGCCATGATGGCGGCGAACAGCGCCTCGTCGTCCTCGTAGGAGGTGGGGATCAGCGCCTGGATCGCCGGGTCCACCGACCGCACCGCCCGGCACACCTCGACCCCGTCGCCGTCGGGCAACCGGGCGTCGAGGACCACGACGTGCGGCCTGAGCGCGGGAATCCGGCTCGTCGCCTCCACGGCCGAACCGGACTCCCCCACGACCTCGGTGTCACCGGCGTGCCGAAGGTCCCGAACCGGGCAGGTCACCCGGCACGGGGCCCCCGTCAGCGCAGCCAGGGCAGCCGGGCCACCAACGGCAGCCGCGACCACCGGCCGCCCAGGCCCCAGGTGTCGCCGGCCCGGGTGAGGGCCAGGAGCACGAGCAGCCCGGCGTAGACCAGGTGGTCGTCCATGAACGGGTTGCTCGCCGGCGGCAGGACGGCCGTCCACATCATGACCATGAGCAGGGCACCGGCGACCGCCGCGACCCGCAGGCCGATCCCCGCGATCAGCGCGACCCCCACGCCGGCCAGGCCCGCCATGAACGCGACATCGGCGAACGCGGTACCGGCGATGGAGTGGTAGAAGTCCGCGAACGGGCCCTTGGCGGAGTTCTTCAGGAACCCCAGGGTCGGGTGGCCGCCGTTGATCCACGCCGCCGGGGCCTTGGTGGCGTACCCGAGGCCGAACAGCTTGTCGAGGAACGCCCACAGGAACACCCAGCCGAGGGCGAGGCGCAGGCCGGCGAGGACGTACCGGACGGCGGGGGCGCGTTCCGGGCTGGAAGCGGCGGAGCGGATGGCCCTGTCTTGCCGGGTGATGGTGCTCATGTCGGATCCCTTCGAGTCGTCCCGCCCAGCTTCCGGCCGCGCACCCGTCCGGGGACAGGGCCGGTGGGACCGGGCCGGCCGGGACCTTCGGCACTGTTCGGCCCGGCCCGGACGCCGCAGGGTGAGGGGTAGCCGACGCGGGATCCCGTGGACAGCACGCCAGGCACTGGAAGGCGGAAGCCATGTCCATCCACTTCACCGACACCGACCCGGCACAGCGGGCCCGGGCGGGCTTCAGCGCCCTCGGCCAGGCCGTGCTGACGGCGCTGCGCGCCCCGTCGGTGTTCAACACCCAGCCCTGGCGGTGGGACCTGCACGACGGGGTCGCCGACCTGCGCGCCGACGTGGGCCGCCGGCTGCCCGGCCTGGACCCCGACAGCCGGCTGCTGGTCGTCAGCTGCGGCACGGCACTGCACCACGCCGTCGTCGCCCTGACCGCCGCCGGTCACACGGTGGCCGTGCGCCGGGGTCCCGACCCGCACCAGCCGGACCTGCTCGCCCGCCTCGAACCCACCGGCCACCGGCCGCCCGCTGCCATGGACCTGCGGCTCGCCCAGGCCATCGGGGTCCGGCGGACCGACCGGAGGCCCTTCACCGCCCTCCCGGTGCCCGACCAGACGGTGGACGCGCTCCGCGCGGCGGCCGAACGGCACGGCGCGCATCTGCAGTTCCTCCGCGACGAGCAGGTCGTCGAGCTGACCGTGGCCGCCCAGCACGCCTCCGACGCCGAGGTCACCGATCCGGCCTACCGGGCCGAACTCGGCGCCTGGACCCGGGGCCGGCCGCCGGGCGGCGCGGACGGCGTCCCGGCCGAGGCCGCGGTGGCCACCGTGCCCCGCCGGGTGGCGGTCCGCGACTTCGCCCTCGACGGCGACGCGGCGCTGCCGGCGGGCACCGGGGCCGACGCCGGCACCCGGTACGCGCTGCTGTTCACCGACGCCGACACCCCCGCCGACTGGCTCACGGCCGGCGAGGCGATGTCCGCGGTCCTGCTCACCGCCGTGTGCGCCGGCCTGTCCGCCTCGCCCATGAGCGATGTCACCGAGGTCGCGGCGGTCCGGGAGGACCTGCGGCACCGGATGCTGTCCGGGCTCGGCTGGCCCGTGCTCGCACTGCGGTTCGGGGTCGTCGAACGGCCCGGCGCCGTGCCGCGCAGCCCCCGTCGACCGTCCGGAGAGGACTCGACATGACCGCCCTGAGCCGCGAGAACCCATGAAGAGCACTGACAGGCCCGCCGTCCTGGTGGGCGTGGACGGATCGTCGTTCAGCGACACCGCCCTCGACCTCGCCTCCGACCACGCCGCCGCCAGCGGCCTTCCGTTGGAGATCATGCACAGCTACGTGCTGCCGTCGCTGTACGGGCCGATGATGGCCATGCCGTACCCGGTCGAGTTCACGATGCCGCCCCCGGAGGTCGCCGAGGTCCTCGACACCGCCGGGACCCGCGCGCAGCGCCGGCACCCCGAGCTGCACGTCGACACGCACCTGATCCACACCACGCCGGCCGCCTGGCTCGTGGAACGCTCCGCCGGGGCGGCCCTGGTCGTCGTCGGCTCCCGGGGCGGGGGCGGGTTCGCCAGCCTCGTGCTGGGGTCCGTCGCCGGGCAGGTCGCCACGCACGCCTCCTGCCCCGTGCTGGTGGTGCGGGGCGAGGTCAACCGGCCGTCGACGGCACCCGTGCTGGTCGGCGTCGACGGCACCGAGAGTGGGGTGGCCGCCCTCGGGTTCGCGTTCGCCGAGGCCGAGCGCCGGCACGCCCCGCTGCGGGCGCTCTACGTCTGGCACACGGTCCCGGAGTCGGGCCTGTCGTCGGCGGCGCTGGCCGGGTTCACGTTCGCCGAGGCGGAGGACACCTCGCAGCGGGTACTCGCCGAGGCCATGGCCGGGTTCGCCGAGCGGTACCCCCGGGTGGACGTCACCCGGTCGCTGTCCTACGACCGCAACCCGGCGGAGATCCTGCTGGAGGAGTCGACCGTCGCCAGCGTGGTCGTCGTCGGCTCCCGGGGCCGCGGCGAGGTGGCCAGCCTGCTGCTCGGCTCGGTCGGCTACACGCTGATCCACCACGCCGACTGCCCGGTGGTCGTCGTCCATGCCGTCAAGGAGTGAGCGGGACCTTTCTTCGGGTACCAGGGCTGTCGCGGTCGCCGGAAATACGGAGCGGGTCCGGCGACCGTCGGGAATAGTCACGGCCCATGAAGGACCGGCCCGAGGGTGTCACGGAGTCCGCACTGGTCGCGGCGTTGGCCGACGGGTGGGGCGTGACCGTCCGGTCGGTGGCGTACCTGCCGGTCGGGGCCGGGAGCTACCACTGGGCGGCGCGGGTCGGGGATCCGGACGGCCCTGGGTCGGGCCGCGACGGGCCGGCGTTGTTCGTCACCGTCGACGACCTGGGGCACGATGATCGGGACCTCGCGTTCGGGCGGCTCGGGCGGGCCATGGACACCGCGTCGGCCCTGCGCCGGGACGCCGACCTCGGATTCGTGGTCGCGCCGGTCCCGGCCCGGACGGGGGCGACGGTGTGGCGGCTCGCCGAACGGTACTCCGTCGCCGTGTTCCCCCTGCTCGACGGCCACGCCGGGCGGTTCGGCCCGCACCCCGGGGAGCACCGGGCCGAGATGGTCGGCCTCCTCGCCGCCCTGCACGCCGCCACCCCGCTCGTCACACCTCCCCCGGCCGACCGGGACCTGCCCGGCCGGGAACGGCTCGAGGAGGCGTTGGGGCTCCTGGACCGGGCATGGACCGGCGGGCCGTACGCGGAGCGGACCCGCGCGCTGCTCACCGCCCGCGCCGACCACGTCACCCGGCTGCTCGGCGAGCTCGACCGGCTCGCCGGACAGGTGCTGGGCACGCCGGACAGGTGGGTCGTCACCCACGGGGAACCGCACCCCGGCAACGTGCTGCGGACCGCGGCCGGCCCGCAGCTCATCGACTGGGACACCGTGCGGCTCGGCCCGCCGGAACGCGACCTGTGGCTGGTCACGGACGACGCGGACATTCTCGCCGGGTACACCCGGGCGACCGGCCGGGCCGTCGACCCGGCCGGTCTGGCGCTGTACCGGCTGTGGTGGGAACTGGCCGACATCGCCGTCTACGTCGACGGGTTCCGCCGCCCGCACCGGGAGACGGCGGACAGCGCCGCGTCGTGGACGTACCTCACCGACTACCTCGGCACGCCCTGACCCGCACGTCCGGGCCGAGGACGTCGGCGACGCCCCGGCGCGCGGGCGTCAACGTCGCGGTCCCGCCGCCGCGCCTGGCGGGGACGTCAGCCCGGGATCCGGGGCGTCCACAGGCTGAACGACGCGCCCTGCGGGTCCCGGACCCCGGCCATCGGGCCGATCGGGGTCTCCGTGGGCGCGAGGAGCAGGGTGCCACCGAGGGCCGTGGCGCGGTCGGCGGAGGCGGCGATGTCGTCGGTGCCGAAGTAGACGTTCCACCGGGCCGGCGCACCCTGCGCGGGGGTGGGCACGACGCCCGCGACCGGTTCGCCGCCGGCCTTGAGCGTGCTCCACCGCACGCCGCCCAGGGCCGGGTCCACCTCGACGGCCTCGGGGATGAGGCCCACGATCCGCTGGTAGAAGCGCACGGCCGCGTCCACGTCGCCGGTCAGCAGCTCGTTCCAGGCGACCGTGCCGGGCTCGCCGACGAGGCCCGCACCCTGCCGCCGGCCGGCCTGCCAGAGCCCCACCGCCGCGCCGGTCGGGTCCCGCACGACGGCGGCGCGGCCGGCCGGTCCGGCGTCGGCCGGGGCCTCCAGGACGGTGCCGCCCGCGCCGGGGACGGCCTCCGCCACGGTGTCCACATCGTCCACGGCCAGGTAGACGTGCCAGGCCGGACCGGTACCCGCGGTGAGCGCGGCGACGACCTCCCCGTCAAGGACCGCCAGGGTGTACCCGTCCTGTGGTGTGTCTGTGAAGTCCCAGCCGAACAGGCGGCCGTAGAAGGACCGGGCGGTCTCCGGTTCGGTGGTCCGGAGTTCCGCCCAGTTCGGTGTGCCCTGCGGGTACGAGGTGCGCTGCGGCATGCTGCCCCCTTGTCGGAAACCACCCACACTAGCGCCGTGCCGGACCCCGCCGCCGGTGTGCGCGGCGGGGTCCGGGCCCGGTCAGGTCCAGTAGATGGAGGTGGTCATGTCGTTGAAGTTGCGCGGGTTCCAGGTGCCGATCGACCGGAAGTCCGAGGTGTCCCCGGCGATGGCTACGCCGTACACGTCGTAGTTCGGGGTGTCCCAGAAGAACGCGTAGCAGCCGGCGAACACCTTCGCGGACGAGATCTGGTTGTCCCACGCGTGGCCGGGGAAGCTGGACTGCCACTCGGCGTAGCCCTTGTCGCGGTCGCACGCGTGGTTGGCCTCCACGACCCACGCCGCGCCCTCGAAGTCGATGTGCCAGTACTGGATCCCGATCACCGTGCCGCCCGCCGCCGCGAGGGCCGCCGGCGAACCGGCCGGGACCGCCGCCGCGTCGAGCCGGCGGTCGAGCGCGTCGCCGGCCGCCTCGGTGGTGGCCGGGGCGTCGGTGACCTGCCCGTCCGTGCCGTCGGCGATGGCCTCGGTGAAGGTCGCGTAGCAGTCGGTGGTGCCGCCCTGGGAGAGGTGCAGCACGCAGTACGGCCGGGGGGCCGCCGCCGGGGCCGCCACCGCCGCGCCGCCGCCGGTCAGCAGCGCGAACGTCAGCGAGCTCACGACCAGTATCCGTTTCATCCCGTCCAGCCTCTCTGTCCTCGGCGTCCCGTCGGACACCTGGGACGGGGCCCCGCGGGTGTGGGACCCCTGTCCTCGGGGCTGAGCGTGCCGGGGGCCGGTCAAGGTTCGCTCAAGGCCGCCGGGGCCGGGACCGCCGGGCGCCCGGGCTGAGGAGGGAGAGCGGTGGACCGCGCGGGTCGCGTACCCGTCGAGAAGTGTTGTTCGACGTTCGGCCGTCCATATGGAACTGTAGATGAACCCTGCGCGACACACGTTTCCTCGACCTCGACGGACCCGCCCCGGGAGATTCGGAGTGTTCACATGACCCTTGCCCAGAGCGACCGTGGCTGGATCTCCGGCACCGCCGGGGAGGGCATCGTCACCATCGGCGATCCGAGGATGAAGGCCCCCACCCGGGGCGTCGCCGACGTGGACGACGTCGCCGAACTGCTCACCACCCTCGTGGACCGGCTGCGTTCCCTCAACGGGGCCGGGTTGTCCGCGCCGCAGATCGGGGTGTCCGTCAAGGTCATGGTGGTGGAGGTCCGCCGGACGGACGTGTTCCCCGACCGGACCGAGTGTCCGCTGATCCAGATGGTCAACCCGGTGATCGTGGCCCGTTCGCACGCCACGATCGTCGACTGGGAGGGCTGTTTCGGCGTCCCGGGGCTGATGGGCCAGGTGCCGCGCGCGGAGACCATCACCGTGGAGTACGTGTCGCCGGACGGCAAGCGGGTCGCCCAGGAATTCTCCGGGTACGTGGCCCGGGTGATCCAGCACGAGGCGGACCACCTCGACGGCGTGGAGTTCCTGGACCGGATGACCTCGTTGGAGAGCCTGACCACGGTGCAGAACTACGTGGCGTTCCACCGCCGGTAGCGCACGGCCTCAGCCCACCGCCGCCACTTCCTGCGCCCGCTGCCGCCGCAGCTCCGGCACCGCCAGCCCGATCAGCGCCGCGGCGACCACGACGCCCAGCCCGCCGCTGACCGCGCTGAACGCCGGCGAGACGAGCGACCCGACCGCGCCGGCCCGGAAGTTGCCGAGCTGCGGGCAGCCCACCCCGACGACGTACTCGGCGGCGCTGACCCGGCCCCGGTACCGGTCGGGGGTGGCCACCTGGACGACGGCCGTGCGGAACACCACCGAGATCACGTCGGCCGCCCCGGCGAGGACGAGCAGCCCCAGCGCCAGCCACAGGCTCCTGGCCAGGCCGAACCCGGCGAGGGCCGCGCCCCACACCGCGCCCGCGATCAGGATGGCCCGGCCCTGGCGGGTGACGTGCGCGATCGGTCCGGACAGCGCGGAGCCGAGGACGCCGCCGACGGCGGGGGCGGCGGTGAGCAGGCCGAGGGTGGCCGCCCCGCCGCCGAAGTACTCGGCGTTGATGGCCGGGAACAGCGCGAACGGCATGCCCAGGACCATGGCGCTCATGTCGGCGAGGAACGCGCCCGCGATGACCCGGTGGCCCCGGACGAACCGCAGGCCCTCCCCCACGGCCCGCAGGCCGGGGCGGACCGCGCCGCCCTCCGGGAGCATGGCGGGCAGCCGGAGGACGCCGTAGAGGGCGGCGGTGAAGCTGAGCACGTCGATCGCGTAGCAGGCCTTGAGGCCCCAGCCGGCGACCACGGCCCCGGCGAGCAGCGGGCCGGCCGTGACCGCGCCGTGCATGGTGAGCATGCCGAGGGCGGTCCCGGCGGGCAGGCTGGCGGCGGGCAGCAGCCGGGGGGCGAAGGTCCGGCGAGCGGGTCCCTCAACGGCGCTGAGCAGGGACTGGATCACGACGAGGCAGTACAGCAGCCAGAGTTGGCGCAGGTCCGCGAACGCCTGCACGGCCAGCAGCACGGACACGGTCGCCAGTGAGCAGCTGGTGATGAGGACGAGTTTGCGCCGGTCCATGGCGTCGATCAGCGCCCCGCCGAGGAGGCCGACGACGATCGAGGGCACGGCCATGGCGAGCCCGACGGCGCCGACGGCCACGGACGACTCGGTCATGGTGTACACCTGCAACGCGACGGCGAAGCCGGTCATCTGGCCGCCGACGGCGGACAGCGCCGAGCCGATCCAGAGGCGGCGGAACGCCGGGGAGTCGCGCAGGGGTCGGGTGTCCAGGAGAATTCTCACGCGTGGTCTCCCCACGGCATGGCCCGGCGGACGGTGGTTCCGACGCGGGCGGATGGGCGAACTCCACGCCTGCGCGTCATGGTCAGTCCTGGCCGGAGGGCCGGGAAGGGATGTTAACGGATCCCGGCCCGGACCGCTCCCCGTTTATGCCACGCCAGAGCAAAGGCCACATATAGTGCAGAAGTGCGACAGTTCAGGTGGGTACGCTGGCTCGCGGCGCTCGTCGTCGCGGCCCTGGCCGGCACGGTGGGCGCCTGGCTCTACGCGAACGAACGCGACGCCCGCGACCGCCTGTTCTCGGTGGCGTCCGAGGCGCCCGACCAGATCGAGATCGAGGCCTCGGTGCAGCGGATCGACGCGCCGGCCCGCGACCTGGTGCTCCGGGTGGACGTCACCCCGCTGGGGCGGTACGCCGAGCAGGGCGCTCCGGGCACGCCCAGCCAGGCGATCCTGATCGAGACCACGGCGTCGCGCCCCGGCTCCCTGACGTTCCCCGCCGGCCAGCGGGTGTCCAGCGCCGACCTGACGGTGGGGCTGACCGGGGACGCGGTCACGGCGTACCCCTTCGACGGGTACGAGGCCGAGATCGGGTTCTACGCGGAGGTGGCCGGCGAGCCGGTACCCGTCTCGATCAGGATCTTCAGCAACGACGCGCTGTTCCGGGCCCGGGTGGCCAAGAAGGTCGACGAGTCCACGGTCAGGATCTCGTTCAGCCGGACCTACGGCTCCCTGATCATGGGCTGGTTCATGATCCTGGGCATGTGGGCGCTCGCGCTGGCCGTGCTGGGCGGGACCTGGATCATCGTCAGCCAGCGCCGCGGTCTGGTGTGGCCGGCGCTGGGCTGGATGGCCGCGTCGTTCTTCGCGCTCGCCGCGTTCCGCAACACCGCGCCCGGCCTGCCCCCGATCGGCTCCGTCCTGGACTACGCGGCGTTCCTGTGGGCGGAGGCGGTCATCGCACTGTGCCTGGCGGTGACGGCGGCCGTGGGCGTGCGCACCGAACGCGCCCCGCAATAGGCGCGCCGGCGTTCCCGGCCACGTGCGACGCGATCGGCCTCGGCGGCGACCGTTGGGGCACGGGTCGGACGGATCGGCCGCCGGATGGCAGACTCGGCCGGTCGGCGCCCGGAGTCCGGTCACCGAGTCCACCGCCAGGAGGTCGCCCCCGTGCCCGGATCCCGCCCCACCCTGATCGTCGTCAGCGGCCCGCCGGGCACCGGCAAGACCACCCTCGCGCACGCGATCGCCCGCGCGGTCGGCTGCCCCGCGATCTGCCGGGACGAGATCAAGGAGGGCATGGCGCACGCCACGCCCGGCTTCACGGCGGGCCCGGACGATCCGCTCACCCGCCGGACGTTCGGGACGTTCTTCGAGGTCCTCGGGCTCCTGCTCGGCGCGGGCGTGACCGTGGTCGCGGAGGCCGCGTTCCAGGACCCGCGCTGGCGACCGGGCCTGGAGCGGCTCGCCGCACTGGCGGCGGTCCGGGTCGTGCGCTGCGCGGTCGACCCCGCCGTGGCCCGCGCCCGGATCGCCCGGCGGGCGGCGGAGGACGGGCTGCGGGCCGCGCACGACGACCGCGGGTTCCTGGCCGGCGCCGACCGGCCCCTCGACGCGTTCGTGCCGATCTCGCTCGCCGTGCCGACCCTGCGGGTGGACACGACGGACGGGTACGACCCGGGGCTCGCGGAGATCGTGGCCTTCGCCAACGGCGGCCGGCCCGACCCGACGAACTCCTGAACGCGGGCCGGCCCGCCCGGCGTTCAGGAGTCCCCCACCGGGCACCGGTCGCCCTCAACCCGGTGGGGCCGCCGGCCGCGGGGATCCCGTCAGCGGTCCTGGAACCGCGGGGTCCGCTTGTCCACGAACGCCGCCATCCCCTCGGTCTGGTCCTCGGTGGCGAACGTCGCGTGGAACAGCCGCCGTTCGAACAGCAGCCCCTCGGCCAGGGTGGACTCGAACGCCCGGTTCACCGCCTCCTTGACCATCCGCGCGGCGGGCGCCGACATGGCCGCGATCCGTTCGGCGACGACGACCGCCTCGTGCAGCAGGTCGTCGGCCGGCACGATCCGCGACACGAGACCGGCGCGCTCGGCCTCCTCCGCGTCCATCATCCGGCCGGTGAGGCACAGGTCCATGGCCTTGGCCTTGCCGACCGCGCGGGTGAGCCGCTGCGAGCCGCCCATGCCGGGGATGACCCCGAGCGTGATCTCCGGCTGGCCGAACTTCGCGGTGTCGGCGGCGAGCAGGATGTCGCACATCATGGCCAGCTCGCAGCCGCCGCCGAGCGCGTAGCCGGCCACGGCGGCGATCAGCGGGGTGCGCACGGCGGTCAGGGCGGACCAGCCGGCGAACCAGTCGGCCGCGTACATCTCGCTGTAGGTCCGGTGCTGCATCTCCTTGATGTCGGCCCCCGCCGCGAACGCCTTCGCCGAACCGGTGACGATGATCGCCTTGACGGCCGGGTCGGCGTCGAGGGCGGCGGCCGCCGCGGTGAGCTCGGCCATCACCTGGAGGCTGAGGGCGTTGAGGGCCTTCGGCCGGTACAGGGTGAGCTGGGCGACGCCGGGTGCCGGGTGGCTGACGAGCACGGTGCGTTCGTCGGTGGTCTGGGTCATTTCTGGTCCTCACGGTCGCCGGCCAGCAGCCGGTCGCGGACGGCGGTCACGATCGCGGAGAAGTCCCGCCCCGGGCCGTCGAGGTCGACGAACCGGGCGTACAGGTCGGCGGCGCTCGCGCCGAGCACCGTGTCCACCCCGGTGCCGGTGGCCGCGTCGTGGGCGAGCCGCAGGTCCTTGAGCATCAGGCCGCTGGCGAACCCGCCCGCGTAGTCCTGGTTGGCGGGGCTGGTCGGCACCGGGCCGGGCACCGGGCAGTAGCTGGTCAGCGACCAGCACTGGGCCGAGGACGTGGCCGCCACGTCGAACAGCGCCTGGTCGGTCAGGCCGAGCGCCCGGCCGAGGACGAACGCCTCGCTGACGGCGATCATCGTCACGCCCAGCACCATGTTGTTGCAGATCTTCGCCGCCTGGCCGGCCCCGGAGGCGCCACAGTGCACGGCGCGGCTGCCCATCTCGGCCAGCAGCGGGGCGGCCCGGTCGAAGCCGTCCTGTCCGCCGCCGACCATGAACGTCAGGGTCGCGGCGCGGGCCCCGCCGACCCCGCCGGACACCGGCGCGTCGACCGGTACGTGGCCGGCCTTCCGGGCCAGTTCGGCGGCGGCGCGGGCGTCGGGCACGGCGACCGTGGAGCAGTCGATCAGCAGGGTGCCGGCGGCGAGCCCGGGGATGACCGCGGCGTAGCAGTCGAGCAGGTGCCCGCCGGAGGGCAGCATCGTGACCACCACGTCGGCGGACGCGGTCGCCTCCACGGCCGAGGCGGCGGCCAGTACCCCGGCGGCGGTCGCGGTGTCGAGGGCGGCCGGGGCCGGGTCGTACCCGTGGACGGTGTGTCCGGCCCGCACGAGGTTGGCGGCCATCGGGCCACCCATGTTGCCGAGGCCTAGAAAAGCGACGACGGTCATTGCGTCTCCTGGTCGAAGTAGGCGTCGATGTCGGCCGTGCGCACCTCGGCGAGGCTGGCCGGCGACCAGCGCGGGTTGCGGTCCTTGTCGATGATCTGGGCGCGGATGCCCTCGGCCAGGTCGGGCGAGCGCAGCAGGGCGGCGGACAGCCGGTACTCCTGCGCGAGCGCCGCCTCCAGGTCGGGCAGGGCAACCGCCGTCCGCACCGAGCGCAGGGCCACCGTGAGCGAGGTCGGCGACTTGCCGGCGATCTCCCCGGCGGTGGCCCGCGCCGCCGGGTCGGGGTGCGCGCGCAGCCGGTCGAGGATCTCCGGCACGGTCGCCGCGGCGTAGCAGTCGTCGATCCAGTGCCGGGCGTCGGCCAGGTCCCCGGGCGGGGGCTTCTCCGCCAGGGAGTCCACGACCCGGTGGGCCTCACCGACGGCGAGGGCGGCGGACAGGTGGGCCAGCCGGGTGGCGGGCAGGTAGTGGTCGGCCAGGCCGGCGTGCATCGCGTCGGCGGCCCCGATCGGCGCGCCGGTGAGGGCCAGGTGCACGCCCACCTGCCCGGGCGCGTGCCCGAGCAGCCAGCTGCCGCCCACGTCGGGGTGGAAGCCGATGCCGACCTCGGGCATCGCCAGCCGGGAGCGATCCGTGACGACCCGGACGGCGGCGTGCGCGGCGATCCCGATCCCGCCGCCCATCACGAGGCCGTCCATCCAGGCGACGACCGGTTTCGGGTACGACGCGATCCGGGCGTTGAGCCGGTACTCCTCGGCCCAGAAGTCCAGCGACCCGGTACCCCCGGACACCGCGTCGCCGTGGATGGCTCGGATGTCCCCGCCCGCGCACAGCCCCCGCTCCCCGGCGCCGGTGATCAGCACCGTGCGGATCCGGTCG
Organism: Longispora urticae; assembly: GCF_053902585.1. Taxonomy (NCBI): domain Bacteria; kingdom Bacillati; phylum Actinomycetota; class Actinomycetes; order Micromonosporales; family Micromonosporaceae; genus Longispora; species Longispora urticae. The sequence continues at coordinate 66,157 of NZ_JAQZSH010000051.1, forward strand.
GAGCCGGCCCACAGGTCCAGGGTGTGCTGGATGGTCCGGACCATCCCGGTGGTGAGCGCGTTGATGGCCCTCGGCCGGTTCAGGGTGATCCGGCCGAGGCGACCGGTGACCCGGGCGAGGACGGGTGGCAGGCTCATGCGGCGGCTCCCAGGATGTCGCGGGCGATGACGACCCTCATGATCTCGTTCGTGCCCTCGAGGATCTGGTGCACCCGGAGGTCCCGGACGATCTTCTCGATCCCGGTCTCGGTGAGGTAGCCGTACCCGCCGTGCAGTTGGAGCGCGGTGTTGGCGACGTCGAAGCCCGTGTCGGTGGCCAGCCGCTTGGCCATCGCGCACAGGGCGACCGCCCCCGCCGTGCCCTGGTCGAGCGCGTCGGCGGCCTGCCAGAGCAGCAGCCGGGAGGCCTCCAGCTGGGTGTGGGCGTCGGCGACCTGGAACCGCAGCGCCTGGGCGTCGGCGAGCGGCAGGCCGAACGCGTGCCGGTCGCGCAGGTGCGTGATCGCCCGGTCCAGGGCGACCTTGGCCCCGCCGAGCGAGCAGGCCCCGATGTTGAGCCGGCCGCCGTCGAGCGCGGCCATCGCCAGCCGGAACCCGCCGCCCTCCGCGCCGAGGAGCTCGCCCCGGGCGCTGTCGAGGACGACCTGGCGGGTGGGCTGCGCGTTCCAGCCCATCTTCTTCTCGTTCGGCCCGAAGGACAGGCCCGGGGTGCCCAGTTCGACGAGGAACGCGGAGATGCCGGCGGCTCCGGGGCCGCCGGTGCGGGCGAAGACCACGTACACCTCGGCGACGCCCGCGCCGGAGATGAACTGCTTGACCCCGTCGAGGATCCAGTCTTCGCCGTCCCGCCGGGCCCGGGTGGCCAGCGCCGCGGCGTCGGAGCCGGCGCCCGGTTCGGTCAGGCAGTAGGAGCCCAGGGCGTCCATGGTGCACAGTCTCGGCAGGTACCGGGCCCGCTGGGCGTCGTCCCCGTGCCGGTCGATCAGCCAGGCGACCATGTTGTGGATGGAGATGTACGCGGCGATCGACGGGCAGCCGCCCGCGAGAGCCTCGAAGATCAGGGCCGCGTCGAGGCGCCCGAGGCCGCTGCCCCCGTGCTCCTCGGCCACGTACACCCCGCCGAGTCCGAGGCCGGCGGCCTTGCGCAGGACGTCGACGGGGAAGTACTTCTCCTGGTCCCAGGCGACGGCGTGCGGGGCGAGGCACTCGGCGGCGAACCCGGCGGCCGTCTCGGCGATGGCGCGCTGGTCGTCGGTGAGTCGCATGCCGCTCAGCCCATCGTCGGGATCACGAAGCTGGCCCCGTCGCGGACGCCCTGGGACAGCCAGCGCGAGGTCACGGTCTTCGTCCGGGTGTAGAACCGGATCGCGTCGGGGCCGTGCTGGTTGAGGTCGCCGAAGCCGGACGCCTTCCAGCCGCCGAAGGTGTGGTACGCGATCGGCACCGGGATGGGCACGTTGACGCCGACCATGCCGACCCGCACCCGGTGGGTGAAGTCGCGGGCGGTGTCCCCGTCCCGGGTGAAGATCGCGACCCCGTTGCCGTACGGGTGCCCGTCGATCAGGCGCAGGCCCGTCTCGTAGTCGGCGGCCCGGACGACGCACAGCACCGGTCCGAAGATCTCCTCCTGGTAGATCCGCATCTCGGGGGTGACGTGGTCGAACAGGGTCGCGCCGAGGTAGAAGCCGTCCGGGTGGCCGTCGACGGCGAGGCCCCGGCCGTCGGCGACGAGGGTGGCGCCCTCGGTCACGCCCAGCGCCACGTAGTCGCGGACCCGGTTGCGGGCGTCGGCGGTGACCAGCGGCCCGAAGTCCACGGTCGGGTCGTCGGCGGCCCCGACCCGCAGTTCGGCCACCCGTTCGGTGAGCTTGGCGACGAGCGCGTCGGCGGTGGCCCGGCCGACCGGTACGGCGACGGAGATCGCCATGCAGCGTTCGCCGGCCGAGCCGTAGCCGGCGCCGATCAGGGCGTCGACGACCTGGTCGAGGTCGGCGTCGGGCATCACGAGCGCGTGGTTCTTCGCGCCGCCGAAGCACTGGGCGCGCTTGCCGTGCGCGGTGGCCGTGGAGTACACGTGCTGGGCGACGGCGGAGGAGCCGACGAAGCCGACGGCGGCGATCCGGGGGTCGGTCAGCAGGGTGTCGACGGCCTCGGCGTCGCCGTTGACCACGTTGAACACCCCGGGCGGGCCGCCGGCCTCGACGAACAGTTCCGCGATCCGCAGCGGCACGGACGGCGCCCGCTCGCTGGGCTTGAGGATGAACGCGTTACCGCAGGCCAGGGCCGGGGCCGCCTTCCACAGCGGGATCATGGCCGGGAAGTTGAACGGGGTGATGCCGGCGACGACGCCGAGGGGCTGGCGCATGGAGTACACGTCGATGCCCGTGCCCGCGTTGTCGGTGAACTCGCCCTTGAGCAGGTGCGGGATGCCGATCGCGAACTCCAGCACCTCGATGCCGCGCTGGAGGTCGCCGTGCGCGTCGGCGACGGTCTTGCCGTGTTCGGCGGACAGGACGGCGGCCAGCCCGTCGGCGTCGCGGTGCAGGAGCTCCAGGAACCTGATGAGGACCCGGGCGCGGCGCTGCGGGTTGAGCGCGGCCCAGGCGGGCTGGGCGGCCGCCGCGTCGTTGATCGCGGTCCGGGTCTCGTCGGCCGAGGCGAGCGGGACCTGACGGGCGACGTGTCCCCGGCTGGGGTCGTACACGTCCCCGAAGCGTCCGGAGGTGCCGGCGACGCGCTTGCCGCCGAGGAAGTGGGTGAGCTGGTCCATCGGGAAACCCTTCGTGGTCGGGCGGGCCGTCGCGGTGGCGGCCGCGGACCGGATCGACTACCCCGTGCCGGGCACCGGCGCAGCGCGGCCCGGGTCAGCATCCGGTGCCCGGCGCTCTCCGGTCGAGGGGCGGGATCTGCGGATTTTCACCCTTCGGAGCCAGCGAAACTGCAAATTTTGCGGAATTTGCGAATGCTATGTTCGCAACAGTCACAGCCCCGACCCTCTGGGGAACGCCATGGACAAAACCAAGATCTACGCGCACGCCCGGCTGCGCCGGCTCCGTCGGGAACACGGGCTCAGCCAGGTGGAACTGGCCCGCCGGCTCGACCTGTCCACCAGCTACTACAACCAGATCGAGAACAACCAGCGGCCGCTGACCGCCAACGTGCTCGTCCGGATCGCCGAGGTGCTGGGCACCGACCCGGCGTACTTCGCCGACACCGGGACCGTGCACCTGTCCACCGACGTGCGCGCCGCGCTCGCCGACGAGGCCGCCGGGGAGGACGTGGACACCGAGGAGATCGCCGAGATCGTCCGGGACCATCCGGCGATCGCCCGGGCGCTGGTCGCCGTGCACCGCCGGTACCGCGACGCCGCCGAGCAGGCCGCCGCGCTCGCCGGGCCGGGCGAGACCGGCGAGTACTCCGCCAGCGAACCGCACGACGACGTCCGGGACTTCTTCTACGAGCACCACAACTACTTCGACGTCCTGGACACCGTCGCCGAACGGACCGCCGAACGCCTGGGCCTGGCCCCGGGGCGCAGCGCGGCCGCCCTCACCGCGCACATCGCCGACCTGCACGGGGTCCAGGTCGTGGTCAGCCAGACCGCCACCGCCGGGGACAGTCGCCGGTACGACCCGGAGCGGGGCACGGTGTTCCTGTCCGCCCGGCTCAGCGAGGCCCAGCGGGCGTTCCAGCTCGCCACCCAGGTCGCGTTCCTCGAACACGGTTCCGCGCTCAGCGCGCTGGCCACCGGGCCCGGCCTGGACACGCCCACCACCCGGGCGCTGGCCCGGATCGGCCTGGCCAACTACTTCGCGGGCGCCCTCCTGATGCCCTACGCCCGGTTCCACGCCGCCGCCGAGGAGCTGGCCTACGACATCGAGCTGCTGGGCAACCGCTTCGGGACCGGCTTCGAGACCGTCTGCCACCGGCTGAGCACCCTGCAACGCCCCGGGCTGCGCGGGATCCCGTTCTCGTTCCTGCGGGTGGACCGGGCCGGCAACATCTCCAAACGCCAGTCGGCCACCGATTTCCACTTCTCCCGGCTCGGCGGCACATGTCCCCTGTGGACGGTGTACGAGGCGTTCGCCGCCCCGGGCCGGATCCTCACCCAGGTCGCCGAGATGCCCGACGGCAAGCGGTACTTCTGGCTCGCGCGCACCATCCACCGGGGCGGCCGGGGCCATCGCGCCCCGCGCAGCACGTTCGCCATCGCCCTGGGCTGCGAGCTGCGGCACGCCGCGCGCCTCGTCTACTCCGAGGGCGTGGCCCTGGAGGACCCGCGCGCGGCCACCCCGATCGGGCTGGGCTGCCGGATCTGCGAACGCCGCGACTGTGCCCAGCGGGCCCGCCCGCCGGCCGGGGGGCGGCTGTCCGTGGACGAGCGGCGGCACACCGGGACGCCGTACCCGATCGTGGCGCCCCGCTGACCGTCCTATGCGGCGCAGTGGTGGTTCAGGTTGTTGACGTCCCCGCGCAGAGCCTCCGAATGGGGGCCGGACGGGTGGTCGTCGAGGTAGCGCCGGGCGTCGTCGCGCACCCCCTCCCAGTCGGAGGCCTCGCTCGGCGCGCCGGCGTCGCGCAGGTCGGCCCGGGTCTGCTGCACCGCGTGCCAGCAGTGCGAACCGGGTTCGGCGGCCGCAGGCCCCGCCCCGGCGAGCGCGCCGAGCACGGTGGCGAGCAGGACCCCTGAGACTGCCGCGCTGCGAATCCCCACTGCACTGTCCCCCCGTTGTGGCACTCCGCGCGCCGTGGGACCGAGGCCCCGCATCCGTTGGGAGCGGCCGAAGTTGTCACCCGCCTCATCCTGGCAGCGGCACCCCGCAAAATCTGACAATTCGACGGGTACGAATCCCCGAGGGCCCGATGGGATCTTGCAGGAAAACTGTCAGGGGCGGCTGTTAGGTTCGGCGCACGTGATGATCACGGCGCGACGAGAGGGAACCACCATGCTGCGCGGACTGAGCACTCTGAACCTCTGGGCGGAGGACCTGCCGGCGGCGACCCGGTGGTACACGGACCTCCTCGGCGTCGAACCGTACTTCACCAGCGAGGCCGCCGGCCGCGGCCCGGGTTACGTCGAGTTCCGGATCGGCGACCACCAGGCCGAGCTGGGCATCATCGACCGCCGGTTCGCCCCGCCGGAGCTCGCGGCCGCGCCGGGCGGCTCCATCGTCTACTGGCACGTGGACGACGTCGCGGGGGCCCTGGAGCGCCTGGTGTCGCTGGGCGCCGAACAGCTCCAGGGTGTCACCGAGCGCGGCCCGGGGTTCGTCACCGCCTCCGTGATCGACCCGTTCGGCAACGTGCTGGGCGTGATGTACAACCAGCACTACCTCGACATCCTCGCCGCGAGGTAGCGGCCCGTGCCGACGAATCCCGCCGGGGCCGAGGTGCTCGCGTTCCGGGACCGCGCCGCGTTCGAGGCCTGGTTGGACGAGCACGTCGACCTCGGCGTCGGGGTGTGGCTGAAGCTCGCGAAGGCGGGCACCGGCATCCCGTCGCTGACCAGCGACGAGGCGGTCGACGTGGGCCTGTGCTACGGCTGGATCTCCGGCCAGCGCAAGTCCCTGGACGACACGTACTACCTCCAGAAGTACGTGCCGCGCCGGCCGCGCAGCCGCTGGTCGCAGGTCAACGTGGCCAAGGTCGCCGAGCTGGAGGCGGCCGGGCGGATGCGGCCGGCGGGCCGGGCCGAGGTGGAGGCCGCGAAGGCGGACGGCCGCTGGGCGGCGGCGTACGAGTCGCAGCGCACCGCCACCGTCCCGCCGGACCTGGCCGCCGCGCTGGCCGCCAGTCCCGGGGCGGCGCGGGCGTTCGAGGCGCTCGGCCGGACAGGGCAGTACGCGGTGCTGTTGAAGCTCGCGACCGCGCGGACGGAGAAGGGGCGGGCGTCCCAGTTGGAGCGGGCGTTGGCGGCGTTGGAGGCCGCGGAAGCCGGGTGACCGGCACGTCGGGAGTTCTCCCGACACCGCCGGCTTCCACATGCGCACAACCTGTGACGGGAAGGTTTCGGGATCGCCCGCGCCCGTGGTGCACGCGGAACCGCCGGCCGGGCCTCGTAGCGGCCGGCCGGCGGTGTCCGTCGTCAGCGCTTGGTCTTCGGGACCTTGCCCGCGGCGACCATCTCCTTGAACCCGGCGCCCGGCTTGAAGGCCGGCACGTTGGTGGCCTTCACCTTGATCTCGGCCCCGGTCTGCGGGTTGCGCCCGGTCCGGGCCGCGCGCTTGCGCTTCTCGAAGGAGCCGAAGTTCGGCAGGGACACCCGCTCCCCCCGCGCGACCTGTGCGGAGATCTCCGACAGCACCGCCTCCAGGGCCTCGCTCGCCGCCGCCTTACTGCCCAGGCGCGGGGCCATGGCCTCAATCAGCTCACCCTTGTTCAACCCAGCCTCCTCAACCGTCATGACACTGACGACATTGTGCGCACACCCAACGTCATGGAGTGCCCGAATCTGCAGAGATATGACCCGAATTTGAGGGCCGGTCCGGGCGCGGGCCGGGAAGTGGGGGCGAACCCGCAGGTCGCCGGCCGGCAAGTTGGCACGTCCGTACCCGTAGACATTGACAGCAAACGTTCTTAACAATAACGGGATGTGGAACACATACCCCTCGAGCACCACCGCAGTGCGCCCACAGTCCGCCGCCCGCCACGCCCAGGAAGGCACGTCATGAGGACGCCACGCTGGGCAGTAGCCCTCGCCGTCAGCGCTGCGGTCACCGCACTGAGCGCGCTGGTCATCGCACCGAACGGCCAGGCCGGCACGCTCAACGGCACGCTCGTGGCCGCCGCGCCGTGTACGTCCCCGGCGTGGGCGGAGGGCGTCGCCTACGCCGTCGGCGCCAAGGTGAGCTACCTCGGCCGCACCTACGAGGCCCGGGTCGCGCACACGGCCCCGGTCGGCGCGGGCTGGAACCCGGTCGCCGCCGCCTCGCTGTGGAAGGACCTCGGCGCCTGCGACGGCGTCCCGACCACGGCACCGCCGACGACGCGGCCCCCGACGACCGCGCCGCCGACCACCCGGCCCCCCACGACGGCCCCGCCGACGACCAGGCCCCCGACGACTCCCCCGGCCTCGCCGACGGTCTCCCCCACCGTCGACCCGGGCGGTGAGACCTGCGCGGTCAAGTCCCGCCCGACCGGCAAGGTGCTGCACGGGTACTGGGAGAACTGGGACGGCGCCTCCAACGGCGTGCACCCGCCGTTCGGCTGGACCCCGATCACCGACCCCCGGATCCGCCAGCACGGCTACAACGTGATCAACGCCGCGTTCCCGGTGATCCTCAACGACGGCACCGTGTTGTGGCAGGACGGCATGGACGCCACCGTCAAGGTCGCCACCCCGGCCGAGATGTGCGCGGCCAAGGCCGCCGGCCTGACCATCCTGATGTCGATCGGCGGCGCCACCGCGGGCATCGACCTGAGCTCGTCCACAGTGGCCGACAAGTTCGTCGCGACCGTGGTGCCGCTGCTGAAGAAGTACAACTTCGACGGCATCGACATCGACATCGAGACCGGGCTGTCGAGCAGCGGCAACATCAACACCCTGTCCCCGTCGCAGGCCAACCTGATCCGGATCATCGACGGGGTGCTCGCGGCCATGCCGTCGAACTTCGGGCTGACCATGGCCCCGGAGACCGCCTACGTCACCGGCGGCAGCGTCACCTACGGCTCGATCTGGGGCTCCTACCTGCCGATCATCAAGAAGTACGCCGACAACGGCCGGCTCTGGTGGCTCAACATGCAGTACTACAACGGCAGCATGTACGGCTGCTCCGGCGACTCGTACTCCGCCGGCACGGTCGCGGGCTTCGTCGCCCAGACCAACTGCCTGAACACCGGGCTCGTCATCCAGGGCGTCACCATCAAGGTGCCGTTCGACAAGCAGGTCCCGGGGCTGCCGGCCCAGCCGGGCGCGGGCGGCGGCTACATGTCGACCGGGCTGGTCGGGCAGAGCTGGAACACGTACAACGGGCAGCTCAAGGGCCTGATGACCTGGTCCATCAACTGGGACGGTTCGAAGAACTGGACGTTCGGCGACAACGTCCGGGGCCTCCAGGGCCGATGAGGTAGGACCGCGGCTTCCGGGCGGCGGTCAGCGCAGCAGGTCGAGCAGTCGACCGACCCCCTCCCGCGCTGACCCCGCCCGGTCGCGGAGCCCGGCGTAGACCCCGGCCCGCCCCCGGTGCTTCGGGCTGGTCAGCACCGTGACCCGGTCCAGGACCTCGGACAGGGCACACACCTCGACGGGTACGCCCGCCACGTCCACCGTCTCGGCGCCCCGCGCCAGTTCCCCGTACTCCCCGCACATCCGGAACGGCACGTCCAGCATCCCGTGCCGGGTGACGTACAGGTACTCCAGCCGCTCCTCGCTCGCCGGCTCCGGCCGCCACGCCCGGCACGTGTCGAGGGTGAAGTCGTCCCGCCAGCCCGGCGTGTACGCGGGCACCGCCCCGGCCGCCGCCAGCGCCCCGGCCAACCGGTCCAGATTGTCCTGGTCCGTGGCGGGCGTGACGTCGAGGTCGGCGGGGACGAGGTCCGCGCCGTGCAACGCCAGCACCGTGGAGCCGGTGAGCACCCAGTTCACCCCGTGGTCGGCGAGCAGCCGCACCATGGGCCCCAGGGACAGCGGCGGGCGCGCGGTCGGATCCAACATCCGGGCAGCGTACCCAGCACGACGGACCTCGGGCCGCCCCGGCGCGGGTACCCGTCGGACGGGTTTGCCCGCGTGACCGGAGCGGCTGTCGGCTCCGGCGACGTCAGACCCCTCCGCGCGGCAGGTCGGCCTAGCTCTGTTGGTAGTTCACGGCCGCGAGGGCGCACGGGGCGTGCAGGAACAGGTAGTAGGCGCCCTCGCCGAAGGTGAGGTCGGCCCCGCCGATCAGCCCGACGTAGTCCATGGCCTGGCCGCAGGCGGCACAGTCGGGGTACCCGGCCTCCTGGATCCAGTCCGGCGCGCCGCCGAGGGTCGAGCCCCCGTCGTCCCACGCGCTGGCCAGGTACGGCGTGGGCCGGCGCACCCCGACCACCGGCAGGAGGGCCGGCGGCGGCTCGGCCGGGCCCGGGAGGTGGTCCGGTTGGTGGTTGCGGGCCGACCAGGTCGCGCCGCCGTCGGGGGTCACGTCCGTGTACAGCGTCGTGACGTTCGCGCACAGGAAGCACGTGGTGATCCGGAGCCGGCCCGACCAGCCCGTGTGGGCCAGCGCGGCGCCGACCTCGGGCCGGGCCGTGTCGAGGTCCAGGGCCGTCCACAGCGGGGAGGCGCACCACGGGCAGCCGTCCCCGGGCGCCGGCGGTGTCTCCGCCAGCTCCAGGGCGAAGGCGACCGGGCCGCACAGGTCGCGTGCCGTGGTCTGCGTGAGGATCCGGCCACCCTGCCGGACGAACTCCGCCACATCGACAGGCAGGGCGTCCATGCCCGGCGGCGGTTCGCGCAGCCACCCGCGCAGCGCGGCGGTGGCCGGGTCGCCCCGGTGGTGGGCGAGGATGAGCAGCAGGTGGTGGAGGTGCGGGTCGCCCGCGTCGACGCGGTCCACGATCCGCTGGACCAGGGGGTGGTCGGCGGCCCGGAACAGGGTCGGCGGCCAGGACACTCCACTGTCGAGCAGCTCCGCCAGGAACGGCGCCAGGGCGGCCGGGTCGGCGCCCGCGAGCCGTTCCAGCTCCTCGATGGCGTCGTCGTCCCCGTCAGCGGCCGCGCGCACCAGATCCTCGATCACGCCCGGATCGTAGCCGCCGGGACCGACAGTCTCCCGGGGCCGGTCAGACGTCCACGGTCAGCCGGACCGTCACCGTGTCGCCGACCTCGATCGTCTCGGCTCCGCGCACCCTGGTCTTCAGCGGCACGAGGTACGCCCCGTCCTTCGGGAACAGCGACGTCGTCCACTCGGTGTCGCCGATCCGGGCGGTCACCGGGATCATGCCCCAGCCGTAGGTCACGGACGCGGACGCGGACTCCAGCGCCCCGCACTCCTCCTCCGGCACGGTCACGAAGTGCCACGGCGCGGGGCCCTTCCAGAACCACACCTCACCACTGAATTCCAGGTCCATGGCACCAGGATAGGAGGCGGCGGCCGGCCCGACCGGCGCTCCCCGGACCTGGCCGCCGCCGGACCCCGCGCCGGATCACCACCCGGTCCCCGGCGCGGGGGAAGCCCGGTGCCGGCTCGCGAGACGCCCGGTGGCCCGTGCGGGAGGTGCCCGGTGCCGGCTCGTGAGGAGCCCGCTGGCCGGTGCGGGACGGCGACCGGTGCCCGGGGTCAGGGCCGGAGCGGTCCGGCGAGCTGGCCCCACGGGTCCACGATCCGGTCCCGGTCGATGTCGTGCAGCTCCAGCCAGTCCGTGAAGCACGGGCGGCTGAGGGCCGTGGCCGCGTAGTCCTCCCGGGCCCGGTCGGTGAGGCCGTCCACGTGCCGGGCGAGCGGGCGGTCGGCCCACCACGCGAGCAGGTACCGGCAGCGCAGCGGGTTGCCCTCCAGCGGTCGGACCACCACCCCGGGGCGCGGCAGGAACGTGGCCGACGCGATCCCGATGGCCTGGCCCCGGCGGATCAGGGCCACGGCGGACTCCGGGTCGGCGGTCTCGTGCGTGACCCGGGGCAGGAAGCCGGCCCGTTCGCAGGCGGCCCGCAGGTATCCGCGCTGGCCGTCACCGCTGGACGGCGGCAGCACCCAGTGATCGGTCGCGAGGTCGGACAGCCGCACCTCGCGTTCCCCCGCGAGGCGGTGACCGGCGGGGAGGATGACGAACTCGGGCGAGTCGGCGACCGCGCGGTGCAGGACGTGGTCGCCCAGCGTCGGCGGGGAGCCCGGGAACTCGTGCAGCATGATCCCGTCGAGGGCCCGGCTCCCGAGGAGTTCCAGGAGCCGGGCGACCGTCGGCTCGGTCCTGCTCTCCACCGGCCGGGCGCTGTCGGCCTCCTGCAGGTGGTCGAGCATGCTCGTGAAGAAGACCCCGGGCGAGCCCCCGACCCGGGACGGTCGGGGGCCGCCGCGGGCCAGTGACACGGAGGCCGCCTGGAGGTCCCGGACCCGGCCGAGGATGTCGCGGGCCTGGGCGAGCACGAACTCGCCCAGTTCGGTGGGGACGACCCCGGACCGGACCCGGGTGTACAGCGGGCCGCCGAGCTGGTCCTCGATCCGGCGCAGCTGGGCCGCGAGGGCGGGTTGGGACACGCCGAGGGCCACCGCCGCCCGGCTCACCGCGCCCGCGTCCGCGATGGCACAGACCACCCGGAGATGTCGGATCTCGAGCTCCACCATCGCATCCTAGGCGCTGGTGGCGGAGTTCACCGGATCACGAAGTCGAACGTACCCGGATAGCGGTTGTTCGCCAGGGGTCCGAGGACGATCTCCAGGCTGCGGATGTACAGGGAGTCGCGGCTGTTGTTCAGGCCCACGTTCATCCCGTAGGCCTGGGTGGTGGAGGGGAAGTACAGCTGGGAGGTCAGGATCCGGCCGCCGGGGCGCTGCACCTTCACGTGGATGTGGGAGGTGCGGAACGTGGCGCCGTCCCGGTAGTCCTTGGGCACGACGGTCTCCAGCGAGTACGTGCCGTCGGCCGCGGAGTACTGGTGCCCGCGCAGCGTGTAGCCGACGTTGTCGTACCGGCCGTACCGGTCGGCCTGCCAGAACTCCAGCAGCGCGCCCGGGATCGGCACACACCGTTGGGTGTAGACGGTGCCGCGCAGGCTGAGCAGCACGCCGGACACGCCGCCGACCACGAGGTTGGTCCGCTGGGGCGAATTGCGCTTGAAGAACGGCCCCTCCATCTGGCTGGGCGTCTGGTCGCCGTCGCGGCAGCTCTGGGTCAGCTTCAGCGGGGCGGCGCTGGCCGGGGAGCCGGAGCCGGTGACCGCCAGGCCCACGGCGGCGAGCCCCGCGGCCGCGCCGGCCTGGAGGATCCTGCGCCGGGATGCCGAGTCGTCCATGATGGTGCCTCCGAAGTCGATGTGAGGCTTGTCACAAGCCCTGTCGGAGGAACCCTGGCAGGTTTCCGGTGCGGTGAAAAATACGACATGGGCATAGCTTTCAAGCTATGGCCGGGGCAGCAGGCCCCGGTCCAGTGCCACCACGACGGCGTGGGTCCGGTCGTTGACGTCCAGTTTGGCGAACACCCGGAGCAGGTGGGTCTTCACCGTCGCCTCGGCGATCAGCAGCCGCCGGCCGATGTCGGCACCGGACAGAGTGTCGGCGACCTCGAGCGGTGCGGTACCGGGCACTATATATATCGATGTCCATGAGGATGAAGCGGAAGTCCACTGTGGAGCTCTAGCCTGAGGTGGCCCTGTCACTCCTCGCTTCGGAGGTACATCTTGAGACTCTCAACGAAGGCCCTGGCGGTGGGCGTACTCGTCGCCGGTGCGCTCGTGCTGCCCGCGACCGCCGCGCAGGCGGCTCCGGGAGACTGCACGTTGACCAGGGTCTACAACACCGCGAGCGTGGTGTGCGGCTCCGGGACCGGCACCTACCGCGTCGTCGCGGAGTGCTGGATCGGCCACGACTCGCTGACCGTGGAGGGACCCGCCGTGGGAATCGGCGGCACGTCCTCCGTCACCTGCTACGGTTCCGGGCCCAGGTTGCTCGCCTGGCAGTACGAGGTGTTGTCCTGACATCAGTCCGGGGCCGGCGCGCGCCGGCCCCGGACCGGCACGCGGCTCAGCCCGCCCCCACGGGGTGCCTCCGGGCGGCCGCKCCAGCCCCC
>NZ_JAQZSH010000052.1:0-21671 GCF_053902585.1 Longispora urticae
TCGGGTGCCGTGACGGTGAACGTTCCACGGCACCCGACGACTAGTGGTCGCCCCTCGTGACTCTGCTCCGGAGGAAGTCCCGAGTCGCCGGATCGGTCGCGTAGATCACGGTTCCCTTCATGCCCCGGGTGAGCAGCACCTTGTAGGTGTTCCGGATCAACGTGTCGATAGCGGCGTCCGTCGAGGTCTTGTGCCCCAGGACGCTGTCGACGTTCCTGTTTCTGATCGACATCAGCTGATCGCCGCGGGCGACCAGGTCCGGTCCGATGATGACTCCGGACCAGTCGTACTCGAAGCCCTGCGCCGTGTAGACGCAACCGACCTGGCCGAATCCGCCCGGGTCAGTGGCCCAGAGCGCGGAAGCCGGGGCGGTACCCACCGCACTCTCGCCTTTGACGTTCCACGGCCGGGACCAGTCTTCGATGGCGACATCGGGCACCAGGGTTCCGTCCCCGTTGGGATCGCTCCACTTCCAGCAGTATCCGGCACTCATCCGGGCCGACGTCCCAGGATCCTCCTGCTGTTTGGCGAGCAGCAGCTGTTCCATCTCATGGGGGCTCTCGGCGATCGTCACCTCGAACTGGCCGTCCGTGGCCCACACCATGTCCGCGTCGCGCAGCGGAGACTCAGCCGGGGCGTCGGTCTCCTCGTCTCCGTCGAGGCCGGTGTCGGAGGCCGGGAGTCCGAGAAGGTTCAGCACCCACCTCTCGTACCGGGAACTGCCGCCGCAGCGGAACTGCTCGTGCAGTCCGATGACGTGGACCGCCATTCCGCGCTGTTCGGCATGGCTCCGGATGACGTCGACGGTGCCGGTCTCCCCGGGCCGCACCACCTGATGTTCGTCGAGGAAGAACACCGGCACGTAGGCCGCGCTCAACAACTCGTCGATCTGCGGCTTCCCGGTCCGGAGCGCGGCCTTGGTCCACCGGTCGGCGGACTGTTCGCGAATACGGTGGGCCTCGTCGCAGATGAGCACGTCAAGGCGGTTCGGCGGCGCTGACATGAAGTTGTTGAAGTACTTGAACATGCTCTTGACCCGGGGCGCCCCCTTGCCCGCGTACCGTCGGAGGGTCTTCGTGAACGCCTTGGAACCGGTCGCGTGGAGCGCGGCCCCGCCCTGACGTGTCACGCCTCCCAGGACGGAGAGCGCGATGGCACTCTTGCCGCTGCCGGGACCGCCCGTCACCACGATGGCCGTTTTCCGGTCACCTGACCGGGCCTTCTCCACAGCGTTCATGATCAGCTCGTAGGCGAGCCGCTGGTTGCCGACTAGAACGAACTGTTCGCGGTTCTTGATCTCCTCGGCGGCCAGTTTGAGGAGCTGCTTGCTGGGACGAACTCCGCTGCTGAGTAGCCGGTCACCCGCCCGTGCGGTGGATTGCGGCGCGAGGTGCCTGCTCAGAAAGGCCTGGAACTCGCCTCTGCGGTTCTTGGTGAACAGTTGGCTGTACTGCGTCTGCGGGAGTTCCAGCAGATCGCGGACATCCGCCTCCTCGGCGTTGTGCAGGTACGCGACACCGCGCAGTTGGTCGGTGCGGCCGTCAAGAACGGTGAGGAAGTCCGCCATGTACTGGCAGTAGCCCTCCACCTGGGTCCCGGGATGCAGTTGCGGTCGGTTCATGCCGGACACCAGGACCAGGTTGTCGGCGGCGTCATAGGTCTCCGCCTGAGACCACTGCTTCAATTCGACCACGACGTATGCGTCGAGATCCGGACTGCCCGGCCTGGTGCCGGCGAGTACGACATCCGCGCACCTGCTGGTCAGCGGAAGGCGGAACTCGATCAGCATCTCCACGCCGCCCAGCCCCGCGTCCACCAGGTCCTGCGCGAGCACCGGGAGGCTGTTGTCCCAGGATTTTCGTTCGCTGGGTGAGACGCCCCGTGTCATCTGGGCGAAGATCGCACGGGAGAGCGACCCGTCGCGCGGAAACTGGGCGACAGCGGACGCCGATGCGCGGAACACGGACACGGAAATGGCCCCCTGGGCAGCGTGGAGGAACCTGTGCGGACAGCAGGGATTTCCGGAATATCCGGAAGACTGCGCGGCCGCTGGGACATCGCTGACTCTAGTCGCGGAGTAGCGCGATTTTCAGCCCCGGGGACGGGTAGTCAGCGCTCCTGCCCGGTTCGGAGGTGGCGCCCGGTGCGGATAGGGTCGTGGCCTTGGGAGGTGGGTCGGTGGCGTTGCTCCGGGACGGTGCGCTGGAGAGTTCTTCGGTGGTCGCCAACTGCGCGATGAACCGCGAACGCGGGCTGACCGGCTCCAACGGCTACGGTCGTGAGCTGGGCCTGGACCCGGTGGCCGAACTCCGCAGCCGGCTGGGTCACCCGACCCGCCCGGTCCGCTGGTTGGACCTGTGCTGCGGCTCGGGTCGGGCGCTGTCCGAGGCCGCGACACTGTTCGGGGCGGCCGGCCTGGCGGAGCGGGTCGAGATCGTCGGCGTGGACCTGGTCGACCACTTCGCGACGTCCCCACACACGGGGGTACGTCTGGTCACCGCCTCTGTCACCGACTGGACCCCGCAGACCGGGCACCTCTTCGACCTGGTCTCCTGCGTGCACGGCCTGCACTACGTGGGCGACAAGCTCGGCGTCCTGGCCCGTGCCGCGTCGTGGCTGGCCCCGGACGGTGTGCTGGCGGCCAGCTTCGACGTGGCCAGTGTCCGGGGCGCGGACGGGAAACCGATGGGCCGTCGGCTGACCACGGCCCTACGGTCGGCGGGCTTCGGGTACGACGCGCGCAGCCGGCGGATCACCCGTCGGGGCCGGGGCGAGGTGACCCTGCCGTTCGAGTATCTGGGCGCGGACGACCAGGCGGGTCCCAACTACACCGGCCAACCCGCAGTCAACTCGCACTACGCACCTGTGTCACGAGAACCGATCCGCAGGCACCTTCAGGTCTGACGGGCGGACCCGGCGGCCGGCGGACCCGGCCCGTCAGCTGTCCGGGAGTCGGCGGCGCACCAGTTTCAGGCGGCGCTGCCAGACCAGCCGCCGCAACTGCCGGGGCGGCAGGTCCCGGTGCTCCGGCCCAGGCTGCCGGTCGGCGCGTTGTCCCCGAGCCGTGGCGGACGGGGGCTCTCCGACAGGATCTCGGCGCGGGCCTGGCCCGTGAGGCGCACCTGCTGGCGGTAGTTCTGGAGGATCTGCACCTCGCCGTCCGGCCAGAGGTCCTCCGTGGCGGTCTGGCCGCCGTGCCACCAGTCGCCGAGCTGGTGGACCTCCACCGCCCACTCCTTCGGCAGGGAGGGCGGCGCGGCGAACACGACCAGTCCGCCGATCCGGTCGCACCGTCTGCCGGTCCGCGCGGCCGGCGCGCGCCACGGGCGCTCCTCGCGCGGGCGAATCCTCGGTGCATTGCTGGCGGACACGGCGGTGTCGAGGCCGTGGGTCTGCCAGACGACGGTGCCGTCCGGGGCGCCGGCCAGGGGGAGTTGGCGGCGCAGTTGGCGGGCGGCCGACGTCGACAGGGGCGTCAGGGTCGACGGCAGCAGGACGACCGGGTCCGACGGCTCGGCGTCGAACGGGTTCGGGTCGAGGAACGGGCGGTCGAGGAGCACCAGGGTGTTCGGCCTGCGCTGGAAGGCCAGGCCCCACAGCAGCCGGCCGAGCAGCCGCGCGCCGTGCAGGTCGGACAGGACGTGCCAGCACTCGTGGTGGTGGTTCGTCGCGAACCGTGCCGGGCTGCCCGGGCGCAGGCCCAGCACGGTGTACTCGCGACCGTCCAGCCGGATCCGGCGGCGGTGCATCTTGAAGCGTGCCCCGATGTCGCCGGCGGTGCCGGGGCGGGGGCGGCGCGCGGTCACCGGTCCGCCCCCCGGTTCACAGGCGGGGGTCCGTGGGTTCGGACTCCAGGGCCAGGATCGCGAACACCAACTCGTGCACCCGCCACAGCGGAGCCCGCCCCGCCACCGCGTCGAGCGCCGCCATCCCCAACCCGTGCTCCCGCAACGCCAGACTCCGCTTGCGCGCCAACCCCCGGTCCCGGAGCCGGTCGAGGTGCGCCGTGTAGTCGGGCCCGTAGATGATCCGCAGGTACTCCCGGCCCCGGCACTTGATCCCCGGCTGCACGAGTTTGCCTCGCACCCTGTGCCCCAGCCCCGCGTGCGGCTTGATGACCATGCCCTCGCCGCCCGCGCCGGTCAGTTCCAGCCACCAGTCGGTGGCCGCCCGCTCCGACGCGGGGTCGGTCAGGTCGACGACGCGCCGGCCGGTGGGGCGGAAGGTGACCGGGTCGGCGGCCACGAGCCGGTCGCAGGCGGCCAGGTGCCAGTCGTGGTCGCGGTCGGCGTGCGAGGCGCCCTCGGAGGCCAGCAGCATGAAGGGGGCCAGCTGGATGCCGTCCAGGCCGTCGACGGGCCAGCAGTACCGGCGGTAGGCCTCGACGAAGTCCTCGGCGTGGTGGGACCGTTCCCAGGTCTTGTCCCGGAGCGCGGCGAGGTCCAGGCCGCGCTTGTGGCCGGCCTCCAGGGCCCAGGTGGCCGCGCTCAGGGCGGAGCGGGCCGCCGCGCCGACGGCCGCGTACTGCGAGCGGATCAGCGGACCGGCCTTGGCGGACCAGGGCAGCAGTTCGCAGTCGAGGAGCAGCCAGTCGGTCCGCAGCTCGTCGAAGAGCGGGGCGGCGGCGACGCGTACCCGGTGGAGAAGTGTTTCGGTCTGTGCCGGGTCGGTGAAGAACGGCCGGCCGGTGCGGGTGTGGATCACGCCGGAGGATCCGTCGGGCACGCCGAACCGGGCCCGGGCGGTGGCCTGGTCGCGGCAGACGAGCACGACGGCGCGGGAGCCCATGTGCTTCTCCTCGCAGACGACCGTGTCCACGCCGGCGGCCCGGTAGTCGGCGAACGCCTCGGTCGGGTACTCCAGGTAGCCCTCGACGGTCGACGTGGACGGCGGGGACATGGTCGGCGGCAGCCACAGCAGGGCGCGTGGGTCGATCGCGTACCGGCTCATCACCTCCAGCGCGGCGGCGGCGTTCTCGGCCTCGACCAGGACGGTGCCGTAGTCGGTGCGCAGGTGCCGGCGGCCGGTGACGTCTGCCAGGTTCAGGGTCGCGTCGTCGCGGGCCGGGGCGCCGAGCGGCTTGACGGGCTCGTAGTGCACCCGCTCGGCCGGCACGGAGACCAGAGCCTTCTCCGGGTACCGCAGCGCGGTCAGCGCACCGCCGAACACGGCACCGGTGTCCAGGCAGATCGTGTTGTTGACCCACTCGGCGGCCGGGGTCGGCACGTGGCCGTAGACGACCATGGCGTCGCCCCGGTAGTCGGTGGCCCACGGGTAGCGGACGGGCAGGCCGTACTCGTCGGTCTCGCCGGTGGATTCGCCGTACAGGCAGAAGTCGCGGACCCGGGCGGAGGCGCGGCCCTGGTACTCCTCCTTGAGTCCGGCGTGCGCGACGACCAGCCGGCCGCCGTCGAGGCGCAGGTGGCTGACGAGGCCGTCGATCCAGCGGGCGGCCTCCTCGACCCAGGCGGGGTCCTCGTGGGAGAGCTGTTCGAGGGTCTCGGCGAGGCCGTGCGAGACGGTGACCGGGCGGCCGCGCAGGGAGCGGAGCAGCTTCTGCTCGTGGTTGCCGGGGACGCACAGCGCGGTGCCGGCGGCGGTCATGCCCATCACGAGGCGCAGCACGCCGGGGGAGTCGGGGCCCCGGTCGACGAGGTCGCCGACGAACACGGCGCGCCGACCCTCCGGGTGGGTGGCGTTCACCGGCCGGCCGGCCCCGTCGCGGACCAGGGTCCAGCCGAGCGTCGTCAGCAGGGTCTCCAGTTCGGCGCGGCAGCCGTGCACGTCGCCGATGATGTCGAAGGGGCCGGTGACGTCGCGGCGGTCGTTCCACGCCTTCTCGTACCCGATGGTGATGTCGCTCGGGTCGTGGACGATGTGGACCTTGCGGAAGCCCTCCTTGCCGAGGCCGCGCAGGGAACGGCGCAGGTCCTGGCCCTGCCGCTGGAGGACCTTGCGGCCGAACCCGCGGTCGGGGCGGGCCTGGGTCCGTTCCCAGGCCACGGATTCGGGGGTGTCGAGGACGATGGCCACGGGCAGCACGTCGAACTTCCGGGCGAGCTTCACCAGTTCGGCGCGGGCGTGCTTCTGGACGTTGGTGGCGTCCACGACGACCCGGCGGCCGGCGCGCAGCCGCAGGCCGGCGACGTGGTACAGGGCGTCGAACGCGTCCTTCGTCGCGGACTGGTCGTTCTCGTCGTCGGAGACCAGGCCCCGGAACGCGTCGGAGGACAGCACCTCGGTGGGCAGGAAGTGTTCGCGGGCGAACGTGGACTTGCCGGAGCCGGAGACGCCGACCAGCGCGACGAGCGCGAGCTCGGGAATGTCGAGGTGCATCAGGCGGCCTTCCGGAACAGGGCGAGCTGGGTGGGGGAGCCGACCTCGGGGTCTTCGTCGCCGACGGGGCGGAGTTCGGCGGTGTAGCCGTGGGCGGCGCAGACCCGGTCGACCCAGGCGGCGAACTCGGCGCGGGTCCACTCGAACCGGTGGTCGTCGTGCCGGTGGCCGTGCAGGGACTCGTACCGCACGTTGTACTCGACGTTCGGCGTCGTCACGATCACGGTGCGCGGGGCGGCGTGCCCGAACACGGCCCGCTCCAGGGCCGGCAGCCGGGCCTCGTCCACGTGCTCGATGACCTCCATCAGCACGGCGGCGTCAAAACCCTTCAACCGGTCATCGTGGTACGTGAGTGCCGACTGGATCAGCGTGATCCGGGCGCGCTGCCGGTCGGGCATCCGGTCGAACCGCAGCCGGCGCTCGGCGATGGCGAGGCTCACGCTGGACACGTCCGCGCCGACGATCTCGGTGTACCTGTTGTCCGCCAACAGTTCCAGCAGCAACGCGCCGGGCCCGCAACCGAGGTCGAGCACCCGCGCCGCTCCCGTCTCGGCCAGCGCGGCGAGTACGGCCTCCTTGCGCAGCCTGACCAGCGGCTTCGCGCGCTCGGCGGCCTCGACCCGCTCCACCGCGTCGGGGGTGTCGTCGAGCGGTTCGTCGGTGGCGTCCAGCCGTTCCAGCGCGGACTGGGCCAGGGTGCGCCGGCCGGCCAGGTACCGGCGCGCGATCAGTTCCCGTTCGGGGTGCCCGCCCAGCCAGCCGTCCCCGGCGCGGAGCAGCTTGTCCACCTCGTCCTCGGACACCCAGTAGTGCTTGGCGTCGTCGAGCACGGGCAGCAGCACGTACAGGTGGTTGAGCGCGTCGGCCAGCCGCACCGTGCCGGTGAGCCGTAGCCGCACGTACGGGGAGTCGCCCCACTCGGGGAACGCGGGGTCCAGCGGCACGGGCGTGGCGGTCACGGTCCAGCCGAGCGGGGCGAACAGCCGCTCCACCACGTCGGCGCCGCCCCGGCACGGCAGAGCCGGCACCTCGATCTCCAGCGGGATCGCCGTGTCGAGCAGGTCCGCCCGGTCCCGGCTGGCACCCTTGAGCGCCGAGCGGAACACCTTGCCCAGGGCGACGGTCAGCAGGCTGGACGCCGCGTACGGTCGGTCGTTGACGTACCGGCCCAGGGAGAACGAGTCCGGGGTCCTGCGGCCCTTCGACGGGCGGGCGAGTTCGACCGGGTCGACGTCGAGGAGCAGCGCGGCGGTGCACCGTTCGGTGGTGGGCTCCGGGTAGAAGACGTGCGCCGTCCCGCCGGTCGTCGCGAAGGACTGCACCCGGTCGGGGTGCTTGACCAGCAGGTATCCGAGGTCGGTCGCCGGAGTGTGGGTGGTGGAGATCGTCAGCAGCACCCGTTGATCATCCCAGGCGGTGACCAGTGGTTTTCCGGGCCGGGGCCGGCGCCGGGGCCGAGCCGAGCCGGCGCGGCGCGGCGCGGCGCGTGGCGGGGCGTGGCGGGACCGGGCAGGCCGGGCCTTGTCGGCGGGCGGGACGGGTGCTAGGTTGTTCTCAGTTCGAGATAATCTGACTGTGAGAATGACTGGAGCGGCGATGACCGACCACCTGGACGACTACGACCCGAGGGCCTACCCCGCGGTCGCCGTCACCGTCGACATGGTCGCCCTCACGGTCCGCGACGGCGTCCCGCACGTGTTACTGGTCGAGCGCGGCGAGCGGCCGTTCGCCGGCCGGTGGGCGTTGCCCGGCGGGTTCGTCCGTGCGGAGACCCTCGACGAGGCGGCGATGCGCGAGCTCGCCGAGGAGACCGGCCTGCGCCCCGGCACCGGGCCGCTCAGCGCCGTGCACCTCGAACAGCTGGGCACGTACGGCGACCCGGGCCGCGACCCCAGGATGCGGGTGGTCTCGGTGGCGTACCTGGCGTTCGCGCCCAGCCTGCCCGACCCGAGCGCCGGGGGCGACGCCGCGGGGGCCGCCTGGGTGCCGGTCGACCGGGCCACCGGGCTCGCCTTCGACCACGACGCGATCCTCGCCGACGGGCTGGAGCGGGCCCGGGCCAAGCTGGAGTACACGCCGCTGGCGACGGCGTTCGTGCCCGCGGAGTTCACCATCGCCGAGCTGCGCGCCGTGTACACCGCCGTCTGGGGCGAGGAGCTGCACGCCGGCAACTTCCACCGCAAGGTGCTGTCGGTGCCCGGCTTCGTGGAGAGCACGGGGGAGACCACGGGGCGCGGCGGTGCCCGGGGCGGGCCCCGGTCCAAGCTCTACCGCGCGGGGGACGCCCGGCTGCTGCACCCGGCGCTGCTCCGGCCGGCCCGCGAGGAGGAGGTCCGATGAGCCCCGGCCGCGGGCCGAGACCCGACCCGAGGACGGACTTCGAACCCGACGACGACCACCCGAAGAAGGCCCCGGCTCCGCGATCGGCGCCGGCCCCGGCTCCGCGATCGGGTTCCGGACCCGACCCGGACTTCACCGCCCTCGTCACCGCCGTGCACGCGGCCCGCGCCCCGGGCGAGCTGTTCGGCACCGACCAGCCCGCCCGCGCGTACCGGCGCATGGTCCGGATCCTGCACCCCGACACCACCACCGGCGACCGGGCCACCGCCACCGCGGCCTTCGCCCGGCTCGCCGAACTCTGGGCCGAGCACGAGGGCCGGGGCGGCGCGGTCCTCGCTACCCGGACCCGCCGGTACCGGATGGGGCCGTTGCTCGCGACCGGCGACCTGGCCAACCTGTTCCGTCTGAGCCACTTCGACGGCGACGTGGTGCTCAAACTGCCCCGCGCTCCCGGCGACAGCGACCTGATCGAACGGGAGGCGACCGCCCTGGCCCAGCTGGCCCGCGACGGCGACCCCCGGCACCGCGCCTACGTGCCCCGGCTCGTGGAGACGTTCCGGCACGAGGAGCCCGGGACGTGGGTCCGACGCACCGCCAACATCCTGTCCGACCACTCCGAGTTCGTCAGCCTCGCGAAGGTCGCGGAGTCCTATCCGGACGGTGTCGACCCGCGCGACGTGGCCTGGATGTGGCGCCGGCTGCTGGTGGCCCTCGGCCACGCGCACCGGGCCGGCGTGCTGCACGGCGCGGTCCTGCCCGAGCACGTCCTCATCCACCCCCGGGAGCACGGGCTGGTCCTCGTCGACTGGTGCTACTCCGTGACCACCCCCGACACCCCGGTGCCGGCCCTGGTCGCCCGGCACCGCGACCGCTACCCGCCCGAGGTGCCCGCCCGCCGACCCGCGTCCGCAGGCACCGACGTGCACATGGCCACGAGCTGCATGCGGGATCTGATGGGTACCAGGGCGCACCCGGCCCTGCTCCGCTTCGCCGCCGGCTGTTCGCTGCCCGACCAGCGCAGGCGCCCCCAGGACGCCTGGCGGCTGCTCGCCGAGTTCGACGAGCTGCTCGAAGACCTGTACGGCCCCCGGACCTTTCGACCGTTCACGCTGAAGGAGTAAGTCATGGGAAGCGGACGCTGGGACACCAACGTGTACGACGCCGCGAAGAGCTACCGGGCCGCCACCGGCACGAGTGCCTTCGCCTACAGCGACAGCGGGGCGCGCGACGTGCACCCGACGCTGGACCCGCACGGGGTCGACGTCCGGGAGAGCCGCGACAGCGACGAGCACCCGCGCTCCACGGCCATCGCGGTGCTGTTCGACGTCACCGGCTCGATGGGGCACGTGCCCCGCACCCTGCAGACCAAGCTGCCGGAGCTGTTCGGCCTGCTGCTGCGCAAGGGGTACGTGACCGACCCGCAGATCCTGTTCGGGGCCGTCGGCGACGCCACCTGCGACCGGGTGCCGTTGCAGATCGGCCAGTTCGAGTCGGACAACCGGATGGACGACCACCTCGCCAACATCGTGCTGGAGGGCGGCGGGGGCGGCCAGCGCACCGAGTCCTACGAGCTCGCGATGTACTTCATGGCCCGGCACACGAGCCTGGACTGCTACGACAAGCGCGGCCGCAAGGGGTACCTGTTCCTGATCGGCGACGAGATGCCGTACGCGGGCGTGAAGCCGAAGGAGGTCAGGAAGGTCGTCGGCGACAAGCTGGCCGAGCCGGTCCCGGTGGCCGCCATCGTCGCGGAACTCCGGCAGCGCTACGAGGTGTACTACATCCTGCCCACCGGCAGCGCGTACGCCGGCGACACCGAGATCCTCGGCTACTGGCGCGGCCTGCTCGGCCAGAACGTCATCCAGCTCGACGACCTCGACGCGGTGTGCGAGACGATCGCGCTGACCGTCGGGCTCGGCGAGGAGGCGATCGACCTGGCCGAGGGCCTCGCGGACCTCGCGGACGTCGGGTCCGGCGCGGGGGAGGTCGTCGGGCGGGCGCTCGCGACCCTCGGCGCCGGGCGGGGCGCCGTGGTCCGGGGCGGGCTCACCGGGGCCGACCTCGCGGGGCCGACCGGCGCGGTGGAACGGCTGTGACCCCGCGGCCGCCGGGGACCGGCTCCTCCGGGCACGGCGCCGGCGGCCGGGGCGGCGCACGGACCCGGCCCGATATCCGGACGCGGCCCGGTGTCCGGACCCGGCCCGGTGTCCGGACCCGGCCCGGCGCGCGGACCCTGCCCGGGGGAGCGGGGCACCCGTGCTGAGCGGACACGTCGTCGTGGTCGACCTCGGCTACGGCGACGCCGGCAAGGGCACCGTGGTGGACGCGCTGTGCGCCGACGGGGGGCGCAGCGCGGTCATCCGGTTCAACGGGGGAGCCCAGGCCGCGCACAACGTGGTGACCCGCGACGGCCGGCACCACACGTTCGCCCAGTTCGGCGCGGGCACGCTGCACGGGGTCCGTACCCATCTGTCGAGGTTCGTCGCCGTCGACCCGCTGGCCCTGGCCGGCGAGGCGGACCACCTGACCGCGCTCGGCGTGCCGGACCCCTACGCACTGCTCACGGTGGACGGTGACGCGCCGCTCACCACGGTCTGGCACCGCGCCGCCAACCAGCTCCGCGAGCGCCGCCGGGGCGGGGACCGGCACGGCTCCTGCGGCCTGGGCGTCGGCGAGACCGTGTCCTACGCGCTCGACCACCCCGACGCGCCGCGCGCCGCCGACGTGCGCTCCCCGGCCCGGCTGCGCCGCCGGCTCACCGCGGTCCGCGACCGGCTCACCGACCAGCTCGGCGACCTCGGCGCGCCCCCGGTCGAGGAGGTCGCGGCGGTCTTCGAGGCCTTTGGCCGCGCGGTGCGGATCGTGGACGGCCCGGCCACCCTGCGGGGGCTGCTGGCCGCCGGCCCGTGCGTCTTCGAGGGCGCCCAGGGGGTACTCCTCGACGAATGGTTCGGCTGGCACCCCTACACGACCTGGTCCACCACCACCTTCGCCAACGCGGAGACCCTGCTCGCCGGGGCCGGCCGGGAGGCGTACCGGCTGGGGGTCGTGCGCGCCTACACCACCCGGCACGGCCCCGGCCCGCTGGTCACGGAGGACGCGGCCCTGACGGCGGCGCTCCCCGACCCGCACAACGGGGTCGGCCCGTGGCAGGGCGCGTTCCGGGTCGGGCACTTCGACGCGGTCGCGCACCGGTACGCGGCGGAGGTGGCCGGCGGCGTGCACGGCCTGGCCGTCACCCACCTCGACGTGCCGGCCCGGGTCCCGGAGCTGGGCATCTGCACCTCGTACGGCGACTGGGACCGGATCGTGCCCGGCGCCCAGGGGGATCTGGCGTACCAGGAGGCGCTCACCGCGAGACTGGCCTGGGCGCGCCCGGGGCGGCCCGAACGGCCGGACGACTGGGCCGGGACGATCGGGAAGCTGCTGCGGGCGCCGGTCGCGCTGGAGTCGCACGGGCCGACGGCGGCGGACAAACGGGTGACCGGCGACGGGTGACGTCGGGTGTCGCACCCGGGTGACATGCTGGTCGGCGTGTCCGTGAACAGCGCCCCCGTCACCCGGCAGCGCGCCAGAGCCGCCATCGCCGCGGCGACCGCCCTGCACGCCGCCGCGGACGCCCTGACCACCCAGCACCGCCGGGCGCTCGACACCGCCCGCACCGCCCTCGCCCCGCTGCTCGCCGAGCTGGTCGCCCGGGAGCTCACCCGGATCCCGATCGCCCGGCTCAAGGACGTCACCGAGGGCCGGCTGCGCCTCGCCGCGCTGGAGGCCGCCGGCTACACCACGGTCCGCCATGTGCACGAGGCCTCCCGGCACACCCTGCGCCAGATCCCGGGGGTGGGGAACCAGACCGCCGACCAGGCCCTGGCCGCCGCCCGGCAGATCGCGGAGGCCGCCGGGGAGAACGTCACGGTCCGGCTCGACGTCGACGCGCCCGACGCGTCCTCGACCGCCCTCGTCGCGGCCCTGCACCCGCTGGTCGACGCGGAACCCGACCTGCGCCGGGCCGCGGACGCCGCCGGGGGCCTGACCGCCCGGATCACCCCGCTGCTCGGCGTGGCCCGGCCGGCGACCGGCTGGCTCCGCACACTGTTCACCGGCAGGGCCGGGCGGGACGCCGCCGAGGCCGCCGTGCTCGACCTGGAGGCGGTCCTCGCCGAGGCCGGCGCCCGCGACACGGCCGTCCTGCTCAGCCAGGTGACGGTGAGACTGCTCGGCGAACCGGCCACCGGCGCCGGGGCCTGGGTGGACTTCGAGGTCCGGTCCGCCGACTACTACGGCCTGCTCGCGGAGCTCTCCGGCGGCAGCCCCGACCTGGAGGCCGCGCAGGGGTTCGTCCCCGCCGGGATCGCCGACCGGGTCACCGCCCAGCCCCTCGACGACATGCACCTGCGGGTCTCCCTGCGCGGTTACCAGTCCTTCGGCGCCCGGTTCGCGCTCGTGCAGCGCCGGGCGATCCTGGGCGACGAGATGGGGCTGGGCAAGACGATCCAGGCCATCGCGGCGCTCGCCCACCTCGCGGCCCGGGGCGGCACCCACCACCTGGTCGTCTGCCCGGCGAGCGTGCTGATCAACTGGACCCGGGAGGTCGCCTCCCGCAGCCGGCTGCGCGCCGTGCCGGTGCACGGGCCCGACCGGGACGCCGCGTACGCGGAGTGGCGGCAGGACGGCGGCGTGGCCGTCACCACCTTCGACACGCTGCACCTGCTCGCCCCGCCCGAGCCGGGCACCGTCGGGATGCTCGTCGTCGACGAGGCGCACTACGTGAAGAACCCGCACACCCGGCGGACCCGGGCCGTGCGGGCCTGGATCAGCAGGGCGGACCGGACCCTGTTCCTGACCGGTACGCCGATGGAGAACCGGGTGGCCGAGTTCCGCAGCCTGGTGTCGTACCTGCAGCCCGACCTCGTGCCCGACGTCGCCGACGCGGTCGCCGGGTCCCGCGCGTTCCGGTCCGCCGTCGCGCCCGCCTACCTGCGCCGCAACCAGGAGGACGTGCTGCCCGAGCTGCCCTCGCTGATCCAGGTGGACGAGTGGGAGGAGCCGAGCGCGACCGACGAGGCCGCCTACCGCGACGCCGTGCTCGCCGGGAACTTCATGGCGATGCGCCGGGCCGGGTACGCCGACGCCCACGGGTCCACGAAGCTGCGCCGCCTGCGCGAACTGGTGACCGAGGCCGCCGAGACCCAGCTGAAGGTCGTGGTCTTCTCCTACTTCCGCGACGTGCTCGACACCGTCGCACAGGCGCTCGGCGCGGGCGTGTTCGGCCCCATCACCGGGGACGTGCCGCCGAGCCGGCGCCAGGCGCTCATCGACGCGTTCGCGGCCGCTCCCGGGCACGCGGTGCTGCTCAGCCAGATCCAGGCCGGCGGCACCGGGCTCAACATGCAGGCCGCCTCCGTGGTCGTGCTGTGCGAACCCCAGGTCAAACCGACCCTGGAACACCAGGCCGTGGCCCGCGCGCACCGGATGGGACAGGTTCGCAAGGTGCAGGTGCACCGGCTCCTGACCACCGGGGGAGTGGACGAGCGGATGCTGCGGATCCTGGCGAACAAGGAACGGCTGTTCGACGCCTACGCCCGCCGCAGCGACGTCGCCGAGTCCTCGCCCGACGCGGTCGACGTGTCCGACCGGGGCCTGGCGCGGCAGATCGTCGAGGAGGAACAGGCCCGGCTCGCGACGGCCGGCGCCTGACCCCGAAAGACCCTTCTTCGGGTACTGGGGCAACGCGTCCCGACCGCCATCAGCCGGCAGCCTCCGTGTCTGCCCCGGGATGGCCAGCGGCTCCCGCGTCCCGCGCCGACCTGGGCGCTCCAGGTTCCCCGCCCGGCACCGGCCGGTTGTCTCCGGCCGCTCAGGCGGGGCAGGTGACCGGCCGCTGGGGCCAGGACTCCGCTGTGGACGGCACGGTCCCGTTCAACAGGAAGTCGTCGACGATCCGCCCGACGCACGGCGAGTTCCCGTAGGCGATGTGCCCGTCGGCGTCGGCGACCACCAGCCGGGCGTCGGCGAGCGCGTCGGCGACGGCCTCGGCCCCCTCCAGCGGCGTGGCGGCGTCCCGGGTGTTGTTGACCAGCAGGATCGTCGGCGCACCCTCGGCGCTGACCGGGTGCGGCGCGACGGTCGGCGCGGCGGGCCAGTACGCGCAGTACTGGCTGCTGTAGTACAGCCACGCGCCGAAGTGCGGCGACGCCTTCGCCGAGGCCGCCGCCCCCGCGTCCATCCGCGCGGCGGTCTCCCCGGGCGTGCCCCGGACCTGCCGGGGGTCCCCGATCAGGCAGGTCACGGCCGCGAACGCCGAGGTGGCGTTGGTGTAGCGGCCCTGGCTGTCGCGGTGGTAGTAGTCGTCGGCGAGCGCGAGCAGCCCGTCGCCCCGCCCGTCGAGCGCGTCGCGGAGCCCGGTCCGCGCCTGCTCCCAGTTGTCCGGCGAGTACGTCGCCTGGAACAGCGCCGCCCGGGCCAGCGACCCGGTCAGCTGCCGGCCCCCGGCGGCCGGCAACGGTCGGGTGTCCAGCTTCGCGAGCAGGTCGTCGACCGCGCGGACCGCGCCGTTCTCGTCGGTGCCCACGGGGCAGTCGGGGCGGCGCGCGCAGTCGCGGAGGATGTCGCGCAGCACGGACTCGGCCTGGTCGGGCTCGTCCTCGGCGGCAGCGGGGCCACCGGGGTCGGGGCCACCACCGGGGCCGGGGCTCCCGCCCGGACCAGGCGTGCCCGGACCAGGGCTGCCCGGACCAGGCGTGCCGGGACCTGGGCTGCCGCCCGGCCCGGGGCTGGCCGTAGCGTCGGGCCCGGGAACCTCCCCCTCCGCCGGATTGTCGACCGAGTCGAGCACCATCCGCCCCACCCGGCCCGGGAACCGCTCGGCGTAGAACTGGCCGAGCCGGGTGCCGTAGGAGAACCCGAAGTAGTGCAGCCGGTCCTCGCCGAGGGCCGCGCGGATCAGGTCCAGGTCCCGGGCGACGTTCTCCGTACCCATGAAGGGCAGCAGGTTCCCGGACCGGGCCCCGCACGCGTCCGCGAACGCCTTCAGGTCCTCGTGGACCCGGGCCCGTCCGGCGGGGGTGGTCGGCGTGCGGTCCGCCGCCGTGAACTGGTCCATCGCCGGGTCGTCCAGGCACCGGACCGCGCCGCTCGCCCCGACCCCGCGCGGGTCGAAGCCGACGATGTCGTACCGGCCCCGCAGCGCCGCGAACTGTTCGCGGCCCTCGAACACCATGTCCAGCCCCGACTCGCCCGGCCCGCCCGGGTTGACGACCAGCGCGCCGATCCGGGCGGCGGGGTCTCCGGCCGGCAGCCGGTTGAGGGCGATCCCGATCGTGGGGCCCTCCGGCCGGTCATGGTCGACGGGTACCCGCAGCGTCGCGCAGTCGAAGCCGTCCCGGCCCGCGCACGGCGCCCAGTCGGGGCGCGCCGGGGCCGCCCCGGGCCGGACCAGTACGAACACGACCAACCCGGCCGCGAGGACCGCCGCGACGATCCCGGCGGCGAGCAGCCACTTCCTCGCGAACATGCGCGTCCCGTCTGTCGTTCGGCCCGGGCCGGAGCGGACACTGCGGCGGGCCACCAGTACCCCGTTGATCATGCTATAAGGGGTTTTGCTGTGTTACGCGGGACCCGGGAGTGGCGGCGGACCCGCAGGGCTCCCGCGCCGCCGGGAGGCTAGCGTGTGGGGCGACATCCTTCCGACGAACGGCAGTCCGGCATGAGCCAGCTCGAAGACGTAGCAGACCAGGACGGCTGGCGCTGCTGGGTGTGCGACGAACCCGTGGACCGCGCCATCTCCGTGAACGACCCGCGCGGCCCCAGCGTCGACAGCCGCACGGCCCAGAAGTCGGGGAAGAAGAACACCGGGGACTTCGCGGGCGCCGAACGCCTGGCCCACCGGGGCTGCAACACGAAGAAGGGCGCCGTCACCGCCGTGATCCCGTGGCCGGCGGACCTGATCCTGATGGAGCCCGCGCCGCTGATCACGGTCGCCGAACGGCTGGACCGCAAGGGCGGCCGGGAGGTCGTGGTCCGGTGCGCGGACCGGGCCGACGCGGACCAGGTCGCGGCCTGGCTGGTGGACCGGTTCTCCCGGCTGGCGCCGAAGCTGCCGGTGACGTCGAGCGTCGAGCAGGGCGGGGGCCAGTTCGTGGTGGCCCTGACGACGGCCCGCCGCCGCTGAGCAACCCCTTCCGACGGGTACGGGCCACCGACAGTCCCCTGAGGTCGGCGGCCCGCCCGCGCGTCAGGCGGCCGTGAACGCCCACCGTTGGGTGGCCGCGCCCGTGCCCGTCTGCTGGGTGGCGGCCGAGCCGTTGCCGGTCCCGGCCGCGCCGAGTACCAGGCCGCTGTGCCGGGCGGTCACCGTGTACCCGCCCCCGGTCGCCGGGCTGAGCTGCCAGCGCTGGTTGGCCGTGCCGGTGCAGGTCCACTGGAGGATCGCGGCCCCGGCGGCCGTGCCGGCGCCGTCCACATCGACGCACAGCCCGGACTTCACGTTCCGGATCGCGTAGCTGCCGTCCCCGTTGGCGGTGAACGTCCAGCGCTGGTTGTCGCCGCCGTGCCGGGCCCACACGATCAGCCGGGTCCCGGGCGCGGTGGTACCACCGGGCACGTCCAGGGCCTGGCCGGTGCCGGACAGCGCCACCTCGTAGGTCCCGCCGGAGGTGACCGGGCCGGCGGAGCAGGTGACCCCGGGGCCGCCGTGCGCGCCGATGCTGGGGGCCGCGGTGCCGGACACGGGGTTGCCGTAGTAGTCCCGGCCGCCGTTGGTGGCGATCAGGGCGCCGGTGCCGATGGCGGGGGAGGCGGCGCACAGCCGGTACCCGTCCGCGTGGTCGAGGTCTGTGGCCGTGCCCGCGCCGGAGAGCTTCGGGTCGGCCGTGCTGCCCGAGCCCGCCGGCGCCCCGGTGACGTTGACCAGCACGTTGTGGTCGAGGACGTAGCCGGCGCCCAGCGCGGAGAAGCCCGCCGAACCGCTGCCGGTCTTCACGACGACGTTGTTGCGGAACCGCACGTTGCGGCGGGTGGTGTTGTTGTCGTTGACGACGGTCTGGCTGACGCCGGGGCCGATGTGGATCGTGTTGTTGTACACGTCGGCGGACTCGATCCCGCCGGCCGAGCACGTCTCCACGCCGCGGTGGGCGTCGTTCTGGCTGATGTTGTAGCGCACGACGGCGTCGCGGACGATCCCGCTGGCGTTGCACAGCAGCATGAACCCGCCGGCGTTGTCGTGGCTGTAGTTGTACTGGAACACCGCCCCGATCGTGCCCTGGTCCACGTCGTAGGCCATGCCGTCGCGGGTCGTCTGCCCACCCGTCGCCTCGTTGTACTGGAACACCGCGTAGTCGGCGTCGTAGGCCCACATCCCCGCGTTGTAGCCGGCCGACCGCTTCTGGAACCCGTTGACGTAGTTGCGTTCGATGAGCGCGCCGGTGGTGTTCCCGGCGACGATCCCGTCCCCGCCGAGGTCGCCGAGCCGGTTGCCGCTGATCACCACGTTGGGCCACGGCCGGAAGATCCCGGCGGGGTTGGCCTCGAAGCCCGACCGGTTCCAGGTGGACACCATGAAGATGCCCGCCCGGTCGACCTTGTTGACGGTGTTGTTCCGGATCGTGATCCCGTCGAACAGGGTCTGGGTCGTGGTGCCGCTGACCGCGAAGTAGATGCCGCCGCTACCGCCGAGGTCCTTCTTGTCCTCGCCGTTGACGTCGTGGATGTCGAGGTTCTCCAGGACGATGTGGCTGGCGGTGCCGTAGTCGGCGAGTTCCACCGACACGCCCCGACGCCTGCCGACGGTCGCGCCCTTGTTGGTGATCTCGAGGTTGCGGACCTCCCACCACTGCTGGTTGTACAGCCGCACGGCGGCCTCGACGCCCGCGCCCGCGATCACCGGCTTGGCCCCGGTGCCGTACGCGTCGACCGTGACCGGGCTGCCGGTGGTGCCCGAGCCCTTCGGCGTGAGTGCCCCGGCGCAGGTCGTCCCGCGCAGGATCAGGATCTGGTCGCCGGCCCCGAACGTCCGACCGTTGACCTTGCCCAGCGTCCTCCACGCGGTACCCGGGGTGGTGCCGGTGTTCGCGTCGTTCCCGGCGGCGCAGTCGAGGTGGTAGGCGGTGCCGGCGGCCGACGCGGGCTGGGTGCACACGGCGGTGGCGGCCAGCGCCAGCAGTGCCGCGCCGGTCAGGGTGCGAATGCGCATCGTGGTCACACTTTCATGAGGGTGAGGAGGATTAGACCGACCGTCATCGATTCCCGTCAAGAGTTGATCGAAATTTGCTCATACGCTGCACATTCGAGCAGTCGATTCCAGGATCTTCGGGCGGTCGCGCACCGGCTTTGAGCATGGCGTTCGCCGTCCTCGCTCCCAGACATCGGATGACATGGCGCGATCGACCGGTTGACAGCGCGAGACTCCGGGGGCAACCTGGGGCAGTCATCCGATCACATCGATCAATATGGCCCCCGATCGTGCCCCTCACACGAGAGCAGGTCCCGTGAAACGCAGACTCCTGGCCCTGGCGGCGTGCGCCCTGACCGTCGCCGTCGCCGCCCCCGCGCACGCGGCCGTCACCCCCGCCCCGGTGATCGCCACCCCCGCCTCCGACACCCTCGCGCAACGGATCGAGAAGGCCGCCAACGTCGTGCCCTCGGCCGCCCAGCTCGCCTGGCAGAAACGCGAACAGACCGCCTTCATCCACTTCGGGCCCAACACCTTCAACGGGGTCGAGTGGGGTGACGGCAGGGAGAACCCGAACGTGGTCAACCCGACGGCCCTGGACACCGACCAGTGGGCGTCCACCCTGAAGAACGCCGGCTTCCAGCAGGTCACCTTCACCGCCAAGCACCACGACGGCTTCCTGATGTACCCGACGAGGTACAGCAACCACTCGATCAGGGCGAGCAGCTGGCAGAACGGCACCGGCGACATCGTGCGCAGCTTCGCCGACTCCGCGCACCGGTACGGGCTCAAGGTCGGGTTCTACCTGTCCCCGGCGGACCTGCACGAGGCGCTGGCCGGCGGCAGGTACGGCAACAACAGCGCGGCGCGGGCGGCGACCATCCCCGAGGCGGGGCTCGACGGCACCCGGCCCACCGGCCCGGCCACGTTCGACGTCGTGGCCGACGACTACAACCGGTTCTTCATGAACACCCTCTACGAGCTGCTGACCCAGTACGGGCAGGTCGACGAGGTGTGGTTCGACGGGGCCAACCCGCTCGGGAACACCACCCAGACCTACGACTACGCCGACTGGGTGCGGATCGTGCGCACCCTGCAACCGGGGGCCGTGATGTTCGGAGGCACCGACCTGCGCTGGGTCGGCAACGAGGACGGGGTGGGGCGGCTGTCGGAGTACAGCGCGCTGCCGTTCAAGGGGCCCGCCACCGGTGCCGCGGACCGGCCGACGTCGCCGGTCGGGGGCGAGTACCCGGCTGATCTGGGTTCCGACGCCAAGCTCGGGGCGGCCGAGTTCCTGAAGTGGGCCCCGGCGGAGTGCGACGCGCGGATCCAACCGGGCTGGTTCTGGAAGGCCGGCAACGGACCGAAGACCCTCAACCAGCTCAAGGAGATGTACCGCACCTCGATCGGCCGCAACTGCCTCCTGCTGCTCAACACGGCCCCCGACAACACCGGCCGGCTCCCCGCCGACGTCGTGACCCGGCTCGGCGAGTTCGGCACCTGGATCCGGGCCCACTACGGCACCGACCTGGCCCGCACCGGCACCCCGACCAGCACCGACGGCGGCACCCCGGCCAACGCCACCGACGGCGACTACGACACCGCGTGGAGCCCGACCGGCCCGACCGGCACCCTGACCGTGGACTTCGGCGCGCCGAAAACGGTCGGGGAGTTCGGCGTCCAGGAGAACATCGCCGTCGGCCAGCGGGTCACGTCCTTCGCGGTGGACACCTGGAACGGCGCCGCCTGGGTCCAGGCGACCACGGGCACCACGGTCGGCTACCGCCGGCTGCTCAAGCTCGCCACCCCGGTCACCACGAGCAGGATCAGGCTCCGGGTACTGACGGCCCGGGCCACCCCCGCGATCTCGGCGTTCTCCGCCTACCCGGGCGACCAGGTCGCCAACCTGGCGTACGGCCGCCCCGCCACCCAGTCCACCACCGCCTGGGGCGGCGACGCGGGCCGGGCGGTCGACGGCGACTCCAACGGTTCCTGGGCGGCCGGCTCGGTCACCCACACCAGCGACCCGGTCACGGAGGCCAACCCGTGGTGGCAGGTCGACCTCGGCTCCTCGCGCCCGCTCGGCACGGTGCACGTCTTCAACCGGACCGACTGCTGCGCGAACCGGCTGACCGACTACTGGGTGTTCGCGTCCGACACCCCGTTCACCACGGGCAGGACCCCGGCGCAGCAGGCCGCCACCGCGGGCGTGTGGAGCGTGCACCAGACCACCCAGGCCGGCGCGCCCAGCACCATCCCGGTCGGGCGCTCGGCCCGGTACCTGATGGTGCAGCAGTCCGGGAAGCAGATCCTGTCCCTCGCCGAGGTCGAGGCGTACGAGCCCACCGCCCTGACCGACGGGGTGTACACCGTCACGAGTGTCGGCTCGACCAGGAACCTCGACAACCCGGGCGGCGGCACGGCGGGTACCCCCCTCGTGCAGTGGGCCCCGCACACCGGCACCAACCAGCAGTGGCGGTTCACCGGCACCGCCGACGGCACGTACGTCATCACCAACGTCGCCAGCGGGCTGTGCGTCGACGTCAGCGGCGGCTCCACCCAGGACGGTGCGGCGGTCATCCAGTGGACCTGCACCAACGGGCCCAACCAGCGCTGGCGGGTCACCGGAGGCACGATCACGGCCGCACACAGCTCCAAGGTGCTCACCATCGCCGGGGTCGCCAACCTCGACGCCGCCACCCAGGCGGCCGACACCGGCACGAACCTGCAACGCTGGGCCCTGACCAGGGTCGGAGCCTGACCGGAGTCGGAGCCCGACCCGAGCCGGTGCGCCCCCGCGTTCGTCAGCGCGGGGACGCACCGGCGC
>NZ_JAQZSH010000053.1:0-14552 GCF_053902585.1 Longispora urticae
GCCCCGCGCGCCGCGCGGCGCCCCTCTTTCGCGTACCCGTCAGACGAACTTGACCTTCAGGGTGTCGATCGCGTCCTGGGCGGCGGCCAACGCCGTGGCCGGGGACTCGCCCCGGGCGATCGCCAGGCCGGCCCGATCCCACGAGCTGCGCAGCTCGTGCACCCGGCCGCCGGGCTGGACCAGCATGTCGACCTGGAGCACGCCGGGCTGCTGGCGGGCCTCCTCCAGGCCGTCGACGCTGAGCACCTCGCCGGGCTCGGTGTGCAGGAACCAGATGGCCGCGCCGGCCGGGGCCTCGGCGGGCACCTCCCGGGACGGGGTCTCGCCCCGCATCACCTGGAAGTAGTACTCGACCATGTTGAAGGACCAGGCCTCGCGGATCAGGTCCATGATCATGTCCCCGGGCATCCGGCCCGCGCACTCGACCAGGTAGATCGTGCCGTCGCGGACGATCCACTCGCAGTGCACGAAACCGGTGTCGAACCCGACGGCGTCCATCAGGCGGACCGTCTCGGCGTTCAGGGCGGCCGTGAGCTCGGCGGGGATGTCCGCCGGCACGATGTGCCCGTTCTCCACCGGCTTGGGGCCCGGGATCAACGCCTTGCCGGTGACGTTGGCGAACAGCGGCGCGCCCCCGCGGAGCACCATCTCGACGCTGAACTCCTCGCCCTTGACGTACTCCTCGACGAGCATCCGCAGCGGCATCGCCCGGTCCGGGGTGGCGATCCCCTCGTCCTGGTCGAGGCAGTTCGTCCAGCCGGCGTCGATCTCGGCCGGCTCCGCGAGGATCCGGGTACCGATCGCGGCCTGCCGGTTGGCGGGCTTGAGGATCGCCGGGCCGGGGTGCGCGGCCATGAACGCGCGCACCTCGTCGGGGCCGGCCACGGGCACGGAGGCCGGGTTGGCGATCCCGGCCGCGCGGGCCACGAGCCGGAGCAGTTCCTTGTCCCGGAGCAGGGCGGCCGCGCCGTACGTGGCACCGGCCACCCCGTAGCGCTCGGCGAGCCGGGCGGCGAAGGGCACCGCGTAGTCGACGGCGGGAATGACCATGGACGGGTTCAGGTCACGGTACCGGTGAAAGAACTCGTCCGCGGCGGCGGGCAGATTGAAGTATTCGAATTCGATCGTGTCGGCGACGCAACGGGCGTCCGCGACTTTTGGTGCGGCGTCCTTCTTTCGGAACACGTCAGGCTCGTCGACAAAGATGACGGAGTCGGCCGGCTGGAACGTTTCCATGGTCTTGAGCAGGGCAACCACGAAACCGACCACCACCACGGGGCCAGTACTCATCGGCGGGACCTCCATGTATTCACTACTGTCGTTCTCGGTTCTCGGAAAGAAAACGCGACATAGCAAAATGGAACTCTGCCGGGTCGAATGGTGTCAAGGGTTCTCCCCCAATAGGGAGGCGTTAACGCTCCAAAGTGGGTCCTCGGTGGACAGATGCAATTTAGGGGAGGAGAAGGTTCAGGTCCCCGAATTCATGCCAGAGGTAACCGGCCGCCACCGCCTCCGCGTACGCCCGATCGAGCAGGGCCGTGCCGGAGATCGCGGCGAGCATGTCCAGGTGCGACGCGCGGGGCTCGTGCAGCCCGGTGAGCAGGCCGTCGACCACCCGGACCCCGCGCTCCGGGGTGATGATCAGATCGGTCCAGCCAGCCTTCGCGGTGACCGTGCCGTCGGGGCGAACCGCGCTCTCCAGGGCCCGGACCGCCGTGGTGCCGACCGCCAGTACCCGCCCCGTGGCCTGGTTGACGACCCGGGCGGTGTGCTCGCTGACGGCGAACCGCTCCGGGTACGGCCGCTCGTGCGCCTCCGGCGACGCCACCCCGGTGTGCAGCAGTACCGGGACGATCAGGACACCGGCGGACACCAGCCGGGTGACCAGCTCGTGGGTGAACGGGCGGGCGGCGCTCGGCATCTCCGCGCTGCCGGGTTCGGTGCCGAAGACCGTCTGGTAGGAGGTGAGGGGCCAGGGGCGCGGGACGTAGCCGTACCGGATGGGTTGGCCGTGTTCTTGCAGGTAGTCGGGGACCTGGGTGTCCGTCGTGAGCCCGGTGTCCGTCGTGACGCGGGCGTGCGTCGTGACCCGGGCGTGCCAGAGGCGGCCCCGGGAGTAGGGCGCGGTCAGGGTGACCGTCGCGCCGCCGGGCAGGGCCAGGACGTCGCCGGAGCGGGCCGCGGAGTACTGCGCCAGCCCCCGGCGCAGCTCCACCAGCCACTGGCCGTCGGGCAGCTCGGTGGAGAAGTGCACGGACAGGTCCGAGCCGGGGATCCGCACGGCGGCCGGCATGGTGGCCGAGGTGTTCACCACCAGCACGTCCCCGGGTTCGAGCAGGTCGGGCAGGTCGGTGAACCGGTGGTGGCCGACCTCGCCGGTGGCTCTGCGGCCGACCAGCAGCCGGACCCCGTCGCGGGTCAGGCCACGGGCCTCCGGCGGGTCGTGCGCCTCCAGCTCGGCGGGCAGGACGAAATCCAGGACAGTCACGTCTCACTCCAGATCATCAGAGGGGTGCCGTCGGGGCCGGCGAGATCAAACCCGTAGTGCCCTCGGGGGTACCGGCCGGGGGCGCGCCCGCCCAGGCGGCGGTGTTCGGCGTCGACGGCGGCGCGGGCGGCGAACTCGAAGGCGAGGGGGACGGGGGCGGGCGGGCCGGGCGCCCGGGCCGCCCCGTGGGTCGGGTTCGGCCCGGCAGCCCAGGTCGGGGCGGGCCCGTGCGTCGGGGCCTGTTCGGGTGCCCAGGTCGTGGCCGGCCCCGGGGAGACCAGCTCCACATACGCCGTCCCCGGCACCCGCAGCACCACCCCGCGCTCGCCGTCCCGCTCCCAGCCGTCCACCTCGGTCAGCCCCAGCCCGGTGTAGAACCGGGTGGCCGCGTCGAGGTCCGCCGTCGAGTACGGCAGCCACAGCGCCCTCATGCGAGCCGGACCCGACCCGAGGCCGGCCGGTCGCCGAGCAGCTTCAGGAACGCGGGCACCACGGACGCGGGCTCGGGCCGGTCGCTGATGTCCTCGCCCGGGAACGCGTCCTGGTGCATCCGGGTGCGCAGGTCCCCCGGGTCGACCCACCAGACCCGCACCCCGGGCTCCTCGACGGCCAGCACGGAGCTGAGCAGGTCCAGCGCGGCCTTCGCCGAGCCGTAGCCGCCCCAGCCCTCGTACGGGGTCACTGCGGCGTCGGAGCTGATGTTGACCAGGGTGCCGGCGCGGGCCCGCAGCGTCGGGAGCGCGGCCTGGGCGAGGGCGAGCGGGGCGAGGACGTTGACCTCGTACACCTCGCGGAGTGCGGTGACCGGGGTGGCGGCGACCGGCGGCAGCGGGCTCGGGCCGAGGATGCCGGCATTGTTGACGAGCAGGTCCAGCCCGCCGAGCTCCTCCGAGGCGGCCAGGATCGCCTCCCGGTGCCACGAGTCGGTGACGTCGCCGGGGACGGCCACCGCCGCGCCGGCCGGCAACCGGCGGACCGCCGCGTCGAGGGTGTCGGCGTCCCGGCCGGTCAGGACGAGGCGCCAGCCGGCGTCGGCGAGGCCGGTGGCGAGCGCCAGGCCGAGGCCACGGGAAGCGCCGGTGATGATGGCGACGGACATCGCGTACCTCCTGGGGTTGGTGTGCCTCCGACGCTAGGGCGGCGCGCCGTCCCCGCCATCGGGCTCGGGTCGGCACGGGGCTGGGACTTAAGTCGTAGGTCCGATGCCGGATTCGGCGGGCCGGGCGGGTCGGTACGGTGGGTGCATGGCTGAGCTGGACCGGGCGGAGTTGCGCGAGGTGAGCGCGGCGGTCCTCGCCGTCACCTCGCACCTGTCCGCCCGCGACGTGCTGCAGACGATCGTCACGTCGGCCCGCAGACTCCTCGGCGCGGAGTACGCGGCGCTGGGCGTCCCCGACGCGGCCGGTTCGTTCGCCGAGTTCGTGGTCGACGGGATCACCGACGCGGAGTGGGCGGCGATCGGCCCGCTGCCCCGCCAGCACGGGGTGCTCGGCGTGATGCTGCACGACCCGAAGCCGGTCCTGTTGGACAACATCAAGGACCACCCCGGATTCGAGGGGTACTGGCCGGCGGCGCACCCCGACCTCGCCGCCTTCCTGGGCATGCCGATCACCGACGGCGACGAGATCCTCGGCGGGCTGTACCTGGCCAACAAGCCGGGCGGATTCACGGCCGCCGACTCCGAACTGCTGACCCTGCTCGCCGCGCACGCCGCCATCGCCCTGGTCAACGCCCGGCTGTACGAACGCGGCCGCGAGCTGTCCATCCTGGAGGAGCGCACCCGGATCGCCCGGGAACTGCACGACGCGGTCACCCAGAAACTGTTCAGCCTCCGGCTCACCGCCGACGCGGCCAGCACCCTGCTGGACCGGGACCCGGCCCGCGCCGCCGAACAGCTGGCCACCGTCCGCCAGCTCGCCGCCGAGGCAGTCGACGAACTGCACGCCGTGGTCACCGGCCTGCTCCCCGCCGAACTGGCCGGCGACGGCATGGCCCTCGCGCTGCGCAAACACGTGGAACTCCTCGACCGGGTGCACGACGCCGAGGTCCGGTTCTCCGCCGGGGACCTGCCGCGACTGTCCCCGCCGCAGCAGGAGGCCGTGTTCCGGATCGCCCAGGAGGCGCTGCACAACGCGCTGCGGCACTCCGGGGCCGCCCTGGTCGACGTGGCGCTGTTCGCCCGGGACCGGGTGGTCTACCTGCTGGTCTCCGACAACGGCCGGGGCTTCGATCCCACCGAGGCCGGCCGGGCCACCCGCAGGCTCGGGCTGGCCTCGATGCGGGACCGGGCCCGGGCCGCCGGTGGGAGGTTCACGGTGACGTCGGGGGCCGGCGGCACGACGATCCGGGTGGAGGTGCCCGACGATGGCCGGTGACCGGATTCGGGTCATGATCGTCGATGACCATCCCGTCGTTCGGCAGGGCCTGCGCACCTTCCTCGAGCTCCAGGACGACATCGCCGTCGTGGGCGAGGCCGGCGACGGCGACGAGTGCGTGGCCGTCGCCGAGGACCTGCGGCCCGACGTGATCGTCCTCGACCTGAAGATGCCCGGGGCCGACGGGGTCGCCGCGCTGCGCGGGCTCGGGGAACGGGGCAACCCCGCCCGGGTGCTGGTCATCACCAGTTTCACCGAGCCCTCGGCCGTCCTGCCGGCGATGCGGGCCGGGGCCGCCGGGTACGTGTACAAGAACATCGACCCGCCCGCGCTCGCCGCCGCGATCCGGGCCGTGCACGCCGGGCACGTGCTCCTGCACCCCGATGTGGCACAGCTGCTCGCGCTGGGGGAGCGCCCGGCCCCCGACGCCCGGCTCACCGCCCGGGAGCGGCAGGTCCTGGTGGAACTCGCCCGGGGGCACTCGAACCGGGAGGTGGCCCGGGAGCTCGGGTTGGCGGAGAAGACGGTGAAGACGCACGTCAGCGCGGTGCTGACGAAACTCGGGGTCCAGGACCGCACCCAGGCGGCGCTGTACGCGGTCCGCCACGGGTACCTCGACTAGGCCGGGGCTCGGGCCGGGAGTCGGGTGACCGGATCCCGTGCGGCGCCGGCCGCGTGCGCGGGACAGGTGCGGGGAGCGGCGGTGCCGGGCCGGCGGGTGGGCGCCGCCCGGCGTACCCGTCGAAGGGTCGTGGGTTATGCGCCCGGGGTGACCTTGGCCGCGTCGACGACGAACACCAGGGTCTCGCCGCCCTTGATGCCGCTGTTGCCGTCCGGGCCGTAGCCCTTGTCCGCCGGGATGATCAGGAGCCGCCGGGAGCCCTGCTTCATGCCGATCAGGCCCTCGTTCCAGCCGTCGATCACCCGGGCCTGGCCGACCGGGGCGACCTGGAAGGTCTGGCCGCGGTTCCAGGAGGCGTCGACCTCCTTCTTGTTGGACCAGGTGACGAGGAGGTAGTTCGTGTCCACGGCGTCGCCGGCCTTCACGACCGGGTCGCTGCCCGGGGTGAGGTCCTTCATCAGCAGCATGGTCGGCGGGGAACAGGTGTCCGGGATCGTCACCGTCGGCCGCTTGCCGGGCTCGCCGCCGACCTTCACGTCCTCGGCCGTGCACGCGGCCTTGGAGTCGGCGAGGGAGCCGGTCGACGCCGGGGCGCTGTCGGTGCCGCACGCGGCCGTGGTGAGGGCCGCGAGGGCCAGGACGACTACCGGCAGGGTTCCGCTACGCATGCCAGGAACCCTAGGGCATGGCGGGGCTCCCGGCGACCGGGGAACGGCGCCGTTTCCGGGACGGAGCAGACGCGGGGGTGCGGATCGGTCAGGGCCGCCGGAGTCAGACCACGGAGACCTCGACGCCGCGCCAGAACGCCACCCGGTCGCGGACGTGCTCGGCGGCCTCGAACGGCTCCGGGTAGAACCAGACGGCGTCCGGGTTCGTCTCGCCGCCCGCCGTGATCGAGTAGTAGGACGCGAGGCCCTTCCAGTGGCAGCTGGTGTGCGTGTCGCTGTCGGTGAGGTGCTCCCAGCGCACGGACTCCCGGGGGAAGTAGTGGTTGCTCTCCACGACCACGGTGTCGTCGGACTCCGCGATGACCGTGCCGTTCCATGTCGCCCGCATGACCATGCCATCGACTGTACCCACGCCGCGGCACCCCGACCACGATCCACAATCCGGACATGTTCCTCTTGTGG
Organism: Longispora urticae; assembly: GCF_053902585.1. Lineage (NCBI taxonomy): Bacteria > Bacillati > Actinomycetota > Actinomycetes > Micromonosporales > Micromonosporaceae > Longispora > Longispora urticae. Next base: position 6,616 of record NZ_JAQZSH010000053.1, read on the forward strand.
GCATGACCTACACAGTGGCCCTGGGCAGTGCCGCGTTCCGCGCGGACTACGGCGTGCGGTACTCCTACCTCGCCGGCGCGCTGCCCTCGGCGGTGACCTCCGTGGACCTGTGCCTCCGACTCGGCAAGGCCGGGCTGCTCGGTTTCTACGGCGCCGAGCACATGCCCCTGGCGGCGGTGGTCGCCGCGCTGGACGAGCTGCGGGACACGCCGTTCGGGATGGAACTGCCGGCCGGGCGCGAGTCCGAGCTGGTGGACCGCTATCTCGACGCCGGGGTGCGGTGCGTCGACGCGACGGGCTATACGGAACCAACCCCGGATCTTCTGCGGTACCGGTTCTCCGCCGGCCCCCGCCAGCTCCTCGTCAACGTGGCGTCCCCGGCGGCGGCGCTGCCGTTCCTGCTGCCCCCGGAGTCGGCCGCCTGGACCGGCCCCGACCCGGAGTCGGCCGCCTGGGCCGGCCCCGACCCGGCGCCGCGGCCCGGGTCCGTCGCACCGGGCCTGCCCGTGGCCACCGACATCGCCGTGCTCGGCGGCAACGTCGCCCACCTGCTCGCCCTCGTCCGGCTGCGCGACCGCCTCGGCTCCCCGACCCGGATCGGCTACGGCGGCGGCCTCGGTACCCGGGAGGGCGTCGCGGCCGCGTTCGTGCTCGGCGCGGACTTCGTGGTCGCCGGTTCTGTGAACCACCCCACTCCCGAGGCCGGTGCGACCGACGAGGTCCGGGACGCGCTCGCGGCCCTCGACGTGGCCACGGGTTCCCCGGTGGGGGCGTTCAACCACGACGTCCGGGGTACCCCGCTGGCCGACTGGCGGGCGCGGCACGTGGACGTCGTGGCGGAGTACCTGATGGCCGGAGCGGCGGAAATCCTGAGCGGGTCCAGATAGGATTCCTGGCGCACGCCGCGCCCGCCCTCCTGGAGGACACATGTCTCAGCCCCGCGTCGCACTACTCGCGTTCTGTGTCGCGACGGCGGCCCTCGTCGTCCCGACCCCCGCGCACGCCGCCCCCGGGTCGGCACACAAGGTCACCGTGCTGCGCGGGGCCGACCAGCCGAAGCCGCACTCGGTGACCGGGCCGGCCGGGCAGCACCCGGTGGCCCAGCCCGCGGGCGGTCAGGCGGCGGCGGCCGCGTCGGGGGGCGGCTGTGTGAACGTCTCCGACGCCCGGCCGTGCGTCAGCTACCGGTCGAAGGCGCTGTGGGGTGACTTCTACCTCAACTCGCGGACCCGGGGGCAGTGCAAGGCCAACGTGTTCATCTTCGTGAACGGCCAGCCCCGGTACCAGTACACGGTCGACACGTACAGCCTCGGGCACTACCCGCTCGACAGTGAGCCGGTGTCGGGCTCCGGGCGCGGGTACACGAGCGTGGACTTCCTGGACTGCAGCGGCCGGTGGATCTTCACGGCGAACAGCCCGGACCAGTACTGGCCGTAGGCCCCCGACCCACCGGGCGGGGCCGATCCCGGGCGCGGCTCGACCCGGCCCGGGGTGCGGCCTACGGCAGCTGGCCGGCCCGGTCCACCACGGCCACCCGCACGAACGCCACCGGCCGCAGCATGCGCATGTCCATCGTGCCGTCGACCGGGCGCTGCTGCCAGCCCCGGAGCGCGTACGTCGCCGGGTCGAAGAGCAGCTCGTAACGGGTGCCGCGGTCGGTGCGGGCCACGGCGACCCCGAGCCGGCCGGCCGCGTCGGCGACGTCGCGGACGACCTGCACCCCGGGGATGGTCGCGACGGCGGTGAACAGGGCGGCCCGGGCGGCGGGGGCCACGTAGCCCCCGGTGAGCAGGGCCCCGACCGCGGCGAACGCCTGCTGGTCGCGGTCGTCGCCCTCGGTGTCCTGGTACAGCTTCGCGCGGGCCCGGACCGGGTCGACCGGGACCTCCGCGAGGTAGCCCGGCTCCGGCGTGCACGGCCTGGTCCGGTCCGTCGACAGGGCGCCACCCTGCTCCCACTCGGCGGCCCGGCCGTCGCGGCAGCCGGGCAGCGGGTGCTCGGCGGCGCCGGTCCGGTCGGGCAGACCCGAGGAGACCAGGCCGTCGCGGGTACCGTCGACCGACAGCCAGGTCCGGACCGTGGTCTGGCCGGGCTCGCCCTCCTTCGGGTACCAGGTGACCGACTCCACGTACACGTACTGGTCAGGTCGGGCGGTCAGTTCCGGGTCCTGGCGGGCCGAGTCCGCCGCCCCGTGCAGCACGACGCCCGCCTCGGCGTTCGCCACCGGGGGCAGGCCGCCGACCGTGGAGGTCTGGACCACGAACATGCCCGCCGCGATCACGGCCGCCAGCCCGCCGACCAGGGCGAACCGCCAGCCGAACCGGCGCGGGCCGAACCCGGGCCGCAGGCCGGACAGCGCGTCGCCGAGGGCCTGCGCGCGCGCCCCCCACCAGCCCCTGCGGCGCGGAGCCGGCTGGGCCGTGGCCCGGAGCACCCGTTCGCGCAGCCGGGGCGGTGGCGTGTGGCTGGGCGGGTCCAGGAGGTCGCCGAGATCCTGGAGCATGTCCTGCTCGTTCACCCTCGCTCCTCGCTGGTGCTCATCGGATTGCTGTTCCCCAGTGCGTACCTCACCCGGCGGCGGGCCCGGTTCAACCGGGAGCGGACGGTGCCGATCGGGATGTTCAGCGCCCTGGCCGTCTCCTCGTAGGTCAGGTCGCCCCAGGCGATCAGCAACAGGACGTGCCGGTCGCCGGCGGACAACCGGGCCAGCGCGGCGGCCAGCTCCCCGCGCAGGGCGGTCGCGGCCACGTCCGCCACGACCCGCAGCGCCGGATCCTCCTCCTCGGCCGAGGTGAACGCCCGCGACATCGCCCGGTAGCGGGCCTTCTCCTGGCGGAGGTGCCGGGCGATCTCCCTGGTCAGGATCCCGAACAGCCAGGCGCGCGCGTCGGGGCAGGCCAGGTCGTAGCTGTCGCGGCGGCGGAACGCGGCCACGAACGTGTCGGCCACGATGTCCTCGACGACGCCGGGGCCGACCCGCCGGTACGCATACCGGTAGAGCTGGTCGGCGTGCCGGTCGTAGAGGGCCGCGAACTGTTCGGAGTCCCGCAGGGAGACCTCGATCATCTGCGCGTCGGTGCACTCGGAGGACGCGACGCCGTTCACCCCTGGATCCCCGGGGGGCGGGTGCGGATCACTGGGGCCTCCTGTGGACACCGGTCTAGTTAACCGTGTCTCTCCACAAGAGGCGAGATTGGTTCACGGGAGTTGGTGCCCTTATGGGAGTGCCCCAGCGGAGCTGCTGGTCAGGGCACATATCCGGCAAAAAGTAGTTCAAAAACTACTTTCCGTGACTATGGGGGTACCGGGGCTCCGCGCGCCGCGTACCCGTCCGGTCCGTGGCCCTGGGACGCGGAACGCCGGGCCACCCCGTGGACTGGGGTGACCCGGCGGTCGTGCGTCTGTGGGCTCAGGCGGCCGCGCGGGCCGCCTTCTTCGCGTTGAGCGCGTCGCGCTTCTCCGTGAACCGGCTCGCCTGGCCGTCCAGGGTCGCCATGAACGCGGCGAGCTGCTCGCGGGCCTTCTCGCCGTCGCCGGCCAGGCCGGTACGGTCGAACGCGCGCACGTTGCGCAGCACCGGGATGACCACCTCGTCGTGGTGGATCCGCAGGTCGTAGATGCCGGCCATCGCGATCTGCACCGACTTGCGGCCGAAGTTCTCGATGCCGTTGCCGGGCATCTGGAACGAGCTGACCACGTCGTAGACGGCGCGCATCGCCACGTCCGGCGCGAGGTCGAACGTCGCGTTGAGCAGGTTGCGGTAGAACACCATGTGCAGGTTCTCGTCCAGGGCGATCCGGGCGAGCAGCTGCTCACAGATCGGGTCGCCGCTGATCTTGCCCGTGTTGCGGTGCGCGACCCGGGTGGCGAGCTCCTGGAACGAGACGTAGGCGATCGAGTGGATCGCGGTGTCGTCGTAGGTGTTGATGAACGGGGTGGACATGTGCACCATCCGCGCCCGCTCCAGGGCGATCGGGTCCACCGCGCGCGTCGCGAGCAGGTAGTCCCGGATGGCGATGCCGTGCCGGCCCTCTTCCGCCGTCCACCGGTGCACCCAGGTGCCCCACGCGCCGTCGCGGCCGAACAGGGTCGCGATCTCGTGGTGGTAGCTGGGCAGGTTGTCCTCGGTCAGGAGGTTGACGACCAGCGAGGTCCGCGCGATCTCGGAGAGCTGGGACTGTTCGACGTCCCACGCCGTCCCTCCGAGCACCCCGTCGAAGTCGGTGCCCTGACTCCACGGCACGTACTCGTGCGGAAACCACTCCTTGGCTGTCGCGAAGTGGCGGTTGAGGTTCGTCTCAACGACCGGCTCCAGCTCCTTCAAAAGGACCGTGGACGAGGGGGACTCGGCGGTCACAGTGGCCTCCACGTGCTTGTCAGGTACCTACGGTAGCGTAGGTTACGGTATCGTAGGTTCGCTGGTATCGGTAGTGGGGGTGGGGGCTGTGCCGCCCAGATGTGCCGGAAGCCACCATGAATCCCCGGGGCCGGCGGGCGAATCCGGATAGTCGCGCTGCGCGCGGTCGAGAAGAGCCGACATCCGTGCTCTGAGCTCAGCGTTCGTCTCATTCTGGTCAGCTCGTCGTTCGATCCGCCACGGCTCACCGACGATGATCGTGATCGGGGTGTGCCGCCTGGTCAGCGTGCGCGGCCGGCCCTTCGTCCACAGCCGCTGGGTGCCCCACAGGGCCACCGGGATCAACGGTACTCCGGCTCCCGCCGCCAGCCGGGCCGCTCCGCTCTTCGTCTCCTTCACCGTGAAGCTCTGGCTGATCGTCGCCTCGGGGAAGATGCCCACGACCTCGCCGGCCTTCAACGCCGACAGCGCCGCCTTGTACGAACCGATCCCGAACTCCCGGTCGACCGGAATGTGGTGCATACCGCGCATCAGGGGACCGCCGATGGAGTGCTCGAAGATCTCCTGTTTCGCCATGAAACGCACCAGTCGGCGGGACTCGTTCGCGCCCAGGCCGGCGAAGATGAAGTCCAGGTAGCTGACGTGGTTGCTGGCCAGTACCGCACCGCCCTCGCGGGGGACGTTCTCGGCGCCGATGACCGTGATCCTCATGTCCAGCGCGCGGAACAGGAGCTTGGCTGCGGCGATGACCGGTGGGTACACGTAGTCCGACATGGCGTTACCGTAGCGGGCCGGGGTGGACGGGATCGAGATGGACCACCGCCGCGAGGCCGTCCACGGCGAGGGTGGCCGGTCGGTCGGTGAGCAGGGCGGCGTCGTAGCGCCCCAGGGAGGCCGTGGCGGGGTCCGTGGGGGCCGTGGAGAGCTCCGCGTGGCCGGAGAGCACCACGACCAGCACGGCCGGTCCGTCCAGCGCCACGGTGTCCCTGACCAGTTCCACCCGGGCGGTCGTGCGGCCCCGTCGGGTCATCACGTTGAAATCGACGATCGGCCCGTCGAGGAGTACGCAGTCGGTGGCGGCGTCGCCGGGGAACGCGAACGGCCCGTACCCCCCGGTGACCGTCGTCGGGACCCCGTCGACCGTGAGGGTCATCCCCGCCCCGGCCACGACGGTGATGATCCGGTCGATCCCGGCGAACGCCGAGAACGGGCCGCTCGCGGCCACGTCGGCGAGGCTGACCCGCCAGTCGAACCCGGACAGGCCCGCGCCGGGCGGGCCGGCCGCGACCTCGCGGGTCACGCCCCCGCCGTTGAGCCAGGGGGTGGGGACGCGGTCGGCGGCGCGCAGGATCTGCATCCCCCGAGTGTGCCGGGTCGGGTGGGGACGCCTGCTCCGGCGTCCCCGCGACGTGCGGGTCGGGCCCCGTGTCCCCGCTGGGGTGCGGGTCGGGCCCGGTGTCCCCTGGGGTGCCGGTCAGGCCCGGTGTCCCAGGGGGTGCGGGTCGGGCCCGGTGTCCCGTGGGGTGTGGGTCAGGAGATCCGCAGGACCCGCACGTGCCGCTCGCCGTCGATCACCGCCACGGTGTCACCCGAGATCGCGGCACCCTTGATCTGTTCCTTGCCGACCGGTTGCGACTTCGTCACCTTGGTCGAGCCGACGTCGCCGACGCCCACCACCCAGCTCGAGGACTCGAACTTCTGGAACACGTAGCGCTGGGCGCTGGCGGCCCGGATCACGATGAACTTGCCGACATCTTTGGCGCTCTTCTCGCCCTTCTCGGGATCGATCAGCACCCCGTCGCTGACGTAACCGAAGGTCAGCGAGCCGCACAGCGCCTTCCCGCCGAGCGCCAGGCAGCCTAGGCTCGACGAACTGCCCGAATCGAAGTCCTTCGACCACGCCTTCACCCCGTCGGTGGTCTGGAAGGCGGTCAGCGTGCTGCCGGACTGGCCGGAGTTCTGGATCGGGACGCAGACCAGGGCCGGACCGCACGGACTCACCAGACCGAACGACGTGCCCTCCGGGTACGGGGCCTCCCAGGCCTTCGACAGGTCCGCCACCTTGTACGCCACGAGCGTCGCCGTGCCGGCCTGCCTCCCGATGAACAGCCCGTTGAACACCGTCCAGTCCCGGGTCTCCACCGCGATCGGCTTGACGACCTTGTCCTTGCCGTCCGCGTCGATCACGTGGATCTTGCCCTTGGGCTCGTCCACCATCACGAACTCGGGCTGCGCGCCCAGCGACTCGGCGTACTCCGTGTGGGCGGCGGTGACGCCCTCGGCCCCCGGGCCCCAGACGCGGTTGGCGAACGCGAGCCGCATGTCGTTGATCAGCAGGTCCTTGCCCGGCTGCGGGCGGGTCCACCGGTCGTTCCCGGTCTTCAGGTCCACCCGGGTCAGGGCCGGGTTCATGTCGCCGGTCTTCTCGACGATGACGTCCGACCCGATGTACGCCAGGTCGCGCCGGCCCGTCCACGGCTTCTTGTCCCACAGCACCTTGCCGTCGGCCGCGTTGATGCCCGACCGGGTCTCGCGGCCCCCGACGAGGACCACCCCGCCGACCACGTTGATCGAGATGTCGGACTCGGCCATCTTCACGGACTGCTTCCACAGTTCCGCGCCGCCCTTCACGGGCAGGGCCACGACGTCGGTGCCGCCGGCCTTCACCGAGGCGTAGTACGCGACGTCGCCCGACACCACGACCGCCGCGTCGCCCGTGTTGACCAGCGCGACGTTCTGGGTCTGGTCCAGCTTGCCCGAGGTGCCGCCGAGGTCCGAGCCCAGGCCGTTGGCGGCGGAGTCGGCTTTCTTGCCGATGGCCCTGATCAGGCTCTGCGCCGGCCCGAAGCCGGAGTACGCCGCGACCACGATGATGATCACGGCCGGCAGCAGGAAGCGGAGCAGGAACTTGCCCGCGTTGCGCGGCCGGATGGGGGGGACGTAGGTGAGCGGTTCCGGCTTGGTGCCCTGGCCGGGCGGGGGCAGCGGGTGGCCGCCGGTGCGCGGGCCGGGGATCTGGCCCGGGTGCGGCTGGGACCCGGTGACCGGGGGCGCGGAGACCTGGCCCGGATAGCCCGGCATGGCCGAGCCGGTGCCCGGCGGGGGAGCGGGGACGGAACCGGTCGCGGGCTGGCCGTAGGGGACCTGGCCCGTCGCGGGCTGGCCCGGGTAGCCGGGAGCGGGGTAGCCGCCGGGCGGGGTGCCCGGGGCGGAGTAGCCGCCGGGGTAGCCGACCGGGGTCGCCGCGCCGGGTCCCGAGTAGGGCGGGGTCGCGCCGGGGCCGCCCGGGTAGGGCTGGCCTCCGGTCGGGGGGCCGGAGGTCGGCGGCCCCGAGATCGGCGGGGCGGAGATCGGCGGGGCCGACATCGGGTTGGCCGCCATCTGGGCGTCGGTGGTGTCCGCGCAGAGTAGGCCGCCGTGTGCGACGGGGAGTTCCGGCTGTTCGGGGACCATCGGGGCGACGCCGAAGCGGGCGTGCAGGCGGCTGGCGACCAGCGGGATGCGGCTGGAGCCGCCGACGAGGAAGATCCCGGCCAGGGCGCCGGGGCCGYCCCCGGCGCGTTGGCAGTGCCCGGCGGGG
>NZ_JAQZSH010000054.1:0-111529 GCF_053902585.1 Longispora urticae
GTCGGTCTACGAAGAGGTCCTGGCGTGACCGACACGCTCCAGCTCCGCCAGGTCGACCCCGTGGACGCGCTCGCCACCAAGGTGTCGGACCGCTGCGGCCTGGCCATCGACCCGCTGCAGATCGCCGCGATGCTCGAGAGCGACGGCATGACCGACCGGATGGCTCTCCAGGACTACGGCTACAAGGACGTGTTCGCCCTCGCCGAGGACATCTACCGGCGGATCCCGCACCGGGGCCCCGGCGAGCCGCACCCGCGCCCCGACCGGATCCAGGCCCTGCGCGAACTGTCCCACGGCCTGCTCTACACCCTGCCCAGCGCCGTCTTCCCGGCAGTGGCGTTCCTGCTCGGGGCGAAGGACACGATCACCGGCATGGTGTACGCGACCGCCTTCGGCTGGGTGTGGACCATGGGCTGGACCTCCGTGGCGTACCGGATGCTCGGGCACGGCCGCACGGACCTGGCCGCGACGGTGCTCCGCCGCAGCCTCGTCCTCGGGGTGCTCGTCCCCACCGCGATCGGCGCGCTGTTCCTGCCGCCCCCGACCCTGGCCCTGACCGTCGCGCAGCTCGCGTTCCAGCTCGCGGGCGGCATCCTGTTGTTCCACCGCCGCGAACCGGTGCTGTTCGCGCTGTCCGCCCCCGCCGTCGGGGTCGGCCTCGGCTTCCTGTTCGGCGACGGCACCCGCGCCCTGGCCGTGGCCGCCGTGGCCGCCGCCGGGGCCTGCGTGCTGCTGGTGTGCGTGTTCGCCGTGCGCGAGGTGGTGCGGATCGCCCCGGTCAAGGAGCCGGCGGTGCCGATCCGGTCGGAGATCCCCCGCGCGCTGCCCGTCATCGCCTACGCCGCCCTGTCGGCCCTCTACCTGCTGTCCGCCGACGCGCGCTTCGACCAGCCCCGGCTCGACCTGGCGCTGGCCGTGACGCCGATCGTGCTCGGCATGGGCGTCCTGGAGTGGCGGGCCCGCCGGTTCGGGGAGCGCAGCCTCGGGCTGTTGCGCCGGACCCGGTACCCGGCCGAGTTCCGGACCAGGGTGCTCCGGGCGTTCGCCGTCGACCTCCTCGTCGCCGTGGGGACGCTGGCCTGCCTGGCCGGGGTGCTCGCGGCGTTCCTGTACGCCAACGGCCAGCTGTCCCGGCTGGGCGTGGCGTCGTTCGCCGGGCACGTGCTGCTCGGCGGCGCGTACTTCACGGGTTTCCTGCTCATCAACCAGGCCCGGTTCGGCCGGCTGCTCGGGGTGCTCGGCTGCGTCGTGGCCGGCTACCTGGGCGCCGTGGCCTACCTGGGCCCCGACCGTCAGGTGCTGGTGTTCGGCATCTGCAGCGCACTGCTCGTGTTCGGCCTGGTCATCGGGCTGCTCCCCGATCTCGGACAGGTCTGGCGTTACGCCAGCTACTAGAGAGGAACTGGTCATGCACGTAGTCATCCTCGCCGGCGGCCGCGGTGTCCGGCTCCGTCCGTACACGACCGCCCTGCCGAAACCCCTCGTGCCCATCGGCGACGAGTACGCGATCCTCGACATCATCCTGCGGCAGCTCCGCTCGTACGGGTTCACCTCCGTGACCCTCGCGATCGGGCACCTCGGCTCCCTGATCCGCGCGTTCGTCGGCGACGGCTCCCAGTGGGACCTGTCCGTCGACTACGCCGAGGAGGACCGGCCGCTGTCGACGATCGGCCCCATGTTCAACATCCTCGACCAGCTGCCCGAGCACTTCCTCGTCATGAACGGCGACGTGCTCACCGACCTCGACTACGGCCAACTGCTCCGCGAGCACATCGCCTCCGAGGGACCGCTGACCGTGGCCACCTACAACCGCCAGGTGAAGATCGACTTCGGCTGCCTGGAGGCCGTGGACGGCACGATCGTCAGCTTCTCCGAGAAGCCCACCCTCGACTACTCGGTGAGCATGGGCATCTACGGCATGTCCCGCAAGACCCTCGCCCCGTACCCCAAGGGCGTCGCCTTCGGTTTCGACGACCTCGTCCTCGACCTCCTCGACCGGAAGGAGCCGCCCGCCTCGCACCTGTTCACCGGCTACTGGCTCGACATCGGCCGGCCGGACGACTACGACGAGGCGAACCGGACGTTCGACCAGATCAAGCCACTGTTGCTGCCGGGCCCCCGACAGCCGGAGGACGACACGCCGTCCGCCGGTCACGACAGCACCGCCACCCCCGTGCCCAGTCCACCCGTATCCACCTGGCGGTAGTCCATGCGAGTTCTCCTGTTCGGAGCGTCCGGTTTCATCGGCAAGAACGTCCACGCGGCGCTGACCGCGGCCGGGGCCGAGGTGCTGCCCGCCGGCCGGCGCGGCCCGATCACCCACGACCTGGTGGTCGACGGCCCGGCGCGGCTCGCCTCGCTGCTGGCCGCGCACCGGCCCGACGCGGTCGTCAACTGCGCCGGCCTGCTCAGCGGCAGTACGGCCGAGCTGGTCGAGGCCAATGTCACGGCCGTGGCCCGGCTCGTCGACGCGTGCTCCTTCCTGGGTACCCGGCTCGTCACGCTCGGCTCGGCCGCGGAGTACGGCGTCGTGCCGCACGGCGTGCCCGTCGCCGAGGACGCCCCCTGCCGCCCCGTCGGCGGGTACGGCGTCACCCGGCTCGCCGCCACCGAACTCGTCCGGCTGGCCGTGGCCGACAACCGGCTCGACGGCGCGGTGCTCCGGGTGTTCAACCCGCTCGGCCCCGGTCTGCCCGCCGACAACGTCCTCGGCCGGGCGCTGCGGCAGCTGCACTCCGGGGTCGTCCGGCTCGGGCCGCTCGGCGCGCACCGGGACTTCGTCGACGGCCGGGACGTGGGCTCGGCGATCGCCGCCGCGACCCTCGCGCCGGAGCTGCCCGAGACCGTGCTGAACGTCGGCAGCGGGGTCGCCGTCGCCACCCGGGAGGCCGTGCGGATGCTGTGCGCGGCGGCCGGGTTCACCGGGGAGCTGATCGAGGGCGAGCAGGCGCCCGGGCGGTCGGCCGGGGTCGAGTGGATCGCGGCGGACCTGACGCTGATCACCCGGACGCTGGGGTGGCGGCCGGCGTACGACCTGGAGGCGGCGGTGAAGGAGCTGCTGCTCTAGGGTGCGCCCGCGCGGGCCGGCCGCCACCGGCCCCGCACCGCACCGCACCGGCCCGCCCCGGCCCGGACCGGACCGGCCTCACTCCCGCGATGTGCGGCGCCCGCCGACCCCGGCTTGACCTCGATCCCGGTGGAGATGGCAGGGTCCCCGACATGACCGTTGTCGCGCCCTCCCGGCGGCCCTACCTGCGCGTCCTGCGCCACCCGGTCCTCCGCCGGTTCCTGCCCGCCGTCCTGCTGTCCGCGTTCGGGGACGGCATGAGCTTCGTCGCGGTCGCCTGGCTGGCCGTGCAGCTCGCCCCGGCCGACCAGCGCGGGGTGTGGACGGGCCTGGCCGTCGCCGCGTACGCCCTGCCGGCCACCCTCGGCGCGGCCCTGCTCGGCCCGCTGGTGCGCCGGTTCGACGGGGCGCGGCTGGTGGCCGTGGACGCGACCCTGCGGGCCGGCATGCTGGGCACCATCGCGGTACTGGCCATCGCGGACCTGCTCGACCCGGGCCTGTACGTCGCCCTCCTCGCCGTGTCCTCGCTCCTGCACGCCTGGGGCAACGCGGGCGTGTACACCCTGGTCGCGGAAGAGCTGGACGACGAGGACCGGGTGACCGGCAACGCGCTGGTCTCCTCGGTGCAGCAGGCGTCGTTCGTGATCGGCCCGGCCCTCGCCGGTCTCGCGACGGCGGTCGCGGGTCCCGGCTGGGTGATCGGGGTCGACGCGGTGACGTTCGCGGTCCTGGCCGTGACCTGCGTGGGCATCGTCCGCTCCCGGCCGCCCCGGATGCTGCCGCCGCCGGAGCGGGGCGGCGCGTGGCGGACCCTGCGCGCCCATCCGCAGCTGCTGGCCCTGATCGGCGTGACCTGCGCGTTCTTCTTCCTGTACGGCCCCGTCGAGGTCGCCATGCCCGTGCACATCGCCGACGAGCTGCACGGGTCGGCGGGCCTGCTGGGCGGCTACGTCGCCGCGTACGGCGTCGGGACCGTCCTCGGCTCGCTGTGCGCCGGGCTGCTGCGCCGGCTGCCGCTGTGGCCGGTGATCGCGGCGATCGTGGTCGGCTGGGGGCTGTGCCTGCTGCCCAACGGGCTCACCGACGCGGTGGCCCCCGGCATGATCGGCTTCGGGATCGGCGGGTTCGTCTACGGCCCGTTCACCGCGATCTGCACGGCCCTGTTCCAGAAGAGCGCCCCGGCGGAGCACCTGAGCCAGGTGCTCGCGTTCCGGGGGGCGCTGATCTCGCCGGCCGCGGCGCTGGGCACGGCGGTCGGCGGCCCCCTGGTGGGTGCGATCGGCGGCCGGCAGACGATGCTGGTCTCGGCCCTGGCGACGATCCTTTTCGGGGTACTGCTCGCCCTGGCCTCGATACCGACCCTGCGCCGCCGCTGACCCGCCACCGCGCCCCGCCAACTCCCCGCTGTCGGCGCCGCTGACCGCCCCGGTGGCCGTCCACGCCACCGGGGCGGTCCCACGCGCCCGTCCCTCTCCGGCCAGGCTCCCGGCTGGCCGGCCGGGGACCTAGCGCCAGGTGACCGCGACCGGCAGCCTGCGCGCCCCGGTCATCACCCGCGCGTCGTACAGGTCGGGGTCGGGGCCGACCGCGAACTCCGGGCACTCCTCCAGCAGCATCGCCGTCGCCAGCCGGGCCTCCAGCCGGGCCAGCGGCGCGCCGATGCAGAAGTGGATACCGTGCCCGAAGCTCAGGTGCGGGTTGGGGTTGCGCCCGGCGTCGAACAGGTCGGCCCCCGCGAACTGCCGCTCGTCCCGGTTGGCCGACGCCAGCCACAGGTTGAGCACCTGACCGGCCCTGATGTCCCGCCCGGCGAGCGTCACGTCGGTCTTGGCGACCCGGACCAGGCGCGGGAACGGCGTCCGGACCCGGAGCACCTCCTCCAGGGCCGTCGCCAGGCCCGTCGGGTCGGCCCGCAGCGCCGCCGTGGCGTCCTGGTGGGTGTCGAGGGCCATCACCGTGTTCCCGAGCAGCAGGGTGGTCGTGATGTGCCCGGCGATGAGCAGCAGGCCGACGAAGCCCACGATCTCCTCGTCGTCGAGCCGCTCGCCGTCCACCTCGGCCGCGATCAGGGTGCTGGTCAGGTCGGCGGTGGGCGCGGCGCGCCGGGCCCGGATGTGGTCGAGCAGGTACGCGTTCATCTCGCGGACCGACGCGCCCACCGCGTTCAGGGTGGCCTCGTCGGGCACCAGCTGCTCCGGCCTGGCGTCGCTGAGCAGCCCGTCCGCCCAGCGCCGGAAGGCGGCCCGGTCGTCGGCGGGCACGCCCAGGAGCTCGGCGATGACGATCACCGGCAGCGGGTACGCCAGGTCGGCGACCAGGTCGAACGCGGACGCGCCCCGCACGGTGTCGAGGAGCTCCCGGGTGACCTGGGTGATCCGGGGCGCCAGCTCGGCGACGATCCGGGGCGTGAACGCGCGGCTGACGAGCCGGCGGAGCTTGAGGTGCCGGGGCGGGTCCATCCCGACGAAGCTGCCCTTGGCGAACAGCTCCAGGTCCTCCTGGGGCGGGATGAGCGCGCTGAGGTCGGACGAGAACGTGCCGGGGTCGGCGAGCACGGCCGACACCTCGGGGTAGCCGAACACGTGCCAGGCACCGAACGGCCCGTCCCAGCTCACGGGCTCGGAGCCGCGCATGTGGTGGAACCAGTCGAGCAGATCGGCGGGATGGGAGGACTGTTGCGCGAAGGTTGCCGTCATCGCGGTACCTCTTCCTTTTTAGACCTTTATAGACGACAAGTCCCCAGCACGCATCGAGGTTTCACCATGGCTCGAAAGCTTCCGCCGGCCGGCCCCCCGGGGCATACTGCGGGGCATGCCCGTCCGCGTGCAGTTCACCCTCGCCCTGCTGCTCGTCGCGTTCGGCGGGGCCGTCCTCGCCATGCCGGCCGGTTTCGAGGGGCCTCCGCTGGTCGACCTCGGCACCGGGCACGCCGTGTCCCCGCTGGACCTGGTGGGCGCGGTGCCGCTCGCCGTCGGCGGTACGTGGCTGGAGATCCTGATCGTCGTCCGGCTGCCCCGGCTCCGGCTCGGCCCGCGTACCCTGCTGGGTCTCGGTTTCGCGGCCGGCCTGGGCCTCGGGCTCGTCCTGGCCTCCGTCTACCAGGGGTACTGGTGGTGGGCCATCGGCGCGGGCGCCTTCGCGGTGGTCCTCGCCGGCCTCACGGTCCGCGCCCTGACCACGACGGAGACGACATCCGCTGTGGAGTCGGAACCGCCGACCGCCGACCCGTCGCCGGGCGGGTCGCCGACGGCTGACCTCCCGGCGGCCGGTTCCGCGCCGGCGACGGGCGGTGCTCCCGCCGGCCGGCCGGCCGACGACGCCGCCACGGCCCGGGTGGCCACCGCTCCCCGGCACGAGGTCCCGGTGATTGTGGGCGACCCGGCACCGGCGGCCCCCGGTGCCGGGTCGGCCCCGGAACCTGCCCGGCCGGGCCGCCGGAGCAGGAAGAAGGAGTCCCCGGACGAGTTCACCCTCGGCCTGGGCGACTGACGACGGCCCGCACCCCGGAGACCACGGCCGGGCGCGGACGGACGGCGCCCGCGACCATGGCTGGCCGGGGCGCCGGATCCGGGTTCAGACCCTGCTCAGGGCCTTGTCGCTGATCGAGCACACCATCCCGAACCGTTCGGCCCGCCGCCGCGCGAACTCCGTCAGCGCCGGGGTGTCCGCGTAGTCCAGGGCGAACAGGTCGATGTCGAGGTGCAGCAGGCGCTCGGCGTACTGGGCGTGCACCTCCAGGGTCTCCGGCGGCCAGGGCGCGTACCCCCCGTCGGTCCACCGGGCGGAGAACGACTCGAACAGCACCCCGTCGACCAGCTCCCCGAGCTGCGGCAACAGCTCGAAGCCCCGGTTGGCGAGCAGGTACGCGTCCGGCGCCGCCGCCCGCAGCGCCCCGATCAGCGCCAGGGTGTGCGGCAGGTCCTCCGGGTAGGTGAACTCCACGTTCAGGCAGTCGAGGAACAGCCCGTGGAAGCCCGCGTCGAGGGCCGCCGTCGCCTGGCCGAGGACGTGCGCGACCCAGCCCGGGTGCCCGACGTGCACGAAGTGCCCGCCCCAGTCGGGGTTGCGGGACGGCCGGTGCCAGGGCGCGGGGTCGGGGTCGACGTCCTCGGTGACGCTGAGGTAGCCGAGCAGCCGGACCCCGTCCGCCGCGAGCCGGGCCAGTTCGGTCGGGCGGTAGAAGTCGGGCTGCAGGACGGCGCACCGGTACGTGGCGAGCTTGTCGAGTTCGCCGTCGCCGTAGTAGAAGACGATGTCCTGGCCGACCGAGCCGGGCACCCCCGGGCCCCGGGCGATCCCCGGGGAACCGTCCGGGAAGCCCGGTCCCGGAAACGTTCCCGGGCTCGTGGCCGGGCCCGGGAGGCCGGTACTCACCGGTTGTCCCGGTACCAGTCGAACGTGCGGCGCACGCCGTCCTCCAGGGACACCTTCGGCGCGTACCCGGTGAGGTCGCGCAGTTTGGTCAGGTCCGGGCAGCGGCGGGCCACCGAACCGGCCGGCGCGGGCGCGATCTCCAGCTCGGGCTTGACGCCGGCGATCCCGTGCACCAGGCCGACCAGGTCGCCGATGTTGGTCTCCTGGGTGTCGTCGCCGATGTGCACGATCTGGCCGACCGCCTCCGGGGACGCCATCAGGAGCACCATGGCCTCGACCGCGTCGTCGATGTAGCAGAACGCGCGGTGCTGCTCGGACCCGTACACGATGAAGGGGTCCTCGCCCTTGAGGGAGCGCAGCGCGAGCTCGGGGACGACGTGGTCCGCGCCCATCCGGGGGCCGTAGACGTTGTGGAAGCGGCCGATCACGGCCGGCACCCCCGAGTGCGCGACGGCCGCCTCGCCCCAGAGCTTGGAGATGGCGTAGGTGAACCGGGGGGCGGTGACGTCCTGGATGTGCAGCGGGACCGTCTCATCGGTCGGGACGGCGACGACGCCGGCCGTGACCCCACCGGCGTACGCCTCGCTGGTGGACGCGAAGAAGAGTTTCGGGCCGCGCGACGGCGAGCCGTCCACGGCCGGCGCGGCGTCGTGCGACCGCGCGCCGGGCTCGCCCAGCCAGTCCAGCAGGTGGGACAGCGCGAGGGTGTTGATCCGCAGCACCCGCGCCGGGTCCCGCTCCACGTTGCGCACCCCGACGACCGCCGCCAGGTGGTAGATGTGGTCCCAGCCGTGCGGGATCCGCTGCCACGCGGCCGGGTCGGTCAGGTCCGCCTGGATGATCTCGTAGCCGAGGTCGTCGCGGCCCCGGGAGAAGTCGTCCACCACGGTCACGTCGTGGCCGTCGGCGACCAGCCGCCGGGTCAGGTGCGCGCCGATGAACCCGGCGCCGCCGAGCACGAGGATCCTCATCGCGCCACCGCCGAAGAGGCCGCGGCCGCGCCGGACACACCCGCGGTGCCGCCGACCTCGTAACCCAGCCCGACGTAGGACACGCCGAAGGACTCGACGACCGCCTCGTCGAGGATCCGCCACGAGTCGTAGACCAGCTTCGGGGTGCCCTCGGCGAACAGGGCCGGCAGGTCCAGGGCCCGGTACATCGGGTGGTCGGTGATCACGAGCACCGCGTCGGCGGCGGCGAACCCCTCCTGCAGGGTCACGGGCCGGCCGCCGTAGGCCGTGATGACCTCGGGGGTGACCAGCGGGTCGTGGCCGAGCACCTCGACACCGGCGGCCTTGAACACCGGCTGCATGGCCGCGATCGGCGTGCCCCGCATGTCGTCGGTGGGCGGCCAGCCCTTGTACGCCCAGCCGAGCACCAGCACCGACTTGAGGTCCTGCACCAGCGAGAGCAGCCGGTGCGCGACGTGCACGGGCAGCTCCTCGTTGAGGGCCCGGGCCCGGCCGATCAGGTAGGGGGTGTGCCCCTCGCGCTCGGCGGCGGAGATCAGGATGTACGGGTCCTTGGACAGGCACCCGCCGCCCACGTACCCGGGCTTGGCGATGTCGGGCCGCGGGTAGTCGAGGTTCGTGGCCCGGATGACCTCCAGCGGGTCGAGCCCGAACCGCTCGGCGAGCAGCGCGACCTCGTTGCCGAACGCGTAGATCACGTCGGTGTGGCAGTTGTTGGTGAGCTTGACCATCTCGGCGGCCTCCATGGAGGAGACGGGCACGAGCTGGTTGGCGAGCCCGCCGAACAGCTCCAGGCCGGCGTCGAGGGACCGCTGGTCGAGGCCGCCGACGACCTGGGGCAGTTCGACCAGCTCGCGGAGCGCCTGGCCCTGGATGGTGCGCTCGGGGGCCATCACGACCTTCGCGCCCTCCCACAGCTCGGGGAGCACGACCCGCCGGCTGGTGCCGACCGGCACGGTGCTGCGCACGACGACGAGCGTCTCGGGCCCGCAGACGGCGGCGATGTGCTTCGCGGCGGCGGCGAGGTTGAGCAGGTACGGCTCGTGGGTCGTCTCGTCCACGGGGGTGGACACGCAGATGATGGCCGCGTCGACCCCGTCTGCCGGCAGCTCGGAGCCCACGTGGATGGTCTTCCCGACGAACTCGGCGAAGACCTCCTCGCAGCCCGGCTCGAAGATGTGCGGCTTGCCGGCGGCCAGGGACTCCAGCACGGCCGGCTGGGTGTCCACGCCGAACACGGTGAAGCCCTTGCGGGCCAGCGCGGCGGTGAGGGTGAGCCCCACGTAGCCCATGCCGATGACGCCGATCCGTTTCATTCGCAGCTCCTGGTGATGGTGTCGAGTGCTCGGGTGGTCACGTAGCCGGCGAAGCCCTCGGCCGCGTAGCTCGCGCACGCCTTCCGGATGTTCTCGGGGCGGGTGGCGTAGTCGACGGCGAGGACGAGCTTGCCGGCCTTGCGCAGTTCACGGGTCTCCGCCAGGTTCTCGGGGCAGAAGTCCTCGTCGCACGGCTTGTCGGTGGCGAGGAAGAACAGCTCCTCCATGCCGATGCCGTCGATGGCCTCGGTGTAGCCGGAGTATTTGCGCAGCTCAGGGGAGTTCTGCGGGAAGATCAACAACTGGGGGGAGTACTTGGCGATCCGCACGATCAGGTCCGCCATCTTCCGGCCGAGCGTCTCGCGGGTCTCCCCCTTGACCAGCTTGAGGTCGATCTCCTCGTAGGCCAGCGGCGTGTCCAGGTAGACCCCGTCGAAGCCGGCGCGGGCCGCCTGGTCGAGGCGCGGGCGGACGACCTTGTCCCACCACGCGGCCTCCCAGTAGCGGACGAAGAACTCCTCGGGCCAGTCGTCCCACCGGTTCAGGACGAGGTCCTTGACTCCCGGGTACTCCGGCCGGAAGTTCTCGATGGAGCCGATCTCGAAGTACGCCAGGACGGTCTTCCCGCTCCTCTTCAGCGCGGCGACCTCCTCGGCGCGGAAGTAGTCGGTCTTCGCGTCGCGGGCCAGGTCGATCACGGCGAGCTGACCGGGGGCCTTGGTGACGTCCTCCAGGGTGCCGCCCGGGTAGTTCTGCAACTGGTACACCCAGGAGCTGATCTTCGGGGTGGCCGGCTTCGGACGGGGGCTCGCGCCCGGGCTCGTCGTGTGCAGATTCCCCTGGTCGGAGGGGTTGGCACCGGAGGCGGGCGGGTCGACCGCCGTCGGGGTCGCCCGGGGCGTGCCGCCGGCGGTGGAGGTGCAGCCGGCGACGCTCAGGACGAGCAGGAGGGCGAGGCAACGGCGCATGTCACATCCCTGGAGGGCGTTAACTAACCGCGACCACAGTCACACTCACAGCGTCGCCAGGCAACTCCCGAACCAGACATAAGCATCGCAAAGACCTGTCGGAAAGACGGCAGCCCGGCATTGAATAGATTGGGCACATGTGGCGTAGCTGGGAACAGGTCCACGAGACCGTCGAGCCGGTGTTCTGGCGCGACGGTCACCTCGTCGTGGCCGGGCCCGCGGAGGTGAGACAGGTTCTCGCCGACCCCGACACGTACCGGCCGGACAACGCGCTCGACGCCGTCACCCCGATGTCGGTGGCCGTGATGCGGGTCCTGGCGAAGTACCGGTTCAAGCTGCCGGCCACCCTCGCCAACAACGGCACCGACTCGCACCCCATGATCCGGGGCGCCGTGTTCGACGCGATGCACCCGGCCCGGGTCGAGGCGCTCCGGCCGTGGCTGACCGGCATCGTCCGCCGCCGGGTCGCCCCGCTGATGCGCCGGCTGCGCGCCGGGGAGTCCGTCGACCTGCACGCCTCGCTCACCACCGACCTCCCGCTGCTGGTCCTCGCCCGGCTGATCGACCTGCCGGTGGCCGACGTCCGCCGGGTCAAGGACTTCTCCGCCGCCGCCCTCGAACTCTTCTGGGCCCCGCTCCCCCTCGACCGCCAGCTGCTGCTCGCCGACAAGGTCGGCCAGTACCACCGCGAGCTGCGGGAGATCGCCCGGACCGGCCCGGGGCTCGCCCGCGACCTGCGCGGGGCCGGCCTCACCGAGAACGAGGTCACCGCCGCGCTGTTCTTCCTGCTCGTCGCCGGCCAGGAGACCACCTCGCAGTTCCTGACCCTGCTGCTGCACCGGCTCGCCGAGGAGGGCCTGCCCGACGGGTACGACACGGCGGCCGTCGTCGAGGAGGGCCTGCGGCTCGACCCGCCGATCCCGACCTGGCGGCGCCTCGCGGCCGTACCGTCCACGCTGGCCGGTGTCGACGTACCCGCCGGCACGTCGGTCCTCCTGTGGCTGGGCGCGGCCGGCCGGGCGGTGGCCGCCGACCCGCACGCGATGGTCCCCGGCCAGCGGGGCTCGCGCCGGCACCTGGCCTTCGGGGCGGGCGCGCACCGGTGCGTGGGCGCGCAACTGGCCCGGATGGAGGCCGCCGTCGTCCTGGACGAGGTCGCGCCGCTGCTGCGGCGGTCGACGGTCGTCACGGCGCCGAGCTTCCCGGCGAACCTGTCGTTCCGGATGCCGGACACGCTCGTGGTGCGGCGCGCGGATCCGGCCCGGCCCGCGGACGCGGCCTGACGGTCGGATTTGGCCCACCAGACGGATGTGGCCCGACACACGGATGTGGTGCGGCGCGCGGAAAGATAGAGTCGCGTAACTACAAGACGGTGAACGGGAACCGGGGTGTGGCCGTGAGAGCGCTCCGCCGGGACGGGGATGTGGCGAAGAAGGGCGCGTGCCGCACCCGAGGGAGCGGGTGCGGCACGCGGCGAGCTGGGCGGGGACTCCGGAATCCCCGCCCAACCCTTCCCTTTGGCAACCGAGCTACACCCCTACCCCTCAGTGGAAGCGCGCTCGGTGACCGACCCGGCGACACGCAACGCCGGGCTCATCTCCGCGATCGGTGCCACCGGGACCGGCGGTGGTGCGGTGATCGCGGTGAAGAACGGCAACAGCCTGGCCACCTGGGCCATGGCGGGCCACAGGGGCACGGTGCGGGCGACTGGGAGAAACGTCGGCACCGGACCCCGATCGGTCGGTGCGGAACGGGGTCGCATCCTTGTTCCGCCTCCAATCCGATCTTATTGGACGATCTGTCCAACGAGATTGGACACTACTGCGACATGTCGGCCGCCCGCAAGGGGTCTACAGGAGTAACCTTTGTTATCTGCTAATCGAGTCGGCATCCCGAGGCCCCGTTGAACGCATTGCAGCAGCTCATCCGCTCAAGGATGGAGGATCGCCGATGGTCGTACGGCGATGTCGCCCAACGCGGCGGACTGCCTCGCTCCACCGTGCACCACATCGCGACCACTGACCGACTCACCCGTCCTCCGAATCCGACCACCCTGGAACGCCTGGCCATCGGCCTCGAGGTGCCCCTCGACACCGTGCGCGCCGCCGCCGCCGACGCCGCAGGGCTCAGCACCTGGCACCAAACGGTGACCGACCCCGAGATCGACGTCCTAGTGGCGGGACTCACACAACTGAGTCCCCAGGACCGCAGACACGTCCAGGCGCTGGTGGAGTCGCTTCTGGACGATGAACGCCGTCGCAACGATCTTTCCTGACGTCGATTTCATCCGGGTAACCCTTACGTAACAACCGGTTATGGGCTTACGGTAGTCGGTGTGAGCGCCGATCTCCGTTAGGGGGAGCCGATGCGGGTCGTGCGCTGTTCGACATTGCCCGTGCTGGTGCGGATCGCCGACCGGGACGACGTCCTGGTCTCCGTACCGGCATGTCTGTCGACAGAGGACGTACTGTCGCTGGCCTTTCTCGTGCTGTGCCGCGAGGAGTACTGCGAGTTGAGCCGAGAGCTCGCCCTGGGAGTGGGCGAGCTCGTTGTGGGACGGGCGTCAGAGTGACCGCAGGTCGAGGAAGTGCCAGACGAGGGATTCGTGGTCCCCTGTCGACCAGCACAGGACGCCGTCACGGACCAGCACTCCGTAGGCCGTGGACTCCACGCGCACGGCCCTGCGGCGCGCGATGTCGTACAACCACACCGTGAGAGCCGAGCCGGTCGCGTTGGACACGCCCGGGGTCGAGTACACCTCGTAGCGGTCCAACGGGGCCGGACCGAAACCCAACGGAGACGCGTCGGATCCCCCGATCCGGCGCGCTTCCGTGCCGTCCGTCCGGCGCAGCTCGAACTCCCCGCCGCCGTCCGCCCGGGTCGTCACCGACCGGCACCACACCGGTGAGCAGGTCAGCTGCTGCCCCGGGGTGCCCTGCTGCGGGCGCCGCTCGCCGGTGACCAGGTTGGTCACCTCCATGGGCCGCCCCGGCGCGGACACCACCCACGGCCACGCGGACAGCACCACGTTGCCGGGCACCGCCCGGATCGTCACCGGGCCGCCGTCGACCGGCACCGACCGGATCTCCGTGTCCGCCTCGCCGACCGCCGCCGCCCAGCGCACCTGGCCCTCGGCGACCTGCAGGTCGTAGCCGGTGCCGTAGATCAGCGGGCTGCCCGTGTCGGCGGTGAGCTGCCGGGCCGGGCCGCCCGCCCGCGCCGCCGTCCACACCGTGTACCCGACCCGGCCGTCGGCGCCCGACGCGCTGCGCAGCCAGAACAGCGCCTCGGGGGTGGCCGCCACCGCGTCCACGGACTTCGTGCGGTCGGCGGGGGCCAGTTCCCGGTAGCCGCCCGGGGAACGGAGCACGAACGACGGCGCCGCCGCCTCCACGGCCAGGCTCCCGACCGAGAACCCGGGATCCAGAAACAGCATCGGGGTGTACGACTGCCCGTCCGCCCCCACCGCCGGCAGCGTCCCGGTCACCGCCCGCGGCCACACGGAGGCCACGGTCTCCGGACCGCCCGTCGGGCGCTTCGGCGACTCCGTCGTGGGCAGCGCGAGCAGTGCGCCGACGGCGATCACGGCGGCGGCCGTACCCACCCGCAGCCTGAGGTCGGTCACGGGGCCGGCACCTGCGGATTCATGCCGCCGAGATTACTCGGGAAAAACAGTTGGCAAGCGGCTGGGCGGCGGCATAACGTAGCCATCGAGACGTTGAGAGGAGGTGGTCCAGAGTTGAGTAAGCATCGGACACATGAGGTGGCTGTCTCCTAGCCGCTGTCCTTCTGGACTCTCGATGGTCGCTGGCCGGACGCGGTGCGGCGACAGAGACAGTCATCTGATCCCCGGGGTGCCGGAGCTTGTCCTCCCGGCCCACGCCGCAAGGCGTGGAAGCACCCCGGGGATCACCCTTTTCTCCCGCCGGTGACGACACCCGGACGGTGAGGCCGAAAACCCCCAATATCTGCGTCGGCTACCAGAGTGGGGCATAGCGCTCGGCGAAGACGCCCGGGAGGCCGCCGGTGTGCAGGAAGACCGTGGTCGCCGCCGGGTCGAGTGCGCCGTGCCGGAGCCCGTTGATCAGCCCGGCCATCGCCTTGCCCGTGTACACCGGGTCGAGGACCAGGCCCGTGGTCCGGGCCGTCAGTTCGATGGCCGCGAGCGCCGCGCGGGTCGGGGCGCCGTAGCCGCCGCCCAGCTGGGAGCCGTCCAGGGTCGGGGCGCCGGTCGGGGCCGGTCGGCCGGCCAGCGCCGCCGAGCCCTCCGCGAGCCGGACCAGCCGTTCGCGCAGGTCTCCGAACTCCGTCACCCGCACGCCGTGCACCGCACCCCAGTCGCCGAGCCCGGCGGCGAGGCCCGCGTGGGTCCCCGCCGAGCCGGTCGCCGTGACGACCAACCGCAGGTCGGGGACCTGGGCGCGCAGCTCGTCGGCCGCCCGGACGTACCCGAGGGCGCCCGTCGGGGAGCTGCCGCCGAACGGGACCAGGTAGCCGCCCCGGGCCGTCGTCGCCGCCGCGATCGCCTCCTCCAGCGGGCCCGTGGTCCACTCCACGGTCGCGCCGAGCAGCCGGTCGAGGATCAGGTTGCCGCTGGGCTGGGCCGGCGGGGAACCGGCGAGCACGAGATGGCACCCCATGCCGAGGTACGCCGCCGCGGCCGCCGTCGCCCGCGCGTGGTTGCTCTGCGCGCCGCCGCCCGTGACCAGCAGGGTGTGGCCGGCCGCCCGGGCCGCCGCGCACAGGTACTCCAGCTTGCGGGCCTTGTTGCCGCCCCCGACCAGGCCGGTCAGGTCGTCGCGTTTGATGAACAGGGCGCCGGGGCGCATCCCGATCGCGGCGGCCAACCGGTCCGCCCGTTGTACCGGGGTCGCCCCGGCCGTGAACTCCACCCTCGCGTCCATCCGCCATGTGTACCGCATGATCAGTCGACGGCGAGCAGGATCGCCTCGGTGGGGTGGAGGGTTCCGCGTTCGCGCAGTTCGAGGAGGGTGGCGCCAACGGCGATGTCCCGGAACCGCCCGACGAGGGCGGCGCGGGCCTCGTGGCGCACGTCAGGAATCGCATTCTCAGCCTCTTCCACCAGGCACAGTGCCGTCACGCGGATCCGGGTGCCGAGCGTCCCGCTGGCGGCCTGTCTCCAGGTGAACACCGGCAGAGCCGACGCCCTGAGCCGTTGACACGCCGCATCCGCCCAGGACCGCAGGTGGCCAGAGGGCACGAGTACCGGAAACTCCGCGCAGGCCTGTCGGGTGATCTCGGCCAGATTGTCGGGCGATACGGCCCGGGCCCAGTTCTGGGGCCTGCCAAGCTGGCACATGGCGCGTGTGAACGCCGGCGTGACCACTTCGAGCCTCTGCTCCTCGGCGAATCTCGTGACGTTCGCCTGCCGCACGGCGGACTCCAGCGCGGCCGCCGTGCGGTGGCCCAACAGGGCCACCCGGGACTGGTCGAGCACCGCGTCGATCTCCCCGGCGCGGATCGCGGCCAGTTCCCCCTCCGTCGTCCCCTGATCCAGGAAACCGGTCAATGCCGCGAGAGCGGGGGCGAGAACCTCGGCGTCCGAGTGATTCCGCGCAGCCAGGTTCTCGTATACCGTCAGCAGCAGCCGCGTTCCGGTCCCACTGTTCTGGTGGCCGGGGTAGGCGAGTTCCAACCAGGTCTGGCCCGCATCCCGGAGATCAGGGGAGAGCTCCGGCGGAATCAGCCCCCCGTCGATGGCCCTGACCACCCGCACGACCATGTCGAGGTCCAGTGCGGAGTCGATCAGCCGGGCCTGGACGAACGGCGGATCCATCGCTGGATCCTCGTGGTGCGACGGATCCCCCCGGACACTGGATAGCACGCGCCAGTCCGACAGCGTCCGGGCCAGCAACAGCTGTGCCACGGTGGCCGCCAAGTCACCCAGGTCGGCGTCGCACACCCGCTGGAACTCCTCGAAGGGGACGGTCCACGGATGCGGGCGGCGTGGCCGGGTCCACAGGCGCGGCGCGGCCGCGGGCGGGTCCACGGTCCACAGACTGAGCCCGTACCGGGTGGCGGGTTCGGAAACCTCACTGGCAGCGGCCTCGGCCGTGGTGGGCAGCCGGCATTGCGGCCCACCACTGGCCTCGTTGATCCAGTCCACGAACCCGGCCGCGTTCCCCCCGAGAACCCCCAGGACGGCTGTGTCCGTGGCGTCCGGTCCGCCGGGCGCCAGTGCCGGGTCCAGCGGCAGGTTCTCCGAGTTGTCGTGCTGGAACAGCAGATAGAGCTTGGCGGGTACGACGCGCGCGCAGATCGCCTGGTCCCAGGCGGTGTGCACCACGTCGCGCAGGTGCCGGGTGGCCAACACCCCGGCGAACAGCCGGCGTTGCTCGGCACTGGTGCCGGACCCGGTCGACGTGACCAGGAGCCGTTCCAGCCGCTGGGCGAGCCCGGGGTCGAGGGGCTGGGCGTCGGTGGCGTGTTCGGCGCAGTCGAAGGCCAGTGCCCAGGCGGTGACCGTGTCGCTCCCCAGGCACTCGCGGACCACGGCGTCCGGGCCGGTGAGCATGGCGTAGAACAGCAGGGTCTCGTGCCACCAGGGGTCCTCCACCGGCAGCGTGTCCGGGGGCGACGCGGCCAGCGCCACGGCCGCGAGGTACTCCTGGAAGGTGCGGTGCGTGAACGCGTACCGGCCGAGGCTGGTCTCCACGAACAGGCCGTGCAGCCCGGCGAGGTCCAGGAACGCCTCGGCGGTGACCGGGAGCGCCCGCATGTGCGGCCCGAGCGCGTCGAGCACCTGGGCCCGGGTCCACGTGGTCGCCCGGCCCTCCCTGGTCATGGCCAGCGCCAGGCCGCTGAGCAGGAGTTCCGCCTGCTCGACGGGGAGGGGCACCGCGATCCGCTTGTCCTTCTGGCGGTCCTCCAGGACGGTGCGGCAGATCTGCCGGTACAGCTCCAGGCGGCTCGACGGCAGCGAGCCCCGGTCGCGGTGCACGAAGTACAGCATGGTCAGCAGGAGCGGGTTGCGGGTCAGCGGTCGGAGCCGGGAGGCCTCGCCGAGCTGCCGGGACAGGTCGGCGGCCCGGCGGGCGGACTCCCGCGAACCGACCGCGTCATAGGCGTCCACCACGAACGCGTCAACCTGCGCGGCCGTGAACGGTTCGACCTCCAGGACGGCGGCGTCGTCGAGTCCGCCCGCCCGGTACCCGTCGGGGCGGGAGGACAGGACGTAGTGGTTGCCGTGCTGGGCGTACCGGAGAATCTGGGTGTTGGCCCACGCGACGATCGCCGAGCGCTCCCCCTCCGTGGCCACCTCGTCGAGGCCGTCGAGCAGGACCACGCACCGCCCGGCGACCAGCAGGTTCTCGAACCAGGCGACCAGCGCGTCGGTCCGGCGCGGCTCCGGGGCGAGGAGCCCGGGCACGGTACCGCCGGTCAGCAGCGGGGCCTTGGCGCGGCCGACGAGGGTGGACAGCCGGATCGCCGGGTCGGCGACGATCGCGGCGACATGTTCGCGGAGTGCCAGGAAGATCGGGATCCGGTGGCCGTGCGGTTTCGGGTTCCGGTAGGTCTGGCGGGCGATCCGGCGCAGCAGGGTGCTCTTGCCGCTGCCCGGGCCGCCGAGGACCACGAGGACGGCCTGGTCGGCGTCGCCCAGGTAGCTGGTGAGGTCCTGGCGGCGGTCGCTCTCGTTCCGGCCGTCGCGGACCAGGTGCGGGGAGGCGCTGCGCGGGGCGCGGGAGACGAGGCTGACGTCGACGTACACCGCGTCGAGGTCCAGGCCCCGGGCCACCAGGCCGCCGAAGCCCTCCCGGCCCATCGTGCGGGAGTCGGTGAGGACGACGCGGCGGTACCAGGGGCCGAAGCGGGAGAACCAGCGGACGAGGAGCAGCTCCAGCCAGGCGACGAGCCGGGGGCGGACGTGGCCGAGCAGGTCGGTGGCGAGTTTGCCCAGGCCGCCGATGACCAGGGCCACGACGGCGACGACGGTCGGGCCCAGATAGCGGTGGGTGACCGCGCCGGAGATCCACGGGCCGACCACCGGGACCGACGCCGCGCCCGCGCCGAGCGCGACGACCCAGGACGGCAGACTCTTCAGGCTCGCCACGAGAGCATTATGCGCCCGCCCGGCCCTCCACTAGGGACTCCGCCACCGACGGGGAACCGACACGGACGACGCGTCTCGACCCCGATGGGCGAGCCGCCCGGTGCGACACGCACCCACCCGAACTGCGGCGCCCGCCCGAGCCCCGGAATGGCGCGTCCACCGGCGCCCGGCGCGGAGCCGGCCGGGACAGCGGGCCGGCCGCAGGGTCCCGGTACCCCGGTGAAGGGTGTCAGGGGGTGAACCAGGTCGGGGCCGCCGAGCGGAACTCGGTCGGGGGCAGGGCACCGGCGCCCTCGGGGACGACGCCCGTCACCGGGGGCAGGTCCTCGCGGTTGGTGTGGTCGGCCAGCCCGGGTTCGCGCGGCCAGGAGCCGATCACCACGTCGGCGGACAGGCCCCGGCGGGCGAGGGCCTCCAGGGTCAGGGCCGTGTGGTTGAGGGTGCCCAGGCCGGCGCGCGCCACGACCACGAGCCGGGAGTCCAGGGCCGTGGCCAGGTCCGCGACGGTCCAGCCGTCCTCGCCGAGCTGCACGAGCAGGCCGCCCGCGCCCTCGATCAGGACCAGGTCCTCGTCGAGCGCGGCGACGGCCTCGACGACCGTCCTCATCGGCAGTTCCGGCAGCCCCGAGGTGCGGGCGGCGGTGCGCGGGGCGAGCGGGTCGGGGTAGCGGGCGAGTTCCAGGACGCGCACCCCGGCCAGGCGGGCCACGGTCTCCGCGTCGGACTCCTCGCCCGGGGCCAGGCCGGTCTGCGCCGGCTTGACCATGACGACCCGCTGGCCCTCGGCGGCGGCCCTCGCGGCCAGGGCGGCGGTGACGACGGTCTTGCCGACGCCGGTGTCGGTGCCGGTCACGATCAGGGTGCGCACGCGGTCACCACCTCCAGAGCACGGTCGAAGTCGTGGCGGGGTACGCCCGCGTTGATGGTCAGTCTCAGCCGCGCCGTGCCGTCCGGGGTGGACGGTGGCCGGAAGCAGCCGACCGCGACGCCCTTGTCCCGGCACGCGGCGGCCCAGTCGACGGCGGCCTGCGGGGACGCGGCGGGCACGGACAGCACCCCGCCGGCCGGTACGCCGGGCAGGTCCAGCGCCTCCGACGCGGTGGCCGCCCGGGACCGCAGCTCGTCGCGCGCGATGTCGAAGCCCCGCGCGAGGCCCACCGCGGCCCGGGCCCCGGCCATCACGGCCGGCGGCGGGGCGGTGTCGTAGATGAACGTGCGCCCCGTGTCGACCAGGTGCCGGCGGACCGCGGCCGGGGCGAGGACGACCCCGCCGGCCGCGCCGAGCGACTTGGACAGCGTCGCGGTGACGATCACGTCGGGTTCGCCGGCCAGCCCGGAGTCGGCCGGGCCGCCCGCGCCGCGCGGGCCGATCACGCCGAGGCCGTGCGCGTCGTCCACGATCAGGACCGCGCCCGCGTCCCGGCACGCGCGGTGCAGGTCGGCGAGGGGGGCCAGGTCGCCGTCCACGGAGTAGATGGACTCCACGATGACGAGGGCGCCGGGGCGCAGGTTCGCGGCGACGTACGCGACGTCGTTGTGCGGGGCGACCAGCGGGGTCAGGCCGGTGGCCCGGACGCCGTCGATCAGGGACGCGTGCGCGTGCGCGTCGATGACGAGCTGGGTGTCCCGCCGGGCCAGGCCCTTGATCACGCCCAGGTTGGCGAGGTAGCCGGAGGAGTAGACGAGCGCCGTCTCCGCGCCGGTCCACGCGGCCAGTTCGGACTCCAGCAGCTCGTGCTCCGGCGTGCCGCCCCGGACCAGCCGGGAACCGGTCGCGCCCAGGCCGTACTCGGCCAGGGCCCGGGCCGCCGCCGCGATCACCACGGGGTGCCGGGACAGGCCGAGGTAGTCGTTGCCGGCCAGGTCGACGGCTGCGGCGTCGCGCGCGGTGACGGTGCGGCTCAGGCCTGCCTTGGCGCGGAGTTCTGCCTTGCGCACGAGGCGGGCCCAGGTCACCGGGGGTCTCCCGTCGGGCCGCGGCGGACGCCGTCGGCCCGGACGCGGCGGCCGGCGAGGGTGGGGGCGGGGTGGGCGGTGCCGCGGGCTCCGCTGTGGGTGAGGCTGCGGGGCGCGGGGGTCTCCCGTTCCGCGAGGACGGTGTCGGCCGCGGCGGGGGCGTGGCCGGGCGCGGCGGGGGCCTGCGGGGTGTGGCCGGGCGCGGCGGGGCCAGCGGACGGGGCTACCCGCGCGGCGGTGGGAGCGGTCCGGGCCAGCTGGTCCGGAGCGGACGAGGTGGTCCGGGCCGCGCCGACGGGTGCGGTCCGCGTCCTGCCGGGCCGGGGCCGGTCGGCCGGGCGGGCGGAGGCACCGCGCAGGGCCACCGGGATCTCCGCGAGCGGGGTCACGTGCTCCGGCGCGACGCGGGGCCGGGGCACGGCGGAACCAGTCGACGCGGGCCGGGGCACGGCGGACCCGGTCTGCGCGGGCTGTGGCACGGCGGACCCTGCCGACGAGTGCCGGGGCGGGAAGGCGTGTCCGGCGGCGCTCAACGGACGACCTCGTCGATCGCCTCGGCGAGGGCCCCGACCATCAGGTCCTGTTCCGCCTCGCCCAGGGTCAGCGTCGGCATCAGGATCACGGTGTCGCCGAGGGGACGCAGCCACACCCCCCGGCGGCGGGCCGCCCGGCACACCTCGAAGCCGGTCCGGTGCCGCACGTTGGCGACCTCCACGCCGATCATCGCGCCGAGCTGGCGGATCTCCACGACGCTGTCGCGGTCGCCGACGGGCTTGAGCAGGTCCGCGAGCCGGGCGCCGAGGACCGCCACCTGGCCGGGGAGGTCGCGCTCGACGGCGAGGGTCAGGTTGGCGTTCGCGGCGGCGCAGGCCAGCGGGTTGGCCGTGTAGGTGTGGCCGTGGAAGAACGTCTTCTCGGGGGCGCCGAGGAAGGCCGAGTACACCTCGTCGGTGGCGAGGACGGCCGACAGCGGCAGGTACCCGGCGGTAATGCCCTTTCCGCACGTCAGCAGGTCGGGAGTGATCCCGGCGTGCTGGTGCGCCCACATCGGGCCGGTCCGGGCGACGCCGGTGGCGACCTCGTCGACCATGAGCAGGGCGCCGTACCTCGTCGCGAGCTCCCGTGCCGCGCGCAGGAAGGACGCGTCGTAGGTGAGCATCCCGGCGGCGGCCTGGACCATGGGTTCGAGCACGATGGCGCACACCTGGTCACCCTGGGCGGCCATCACGGCCTCCAGCTCCTTGATGACCTCGGCAGCACGTTCGACGGGCGTCTGGCCGGGGGCCCGCAGCCCCGGGGAGCCGACGGTGGCCGTCTTCAGCAACAGCGGCCGGTACGTGGCGTGGAACAGCTTCATCCCGCCGACGGACACGGCCCCGAGGGTGTCCCCGTGGTACGCCTCCGACAGGTGCACGAACAGCGGCCGGGCCTGCCCGCTCTGCACCGAGTACTGGTAGGCGATCTTCAGCCCCGCCTCGACGGCGCTCGAACCGTCGCCGGCGTAGAAGACCTTGTCCAGGCCGGGGGTGAGGGCGAGCAGCTTCTCGGCGAGTTCGATGCCGGGGGTGTGCGTGGCGCCCAGGAAGGTCGAATGGTCGAGTTTGCCCAGCTGGGCGATGATCGCGGCGTCGATCTCGGGGGTGCGGTGCCCGAAGGTCGTCACCCACAGCGAGGAGACCCCGTCGAGGTATTTGTTGCCATCCGTGTCGAACAACCACGGCCCCTCGGCCCTGTCGACTACGGTCGGCTCATCTTCCAGCCACATTCCGTGCTGGGTGAAGGGATGCCAGACGCTTGCGGCATCGCGACGGAGCCAATCAGACACGTGTGCCCCCACTTGTGTGCTCCCCACAGGATCGCTTGTAGGGTAACGCCATGTCTGATGTCCTCGCGCGGGCCCGCCGCGAAGTACTGCCCACCGGCGTCGGCCTGGACGAGGCCGGTGTCCTCGAGGTCCTCGAGCTGCCCGACGACCAGCTCCCCGACGCCCTCCAGCTCGCGCACGAGGTGCGGATGGCCTGGTGCGGCCCGGAGGTCGAGGTCGAGGGCATCGTGTCCCTCAAGACCGGCGGCTGTCCCGAGGACTGCCACTTCTGCTCCCAGTCGGGGCTGTTCCAGTCGCCCGTGCGCAGCGTGTGGCTCGACATCCCCGAGCTGGTCAAGGCCGCGCAGCAGACCGCCGCGAGCGGGGCCAGCGAGTTCTGCATCGTCGCCGCCGTGCGCGGCCCGGACGCCAAGCTGATGAAGCAGATGCGCGACGGCGTCAAGGCGATCAAGGAGGCCGTGGACATCCAGGTCGCCGCGTCGCTGGGCATGCTCAACCAGGAGCAGGTCGACGACCTGGTGGACATGGGCGTGCACCGGTACAACCACAACCTGGAGACCTGCAAGTCGCACTTCCCCAAGGTCGTCACCACCCACTCGTGGGAGGAGCGCTGGGAGACGCTGCGCATGGTCCGCGAGTCGGGCATGGAGGTCTGCTGCGGCGGCATCCTCGGCCTCGGCGAGTCCCTGGCGCAGCGGGCCGAGTTCGCGGTGCAGCTCGCGGAGCTCCAGCCGCACGAGGTCCCGCTGAACTTCATCAACCCGCGCCCCGGCACCCCGCTCGAGGAGCTGCCGCTGGTCGAGACCTCCGACGCGCTGCGGGCCATCGCCGCGTTCCGGCTGGCACTGCCGAAGACCATTCTGCGGTACGCCGGCGGGCGTGAACTGACCCTCGGCGACCTGGGTACCCGCGACGGCCTGCTCGGCGGCATCAACGCCGTGATCGTCGGCAACTACCTGACGACGCTCGGCCGCCCCGCCGACGAGGACCTGAGCCTGCTCGTGGACCTCAACATGCCGATCAAGGCCCTGAACACGACCCTGTGACGGGGTCGGGAGGAGTCGCGGTGCTGAAGTGGTGTGACCACTGCGGGCTGGCCGCCGCCGAGGGCGGCCACGAGGCGTGCTCGCGGGCCCGGGAGATGGAACCGCCCCGGTTCTGCCCGGAGTGCCGGCGCCGGATGAAGGTGCAGGTCCTGCCCGCGGGCTGGTCCGCTTCCTGTGTGGAACACGGCGTGACCAGCAACACCCTGATTCAGTGAACGGCGGACGGGCACGGGCCTAGGATGATTCCCATGCCTCGTGCCCGTCTCGCCCTCGCTGTGGGCTCCGCCGCCCTGCTCGCCCTCGCCGGTTGCGGTACCGCCGCCGACAAGAAGTCCGACACCAAGCCGGACGCGTTCGGGTGTACGGCGGACAAGCTGCCCACCCTCGCGAAGGGCAAGCTGACGATCGGCACGGACAACCCGGTCTACGGCCCGTGGTTCGTGGACAACAAGCCGGAGAACGGCCAGGGCTTCGAGTCGGCCGTGGCGTACGCGGTGGCGGACAAGCTCGGGTACCCGAAGGACGCGGTCGTGTGGACCCGGGTCACCTTCAACGCGGCGATCGCGCCCGGCCCGAAGGCGTACGACTTCGACATCAACGAGTTCTCGATCACCGAGGACCGCAGGAAGGCCGTCGACTTCTCCACCGGGTACTACGACGTGAAGCAGACCGTCATCGCCCTGAAGAGCTCCAAGATCGCGGGCGCGAGGTCGATCGCGGACCTCAGGGGCGCCAAGCTCGGCGCGCAGGTCGGCACGACCAGCTACAAGGCCATCACCGACGTGATCAAGCCGACGGACAAGCCGGGCGTGTACAACAACAACGACGACGCGAAGGCCGCGCTGGCCAACGGCACCCTCGACGGCCTGGTCGTGGACCTGCCGACCGCGTTCTACATGACCGGGGCCGAGATCAAGGACTCCCTCATCGTCGGCCAGCTCCCGCCGCTGCCGGGCGTGCAGCAGGAGCAGTTCGGCCTGGTGCTCGACAAGGGTTCGAAGCTCACGAGCTGCGTGAGCCAGGCCGTCGACCAGCTGCGCAGCAACGGCAAGCTCGCCGAGCTGGCCAAGCAGTGGCTCGCCGGCGCGGACGGCGCCCGCGAACTCTCGTGACGTACCAGCCCAGCGGGCTCCAGCTCGAACGGGTCGCCTACAAGCGGTCCCGGGCGGTCCGGTCGGTGCTGATCGCGGCGGCGTCCACGGTCGTGCTCGGCACCGGGCTGGTCGTGGCCGTGACCGGTTCCCCCGGGTGGCAGAAGGTCAAGGAGACGTTCCTCGACCTGGACACCGCCCGGTCCGCGCTGCCGGCCGTGCTCGACGGCCTGGTGCTGAACCTGTGGCTGCTGCTGTTCTGCGCGATCGGCGCACTCGCCCTCGGCCTGCTGGTCGCGGTCGTGAAGACCCTGCGCGGCGCGGTGTTCTTCCCGGTCCGGGCGTTGGCGACCCTGTACACGTACGGGTTCCGGGGCATGCCGCTGATCATCGTGCTGTACGTGCTCTGCTACGGCGTACCGGGCCTGCGGTTCGAGTGGACCCCGCCCGTGGTGGTGCTCGGCGGGTTCGCGATCGTCATCACGTACGCGGCGTACATCGCCGAGGTGTTCCGGGCCGGCATCGAGTCGGTGCACCCGAGCCAGCGGGCCGCCGCGCGCTCCCTGGGCCTGACCTACTGGCAGACCATGCGGCACATCGTGCTCCCCCAGGCGGTGCGCCGGGTGGGGCCCGCGCTGCTCAACGACCTGGTGGCGTTGCAGAAGGACGTGGGACTGGTGTCCATCGCCGGGGTGATCGACGCGGTGCGCGCGGCCCAGATCGAGGTCGCGACGAGTTACAACTTCACGCCGTACATCGTGGCGGGTCTGATCTTCGTGCTGCTGGCCATCCCGCTGATCGCCGTGACCGACTGGGTCACGCTGCGGGCGGCCCGGCGGCAGTCGGCGGGAGGCACCTCGTGAACCCTGTGCTGAGCTGCGTGGACGTCCGCAAGACCTTCGGGCCGAATGTGGTACTCGACGGGCTGTCCCTCGACGTCGGCGAGCACGAGGTCGTCGTACTCATCGGCGCCTCCGGCTCCGGCAAGTCGACCCTGCTGCGGTGCGTGAACCTGCTGGAGGACATCGACGACGGCGCGATCCGGCTGGACGGCGAGCACATCACCGACCCGCGGGTGAACCCGGACGTGGTCCGGCAGCGGATCGGGATCGTGTTCCAGTCGTTCAACCTGTTCCCGCACATGAGCGTGCTGGACAACATCACCCTGGCCCCGGTCCGGGTGCACAGGCTGCCCCGGCGCGAGGCCGAGGACAGGGCCCGGGAGCTGCTCGACCGGGTGGGGCTCGCGGACCGGGCGGGCGAGTACCCCGACCGGCTGTCCGGCGGGCAGCAGCAGCGGGTCGCGATCGTCCGCGCCCTGGTCAACGCGCCCCGGCTGCTCCTGCTCGACGAGGTCACCTCGGCGCTGGACCCGGAGCTGGTCGGCGAGGTGCTGACCATGATCAGGGACCTGAAGAACGACGGCATGACCATGGTGATCGCCACCCACGAGATGGGCTTCGCCCGGCAGGTCGCCGACCGGGTGTGCTTCCTGCACCGGGGCAGCGTCCTGGAGTCCGGCCCGCCGTCGCAGGTGCTGGGGTCGCCGACCGAGGAGCGGACCCAGCAGTTCGTGCGACGGATCATCGAGGCGGGAAGACTGTGAAGCTGAAGCTGGATCTGCACGACATCTTCAACAAGGGCCGCGACATCGAGCGGTCGTTGCAGGACATCATCAACCAGGCCGTCGAGAAGAAGGCCACCAGCGTCGAGATCATCCCGGGGAAGGGTTCCGGCGCGCTGAAGAAGACCGTGCTGCGGTTCCTGGAGCGCAAGGACATCAAGGCGCTCTACCACCGGGTGGAGAAGGACTCCGACAACTTCGGCCGGCTGTTCGTGCACTTCAAGTGGAAGGGCAAGGGCAGATAGCCGACGGGTACGGGTCCCCCGACGCGTTCTCCGGCGCGCGGGCGGCCCCGGCGCGGTCCGCGGTGACCGGCTAGCGCATCGCGACCCGGCGGGCCGTCGGGGTGCCGATCCGCAGGGTCGTGTCGATCACGTCGCGGAGCACCTTCGGGGCCGGGGCCTCGGCGAGCAGCGTGACGGTCTTGGCCGCGCCGTCGAGGTAGGAGACGGTCACCTCGTAGTTGAACCGGTCGCAGCACAGGTCGGGGCGGCTGTAGGTGGGCGCGAGCGCGCGGAACTCGGGGCCGCCGGCCAGGTCCAGTGCCCGGGGGGCGTCGGCGTGCGCGGTCCACCGGCTGAGCGTGACGGTGCGGTCGACCCCGGCGAAGCCGCCGGTCTGGCGGACGGCGATCTGGTAGGCCCCCGAGGTGCGGAACACGGGCAGGCCCGGGGCGGCGGGGGCGGGGGTCGCGGCGCCGACGACGAGCAGGGCGGCCAGGAAGGTGACGATACGGGCGATCATGACTGGTATAACAGGAATGGTCCCTGACGGACACGGGCCAGGGGCGGCCGGCACGACGCGGGCGCGGCCCGGTGCGGCCCGGTGCGGCCCGGTGCGGCCCGGGGTCAGGCGCGGCGGGCGACCTTGAGGGCCCAGCCGATCAGCGGGATCTGGAGCGGCAGCCGGCCGTAGGCGATCGCCTTCGCCTTCGGGGACCCGCCCCGGGCGTCCACCGCCATCTGCACGTTGGCCGGGAACACGGCCGCGAACAGCCCCGCCGCGGCGTAGCCCCCGGCGCGCCGGGTGGCGGGCAGCGCGACGCTCGCGGCGACGGCGAGCTCGGCGACCCCGCTGGCGTAGGTCCAGAACCGGGGGGAGCCGGGCAGCGCGCGGGGCACGATCCGGTCGAACGGCCGCGGCTTCAGGAAGTGCAGCGCGCCCATGCCGGCGAGCAGGCCGGCGAGTGCCAACGCGGATCGATCCTTGGTCATGACGTCAGGGTACTGGCATGATCGGCCGATGCGCCGGGTCCTCCTTCTGTCCGTCACCGTGCTGGTGACGTTGCTCGCCGGGCTGGTCAACATGCGGCTGTACGCGCCGAGCCCGTTGGAACGCCGCACGTCCGACGTGGTGGCCGAGGCGGTGTCCCGGCTGGAGTACCTGCGGGGCACGCTGGAGGACGGGGCCGCCGAGGACGCCCAGGGACTCTTCCCGGAGGGGTACTTCTTCTCCTACGAGCTGTACGGGCTGAGCTGGGTCAACGTGGGACTGCGCTCGCCGGTACACCAGAAGAGGGCTCTTTCCGAGGCCCGGTGGGCGCTGGCGCACGTGGACTCCGACGCCGGCCGGGCCCCGTTCTCCCCGAACCTGTCCCCCGCCTACGGCGCGTTCTACGTCGGCTGGTCGAACTGGCTGCGCGGCGGGATCGTGAAGCTCTCCGCGGACCCGGCCGCGCCGGAGCGCCCGCAGCTGGCCGCCGAGACGAAGGTGCTGGCCGAGGTGCTGCTGGCCAGCCCGACGCCGTTCCTGCCGTCCTACCCGGGGCAGGCGTGGCCGGTGGACTCCGTGGTGGCGGTGGCGTCCCTGGCGCTGGCCGACGAGGTGGGCGAGGGCGACCACGCGAACGTCATCGGCCGGTGGCTGGCGGCGTCCGACGAGCGCCGCGACCCGGCGACCGGGCTGCTGCCGCACACCACCGATCCGGTGAGCGGCCGGCCGCTGGAGGGCGCGCGGGCGACGTCGCAGGTGGTGGCGCTGCGGTTCCTGGCGGAGCTGGACCCGGCCCGGGCCCGGAAGGACTGGACGGTGTTCCGGGAGAGGTTCGCCTCGACGGTGCCGGGCGCGCCGGGGATCCGGGAGTACCCGCGCGGGAGTTCCGGCGGCGGCGACGTGGACTCGGGGCCGCTGGTGTTCGGGCTGTCGGCGTCGGCGAGCGCGGTGGGGCTGGGCACGGCGGTGCTGTTCGGGGACCAGCGGACGGCCGCCGAGCTGACCGGGCTGGCGGAGGCGACCGGGTTCCGGGTGGGCGACCGGTACCTGGGCGGGCTGGTGCCGATCGGGGACTCGTTCATGGTGTGGTCGACGACCACGACCGGGTGGGTGTCCGGGGGCGCGGCCGTGGAGGAACGGCCGGAGCGGAACTGGCGGTGGCCGTGGCAGCTGGTGTCGGTGCTGGTCGTGGGGCCGTTGTTCGTGCTGTCGTGGCTGTCGGTGCGCCGTCGGAGGTCGGGCGGGCCGGCCCCGGATGGCCCGCCGATCGCGGACCCGGCTCCGGACCCGGACGACGCGGCCGGGCCGGACGGCGGGGAAGTGCCGTCCGGCGCCCCGGCGCGCACCGCCGGACCCCCGGCCGGAGGGAAGCCGGCCGGCGGCCCGTCACCGGATGTTGCTGGTGTGCCCGAGTGAGTAGCGCCCGGGCTGCGGCCAGTACGTGAGGCCGTGCGGGCCCGAGCCGACCGGGATCCGCCTGACCAGCTCGCCGCTGGTGGTGTCGAACACGTACACCTCGTTGTGGTATCTGCCGGACAGCCAGAACTGGGTGCCGTCGGCGGACAGCGCGCCCATGTCGGGGCTGCCGCCGCCGGGGATCGTCCACTTGCCGAGCTTGTCGCCGGTCACCGGGTCCATGACGACGATCGTGCCCTCGCCCCGGTTGGTGACGAACATCCGCTTCGAGTCGCGGGAGAAGTAGACGGCGTGCGCGCCCTGGCCGGTCGGGATGAAGCCGATCTGCTTCGTGGCGTCGCCGTCGAAGACGTACACCCCGTTGGCGTGCATGTCGGCGACGTAGAACCGTTTGCCGTCCGGGGACAGCCGGGAGTCCTGCGGCATCCCGTTGGGCACCTGGTCGAGGGCGAAGCTGGCGACCTGCTCCATCGTGGCCACGTCGAGCACGATCATCCGGTTGGCGAACTCGCAGGTCACCAGGGCCTTCTTGCCGTCGGCGGTGAAGTCCATGTGGTTCACCCCGGCGCACTCGGGCACGGAGAGCTTCTTGTGCGGCCGCCACGACGGGTACTCGTAGAAGTCGAGTCGCTTGTAGGCCTCCGCGACCACGATCGCGTACTTCCCGTCGGGGGTGAAGTACAGGTTGTACGGGTCCTGCACGTGGATCACCTCGCCCGGCCGTCCCGTCTTCGGGTCGATCGGCGTGAGGGTGCCGCCGGGGATCTCGTCGGCGGTCGCGTACAGGGTCTTCATGTCGTAGCCGGGGACCACGTGCTGGGGTTCGCGGCCGGCGTCGAACTTGTCGATCACCTGGTACGTCCTGGGGTCGATCACCCACACGTCGTGGCTGCCGTTGTGCGGCACGTACACGAGTTCGCGCGCGCCGGCCACGGCGGGACCGAGCTTGTTGGACCCGGAGGCGGCGTACACGTCGGCCGTGGTGAGCGGCGGCGGCATGCCGGGCAGGACGTCCATGGCGGGGGTCGGCGACGCGCTGGTCGCGGTGGGGGCGGGTACGGGTTGGGGCTTCGCGGCCGGCTTCGGGTCCGCCTGGGCGCAGCCCGCCAGCGCCGCCACTGCCACGATTGCCATGCCCCAATTCAACCTTTTACGCACATCGCGCAGAGTACCCGGCGGTCCACCGTTAAGTGACGGCGGCTAACACATCGATAACAATCGAGCTCTTTACTGGACAAAAGATCGACTGCTAGAGATGTAACAACCGCATAACGCGGCCCTTCGGCAAGGGAGACTCACCGATGAGAAAATCCATCGCCGCAAGTGGGATAGCCGTTCTGGTGGTCGGCCTGCTGGCCGGCGTGTCCACCACAGCGACGGCCTCACCGACACTGTCCGGACAGGACCAGGCACTCACCACGCACCGGGCGGCCTTCGCCGGCGGCGCGGGCGACGCCTACCGGGCCACCCGGACCGTCGTGGATCCCGACGGCACGTCACACGTCCGCTACCAGCGGACCTACCAGGGACTGCCCGTCATCGGCGGCGACTTCGTCACGCACACCGCCCCCGGCGGCGCCTTCACGGCGTCCAACGGGCTGTCCGCCCCGCTCACCCTCGCCACGAACCCCGGCGTCGGCAGGGCGTCCGCGGCCGCGAAGGCGCGCGGCCAGTTCACCGGAACGGTGGCGGGGGTGCGGGACCCGGCCCTGGTCGTCGACGCCACCTCCGGGACCGGCAGGCTGGCGTGGGAGACCGTCGTCAGCGGCACGAACGGGCAGACCCCGAGCGTGCTGCACGTCCTCACCGACGCGCACAGCGGTGCCGTCCTCAACAGGTACGACGAGGTGAAGAGCTTCGGTTCCGGGTCCGGCGCGAGTGGTGGCGCGCTGGTCGCGGGGACGGGCAACAGCGTCTACTCCGGCGCGGTCACGATCGACACCACGCTGTCGGGTAGCACCTACAGCATGGTCGACCCGTCGCACGGCAACGGCCGGACCTGCGACATGAACCAGGGCTCCGGCACGTGCACCACGTTCACGGACGCGGACAACACGTGGGGCAACGGCACCCAGTCCGACCGGGCCTCGGCCGGCGTGGACGCGCACTTCGGCGCGGCGGTCACGTTCGACTACTTCAAGAACGTGCACGGCCGCAACGGCATCTTCGGCAACGGGGCCGGCGTACCGAGCCGGGTGCACTACGGCAACGCGTACATCAACGCGTTCTGGGACGGCGCGCAGATGACCTACGGCGACGGGGCGAGCAACCAGCGCCCGCTGGTCTCGCTCGACGTGGCCGGGCACGAGATGTCGCACGGCGTCACCGAGGCGCTGTCGGGGCTGCAGTACTCCGGCGAGTCCGGCGGGCTGAACGAGGCCACATCCGACATCTTCGGCAACATGGTCGAGTTCTACGCCAACACCTCCTCCGACCCGGGCGACTACCAGGTCGGCGAGAAGATCAACATCAACGGCAACGGCACCCCGCTGCGGTACATGTACAACCCGGGCCTCGACGGCTCCTCGCACACCTGCTGGTCGACCAGCACCAACAGCGTGGACGTGCACTACTCCTCCGGCGTCGGCAACCACTTCTACTTCAACCTGGCCGAGGGCACCGGCTCGACGCCGTACGGCACCTCCCCGTTGTGCGGCTCCAACCCGGGCACGGTCGGCATCGGCCGGGCGAAGGCGGAGAAGATCTGGTACCGGGCGCTCGACCTGTACTTCACGACCACGACGAAGTACGTCAACACGACCACCCCGGCGAACACGTCCCGCGCCCAGACCCTGACGGCCGCCACGGACCTCTACGGCCTGTGCAGCGCCGAGTACAAGGCGGTCCAGTCGTCCTGGACCTCGGTCAACGTGGCCGGCAACGACGCGCCCTGCAACGCCAGCCAGGACTTCTCCATCGCGGCCAGCCCGGCCTCGGGCAACACCAACCCCGGCGGTTCGCTGACGGCGACGGTGACGACCACGACCACGGCCGGCGCCCCGCAGACCGTGAACCTGAGTGCCTCCGGCCAGCCGGCCGGCGTGACCGTGTCGTTCAGCCCGGCCTCCGGGAGCTCCGGCTTCTCCTCGACGGCGACCATCGCCACGACGACGGGGGCGGCACCGGGGACGTACACGATCACGATCACCGGCACCGGCACGGCCGTCACCCGGACGACGTCCTACGCGCTCACCGTCAACGGCACGGGCGGCTGTTCCAGCCCGGGCCAGAAGCTGGGTAACCCCGGCTTCGAGACGGCAAGCGCGCCGTGGACGGCCAGCACCGGCGTGATCGGCGCGTGGGCCGGCACCGGGGCCCCGCGCACCGGCACCCGCAGCGCGTGGCTGGACGGCTACGGCACCACGCACACCGACACCCTGTCGCAGACGGTCACCATCCCGGCCGGCTGCTCCAGCTACGTGCTGAGCTTCTACCTGAAGATCACCACGGCGGAGACGACCACGACGGTGCAGTACGACAAGCTGACCGTGAAGGTGGGCTCGACCGTGCTGGCCACGTACTCCAACCTCAACCCGCAGGGCTACTCCCTCAAGTCGTTCAACGTCGGCGCCTTCGCCGGCCAGACCGTGGTGCTGAACTTCACCGGCACCGAGGACGTCTCGCTCCAGACGTCGTTCGTCATCGACGACACGGCGCTGAACGTGTCCTGACGCCACTTCCGTAGGGCCATGGTGATCGCTACGGTGATCACCATGGCTCTCGGTCTAGCGCTGCTCATCGATGTCCTCAGGGTCTGGCTACCCTCCCTGATCACGGTGTACGGCGCCGCCGGCAGCACCCCGGCCGAGCAGATCGGCCTGTTCGCCCTCGCCTGCTTCGCGGTCGCGCTGCTCGGCGTGCCGCTGGCCCGGTGGGTCGGCCCCGGACGGTTCGCGACCGCGTCGGTGGCCGGCCTCGCCGTGGCCCGGATTCTCCTCCAGGCCACCCACGGCGGCCGCCCCCAGCTCTACCTCGCCACCGCCGCCCTGGTCGGCGGCCTGTGGTGGCTCGTCGGCCTCGCGGTCGGCGGCCTCGACGGCCGGGCCGCCACCAACGCGGTCCTCGGCGGTTTCGCGGTCAGCGCCCTCGGCCACGCGGTGCTCGGCGGCGTGGACCTGATGTGGCGGACCGGCTGGTGGGTGTGGCTGGTCCTGATCGTGGCCGGTCTGGACGCGGTGGCGACCACTCCGCGCAGGACGTTCCCGGGAGTCGCCGTCCCGGCCCGCTTCTGGTTCGCCGTCGGGCCCGCGGTGCTGCTGTTCGGGATCCTCGGTGGTGCGACGACCCGGGTGGGTGCGGCGGCCGGGGTGTGGGCGGTCGCCGTGCTGGTCGGGGCCTGCGTGCTGGGGAACCGGCTGTCCGGGACGGCCCGGGAGCGGCTCCGGGTGCCCCTGGTGGGGCTGTCCGCGCTCCTGCTGCTCGGTTCCGTCGCCGTGGCCAACGAGGCCGGTGGGTGGCTCCTGGTGGCCGGGTCGGCCGGGGTGGCGGTCGGGCTCGGGCTGTGTCTGGGCGCGGCGGCCCGGGCGGCACGCGCGCCGGGCGTCGGTGGTGCCGGCCGTGCCGAGGACGACCCGATCGGCGCCGCTGGCGGGGGCGGCGCCGGCACCGGATCCGGGGCGCGCCGGGGCTTCGCGGCCGCCGGTGGGCTGCTCGTCTGCGTGATCCTCCTCTTCGGGTACTACGCCTCCTACGACCTCGACCTCGGCTTCGGTTCCGCCACGCTCGTCGCCGTGCTCCTCGCCGCGCTGGCCGTGGCCGTCCCCGCCCTGCTCGGCGCGCGGGCGCCCGTCGGGGCGCGGGCCGGGGAGCCAGCCGGGGCGCGGGCCGAGCGGGTGTGGCTGCGGGCCCTGAACTTCGACGCGGTGCTGGCCGGCGGGCTGGCGCTGCTCTTCGGGTTCTGGGCGCTGCCGGCCGTCACGTCGGCGGAACCGCCGGGGATGCTGCGCCTGGTCTCGTACAACATCAGGATGGGTTTCGATCTGGACGGCCGGTTCTCCGTGGACGCCCTCGCGGCGACGATCCAGAGCCAGAATCCCGATGTGGTACTCCTCAGCGAGGTCGACCGGGGCTGGTTCCTCAACGGCGGCCACGACACCCTGGGCCTGCTCGCCAAGCGCCTCGGCATGCGCCACGTGTTCGCCCCCGCCGCCGACCAGGTCTGGGGCGACGCGGTGCTGACCCGGGCCACCATCGTGTCCACGCGGTCCGTCGCGCTGCCGGAGGAGGGGCCGACCGGGGCGCAGGCGCTCGGCGTCGTACTCCGGGTGGCCGGCGGGCGCGAACTCGCCGTGGTGTCCACCCACTTCCAGCCCGCCGGGGACTCCCCCGCCGTCAGCCAGGCCACGGCGGCGGCCGGGCTGGTCCGTGAGCTGTCCGCCGGGGGCCGGCCCGTGGTGCTGGCCGGGGACCTGAACATCGAGCCGGGCGCGCCGGCGTTCGCGCCGCTGGCCGCCGTGGGGCTGACGGACGCGCTCGCGCCGAGCCGGCCGGTGCCGACGTTCCCGGCCGACGTGCCGACCCAGCAGATCGACCACGTGCTGATCACGTCCGGGCTGGTGGCCCACGGGGTGGTGACGCCGGAGAGCCGGGCGTCGGACCACCGGGCGGTGGCGGTGTCGCTACAGGTGGGGTGACGGCAGGTTCGCCTCGACGCCGTCCAGGAGCACCTTCAGGCCGAACTCGAACGCGCGGGACGGGGCGTGGGCCGCCTGGTACTCCTCGCCGGCCGCCGAACCCACCCGCGCCGCCACCGGGAACCGTTCCACGTCGAACACCCGCGCCAGCAGCGGCCCGTGCGCCTCCCACCATTCCAGGTCGGTGACGCCCGTGCTCCGGACCGCCTGGGCGTCCTCGACCGCGCCCCGGACAGCCCCGTGCACGTAGTCGTTGACGAGCTGGACGAGCAGGTCCATGTCGATGTCGGTGAGCCCGAGCCCGTCGACGGCCCGCAGGTCGCGGTCGTACTTGGCGATGGTGTGCGGGCCGAGCACCGGGCGGCTGGACGCGACCCGGAGCAGCCAGGGGTGGCGCAGGTAGAGGGCCCAGTTGTCCCGGGCGATCCGTTCCAGGCGCGCCCGCCAGCCCACGGGCTCCGGGTCGCCGTCGCCCTCCGCGGCCCGGCCTCCGTCACCTTCCCCGGCACGGCCTCCGTCGCCCTCCGTGGCCCGGTCGCCTCCGACCCCGGGCGGGCCGACCTCCGAGTACACCGCGTCGAGCATCAGGTCGAGGAGTTCGCCCTTGCCGGGCACGTAGTTGTACAGCGACATCGCCGTCACCCCGAGCTGTTCGCCGACCCGGCGCATGGTGAGCACGTCGAGGCCCTCCGCGTCGGCGACCGCGATCGCGGCGGCGGTGATCCCCGCGACGGTGAGCTTGGGCTTCGGCCCCCGGCGGGGCCGGTCCTCGCCGACGCCCCAGAGCAGCTCCATGCTCCGGGTCGGGTCGCCGGTGCCGCTGTACTCGATGCTCACCCCGTCATTGTGCACGTCGGGTCCCCGCGACCGGGATCACAATCAATTACGTTGTAAACTATTTACGACGTACATTAAAATG
Source organism: Longispora urticae (assembly GCF_053902585.1). Classification (NCBI taxonomy): domain Bacteria; kingdom Bacillati; phylum Actinomycetota; class Actinomycetes; order Micromonosporales; family Micromonosporaceae; genus Longispora; species Longispora urticae. The sequence continues at coordinate 35,493 of NZ_JAQZSH010000054.1, forward strand.
GGGCTCCGAACGAGAGGAGCGAGCGTGACACTCGCAGTGGTCGCCGAGGGGCTGACCAAGCGCTACGGGGCCAGTCCGGCGCTGGACGGGTTCGATCTCGCGGTGCCGACGGGCACGGTGCACGGGCTGCTGGGGCCCAACGGGGCGGGCAAGACGACGGCGGTGCGGATCCTGGCCACCCTGACCCGGTTCGACGCGGGCCGGGCCGAGGTCGCCGGGTACGACGTGCGCCGGCAGCCCGACCAGGTCCGACGGCACATCGGCCTGTCGGGGCAGTACGCGGCGGTGGACGAGATCCTCAGCGGCCGGCAGAACCTGGTCATGTTCGGCCGGCTGTTCCACCTGGACCGCCGGGCGGCGGCGCGCCGGGCCGACGAGCTGCTGGAGCGGTTCCGGCTCCCGGACACCGGCACCAAGGCCGTCAAGGACTACTCGGGCGGGATGCGTCGGCGGCTCGACCTGGCCGCCAGCCTGATCCTCGCCCCGCCGGTGCTGTTCCTCGACGAGCCGACGACGGGGCTCGACCCGCGCGGCCGGACCGAGGTGTGGGACGCGGTGCGCGCCCTGGTGGACTCCGGGACGACGGTGCTGCTGACCACGCAGTACCTGGAGGAGGCCGACCAGCTCGCGCACCGGATCTCGGTGATCGACGCCGGTCGGGTGATCGCCGGCGGCACCCCCGAGGAGTTGAAGGCGACCCTCGGCTCAGACCGGATCGACGTGGTCACCCACCGGGCCGCCGACCTGGACCGGGCGGCCGTCGTGGTGGCCGCGGCGACCGGGGGCCGCACGACGACCGATCCGGACCGCCGGCTGGTCGGCGCGCCGGTGACCGACCGGATGGCCGCGTTGACCGGGGTGATGGCCGGGCTGACGGAGGCGGGGATCGTCGCGGAGGACATCGCGGTGCGCCGCCCGACCCTGGACGAGGTGTTCCTCCACCTGACCGGCGGGCGGGCCCAGGACCTGCCGGACGATGCCCGACCGGACCGGGCCGACCAGCCGGGACGCGGCCGACCGGGCCGGGCCGGACAATCAGGCGCCGATCAACCAGGCGCTGGTCAACCAGGCGCCGGTCGGCCACGGGCCGGGAGTTCCGAGCCGCAGCTCACGAAGGAGGGCCGATGACGGCAGTACTCGGCGACGCCTGGACCATCACGGGCCGGAGCTTCGCGCACTGGGTCCGCCAGCCGTTCGCGATCGTGTTCGGCCTGCTGTTCCCGATCATGCTGGCCGTGCTGTTCGGGTTCCTGTTCGGCGGGGCGATGTCCGTGCCCGGCGGCGGGGACTACATCGAGTTCCTGATGCCCGGCATGTTCGTGATGACCATGGCCTTCGGGATCGGCGAGACGATGGTCTCGGTCAGCGCGGACAAGGAGAAGGGCGTGACGGACCGGTTCCGGTCCATGCCGTTGTCCGGCGCGGCCGTGGTGCTGGGCCGGAGCCTCGCCGACATGGCGTACTCGGCGGTGCTGCTCGCCGTCATGCTCGCCTTCGGGCTGCTGGTCGGCTGGCGGGCCCACGAGGGGTTCGCCTCCGCCATGGGCGCCGTGGGGCTGCTGTTCCTGCTGCGGTTCTCGCTGGTCTGGGTGGGGGTCTTCCTCGGGCTGGTCGTCCGGGGCGCGGAGGCGACGGCGGCCGTGCAGACCCTGCTGTTCCCGCTCACCATGATCACGAACACGTTCGCCGATCCGGCGACGATGCCGGCCTGGCTGGGTACGGTCGCGGAGTGGAACCCGTTGTCGGCGACCGTGACCGCGACCCGGGACCTGTTCGGCAACCCCGGGATGGGCGGCCAGGAGCACGCGCTGGCCCTCGCGCTGGCCTGGCCGGTACTCCTCGTCGCGATCTTCCTTCCCTTGTCCGTCTGGCGCTACCGGAGGCTGAGCCGATGACCCTCGACCCGAACACCGAATTCGACCGCCAGGTCAGGAACCTTCTCGATCTGGGTTACCCGGCGCTGGCCGGCCTGTCCGCCGAGGAGTTCACCGCGCTGGTCGCCCCGGTGCGCGCCGACGTGCTCGCCCGGGGGGACATGGTGCCGGCGACGCCCGACCGGGTGCCGTTCGTGCTGGTCGTGGCGGTGGACCCCTACCAGACGGTGCCGCTGCTCACCCTGGCCGGGAAGAAGAAGCCGGGCGTGGTGGACCGCAACTACGCGGAGGGGGAGGTCTCCCGGTTCGTACCCGTCAAGGAGGTGGGTGTCCCGGACCGGGCCGCCTATGTGGTCTTCGACGTCGAACGCGGCGAGGAGTTCTGCGACGTGAAGCCGCAGGAGGCCATGGAGACCCTCGCCGGCCGGGGGCGCACGCCGCTGACCATCGAGGAGGGGATCGCGGTCGTCACGCACTTCCCGGCCACCCTGGAGAAGAACAAGTGCTTCATGCTGGGCGGCTCGCGGTGCGGGGACCGGCGGGTACCGGCGCTGTGGATCAGTGAGAACGCGCCGAAGCTGGGCTGGTGCTGGGCGGGGAATCCGCACACCTGGCTGGGGACGGCCTCGGCGGGGGCCCGGGCCTAGCGGGTCCGTGGCCCGACCGGCTGGGCCCGGGGTGGCGGCCGGGTCGGGCCTGACGGTGGCGGTCCGCGCGCGAGGCGACTCGGGCGCGGACCGCTCTCCCCCGCTACGGCAGCGGCAGCCGGACGAGCTGCGGATCGTGGTCACTGGTCTGGGCGGCGAACTCCGAGTTCACGTGCACGACGTCGTACCCGTAGGGCTTCGCGGCCAGGTAGGGCGACACCAGGATGTGGTCGAGGAACTGCGAGTTGCCCTCGTAGACGTAGGAGTAGCGCTCGGCGTCGGGCAGGGTCGCCGGCAGATCCTTCATCCCGGCCGTGACCAGCTTCCCGACGGCCACCGAGAACTCGAAGTCGTTCAGGTCGCCGGCCACCACGATCCGGGCCTGGGCGTCGATCGCCAGCACCTGGGACACGAACGCCGCCACCGACGCGCCCTGCTGGTCGCGCTTCACCTCGCTGGACCGGACCGGGGGCTGCTTGCGGCCGAACAGCGGGTCGTCGCCGCCCTTGGAGCTCCAGTGGTTGGCGATGACGAACAGCGGGGCCCCGGCGTACCGGAACTCGCCTACCAGGGGCTTGCGGGTCGCCGCCCACGCCGCGTTGCCGGGGTCGATCCGGCCGGGGTTGCGGGTCAGGCCGACCTTGTCGGTGCCGCCCACGTTGACGACGCCGACCGGGGTGGTCGCGTCGCCCGCCGTGCCGGGCACGAACGTCAGGCCGATGTCGGTGCGGAACAGGAAGCCGACCCGGATGTTGCCGCCCGGGGCGCCCCCGTCCTGGTCGTCGGTCGGGTTGATCTGGCGGTAGTCGTAGCTGGGCCCGCCCGCGGCGGTGATCGCGGCGATCAGTTTCGTCCAGGTCTGCGACGCGTCCACGGTCGCGCTGTTCGTCGCGCCGTCGTTGTCCTGGACCTCCTCCACGACCAGGATCCCGGGCTTGGCCAGGTTGTTCACGATCACCCCGGCCAGGCCGTCGAACTTGGACTGCGGGTCGGACGGCGCGAGGTTCTCCACGTTGAACGTGGCCACCGACAGCTGGCCCGCCGGGGTCGCCGCCGTCGTCTCCTTCGCCAGCCCGCCGGACACCCTGGTCAGCGCGCCGGTCAGGTCCAGCTTGTAGTTGCCGGCCGCGTAGTCGAGGATCCCGACGGCCGGGCCGGAGAACGTGTCGCCGACGTTCACCCCGGTCGGGGTCGAGCCGGCGAGCAGGAAGTCGTCCAGGATCACCCGCTCCGGGTTGAAGTCGTTCTGGCGGACCATGATGCCGCCCCGGTTCGTGCGGACCGTGCCGGTGTCGCCGATCACCGGGATCTCGCCGAAGCTGTTGGACGGGCCGACGGCCTTCGGTGCCGTGACCTGCACGCGCATGCCCTCCAGGGACTCGTAGAAGTCGATCCCGTCGGTGGTCGCGTCGAACGTGCCGGAGGTTTCCACGTCCCCGGTCGCGTCGTCGTCGATCACGGTGGCCGGCGGCACCCGGCCACCGGTGCCGATCACGGTCGGGGCGGGCACCGGCCTACCGGAGGCCACCACGCTCACCGTCGGGGTCGCGATCTCCGTCACGGACAGGTTGGTGCTGGTCGCGCCGCCGGACCGGTACTCGGTCACCGTGCCGCCCACCGCCACGTCCTGGCCCACGACGGCCGCGCCGGCGGTGTTGGTGAACACGTACACGCCCTCCGAGGTGGCCGGGTTCGCGTCCGGGCACGGGTCCTGGATCCAGAAGCCCTTCGCGCCCACGGCGGTCACGACACCCCGGACCCCGGACACGGTCTGGGTGTTCTTCGGGGACACGTGCGACGCGCCCTGGATGTCGCGGATCCGGGGCGACGGGTACCCGCAGGTGTCGCCCGAGCTGGAGTTCTGCGGGGTCGGGGCGAGCCGGGCGAACTCGGTGCCGTTGTCGTCAGCGTCGGCCGCCGGGTTGGTCCGGGTCTCCGACTGGGTGTTGCCGGCCGCCCCGGCAGGGGAGGTCTCGTAGTCGTTCGCCGTGCCGTAGCCGAGGAAGTCGCGGACACCCGTGGCGGTGTCGCAGTTGGACCCGCAGGCCAGCGCGGCCGTCGAGGTGACCAGGGCGACCTTGCCGGAGGTGGCGGACAGGTTCGTCGTACCCGTCGCGTCCGGGGTGGGCAGTGCCGCCCCGCCACCGCCGCCCGCCGCGAGCCTGACCAGGTAGGAGCCGCCGGGCGCGATGCTGCCGGTCAGCGGGGTGACGAGCCAGGTGGTGCCGGCGGCCGACGCGTACTGCACGCTCCAGCCGGCGACGGAGACCGCGGCCGCGCTCCGGTTGTACAGCTCGACGAAGTCGTTGGCGTAGGGGGCGCCGCTGTTGCCGCCGCCGCCGTACACCTCGCCCAGCACGACGTTGGGCGAGGACGCCTGTGCGGGGGCGGCGAGGGCCAGGGTCAGTCCGAGGGTCAGCGCGCCTGCGATCCGATATCTCATGACTCACTCCCAAAAGGCGGGGCGGGTGGGACGCGGGCTGACTTTAACGTCCGTTCGGCCCACAGGGGAATGAATCCCGGGTGAACATGGCAGTGCGTCGGCGCGCGGCTGGCCCGGCCGGTGGCCCGGAACGGCGGGTGCGTCGGCGCGTCGCGGGCCCGGCCGGAGGCCCGGAACGGCGGGTGCGTCGGCACGCGGATGGCCTTGCCAGTGGCCCGGATCGGCGGGTGCGTCGGCGCGTCGCCGGCCCGGCCGGTGGCCCGGGATGCCCTCGGGTGGACATGCCAGTGGCCCGCCCCCTGTCCTGGGGCGGGCCACTGTGGAGGGAGGCTCTAGAAGGTCAGCGTCCAGGAGTCGATCCTGCCGGTGTCGCCGCCGGCCACGTCGGCCACCCGCAGCTTCCAGGTGCCGTTGGCGACCTCGGAGGAGGCGTTCACGGTGTACGTCCTGTTGACGTCGGCCGCGCTGTCGTTGTTCGCGAAGTCCTCCAGCAGGTACACCGTGCCGTCCGGGGCCACCAGCGACACGACCAGGTCACCCCGGTAGGTGTGCTTGACCTCCACGGCGACCTTGAGGGTCGAGGGGGCGTTGCCCGCGCGGGTCACCGCGATCGGGGACTCCACCGTGGTGTTGTCGCCGATCGCCACGTCGGCGGCGTTGGTGAACACGTTCGGGGACGGGCTCGTCGTGGCCGTGGGGCTCGCGGTGGGCGACGGGCCCGTCGTCCCGCCCGCGAAGGTCAGACCCCAGGAGTCGATCTTGCCGACGTCGTTGCTCGCGCCGTCGACCACCCGCAGCTTCCAGGTACCGCTGGCAGCCTCGGCGGACACGTTCACCGTGTACGTCTTGAGCACGTTCGCGGCACTGTCGTTGTTCGCGAAGTCCTCCAGCGGGTACACCGAGCCGTCCGGGGCCACCAGCGACAGGACCAGGTCGCCCCGGTAGGTGTGCTTGATGTCGACGGCGACCTGCACGGTGCCCGCCGTCCCGGTCCGCGACACGGTGATCGGCGACTCGGCCGTGGCGTTGTCGGTGATCGCGACGTCGTTGGCGTTGGTGTACGTGTTCCCGCCCGGGGACGGCGACGCGGTCGGCGTGGCCGTCGCGGTCGGGCCCGGCGTCGGGGTGCCGCCGCCGATGCCCGCGAGGTTCCAGGCGGCGACCGCGGCGACGTCGCCGATGTTGTCGAGGACCGTGTCGTTGAGGTTCGACATCGTGTCGCACGACTGGTGGTAGCACGGGTCGTAGGCCGCGCCGGCCGTGCCGCCCCACTTGGCGGCCTGGGCCGCGCTCTTGGTCGGGTCGAGGCTCAGGGAGGCGATGCCGCCGCTCGGGATGGACGCGCTGATGAACGCGGCGTGGTCGGAGCGGCTGTTGAGGTTCGCGTCGTCGGGGTCGATGCCCTTGCCCGTGAAGGCCGACTCGATGGCCGTCTTGATGGCCGCGCCCCGGGTCGGGTCCTCGCTGTAGACGAAGTAGCCGCCGTTGGGGGAGCCGGTCATGTCGAAGTTCAGGTACGACTTGATCTTCGTACGCTCGGCGGCGGGCAGGTTGTTCACGTAGTACTTGGAGCCGATCAGGTTGAGCTCCTCGGCGCCCCACCAGCCGAACCGCATCGACTTCGCGCCCGCGTCGGTCCCGGCCGCGTAGCGCAGCGCGATCTCCAGGATCATCGCCGAGCCGGAGCCGTTGTCGTTGATGCCCGCGCCGCTGGTGACGGAGTCGAGGTGCGCGCCGAGCATGACGACCTGGTTCGCGTCGCCGCGACCGGGGAAGTCGGCGATCAGGTTGTAGCCGGTCCTGCTGTTGTGCGTGAAGCTCTGCTTCGACGTGGTGAACCCGGCGGCGTCCAGCTTGCCCTTGACGTAGTCGATCGACGCCTCGTAGCCGGGCGTGCCGTGCGCGCGGTTGCCGCCGTTGGCCGCGGCGATGTCGGAGAACTTCTGCAGGTGGGCCTTGACGTTGGTGACGCTGATGTCCGGCGGGGCCGCCGTCGTCGTGGCCATCGTGGGGTGGGCGGCTGCGAGCACCGCCGCGGTCACGACCGTGCCGATGCCGGCGAGGATCGCCGCGCGTCTCGTGGGGGTGCTGCGCATGAGGGGCTCCTTCACAGAAGTACCGGGGGGTGCGAAGGCGGTCGGCACCGGCGCGCGAGCTGAGCGCGCCGGTGCCGACCAGTGTGATCAGGAGACGTTGAGGTTCACGTCGTCGATCACGAAGTTGGTCTTGAGGCTCGAGTCCTCAACACCGGTGAAGGAGAGCGTCACGGTCTGACCGGCGAAGGCCGACAGGTTGAAGCTCTTCAGGACGTACCCGCTGGCGGCGTTCGCGTTGCTGTAGGTCGCCAGGGTGGTGCTGCCGGCCTTCACGGTCAGCTTGTCGTAGGCGGTGGAGCCCGACTCGGCCGTGTCGATGTGCACGTAGAAGCTCAGCGTGTACGTCGAGCAGCCCGACGGGACGGTCACCGACTGGGTCAGGGTGTCGGTGTGCGCCTTGCCGTAGCCGTTCAGCCACGCCTTGTACGAGCCGCTGCGCGCCGGCTGCGAGGTGCCGTTGTCGATCACGCCGGACGACGCGGTCCACGAGGCGGCACCGGACTCGAAGCCACCGTTCGCGACGACCTGGGCGGCGGTGCAGCCACCCGAGGCCGGGCTGACGGTGATGGTGAACGAGGCGGTACCCGCGTTGTTCGCCGGGTCCTTCGCCGTGACGACCACGTTGGCGGTACCCGCCGTGGTCGGGGTGCCCGAGATCAGACCGGAGGTGCTGATCGCGAGGCCGGCCGGCAGGCCGGTGGCGGAGAAGGTGACCGCGTCACCCTGCGGGTCGGTGGCGCTGACCTGCTGGGAGAACGCGACGCCGACCTTGCCGGTCAGGTTGCCCGGGTTGGTGACGGTCGGGCTGCCCGACGGGGTGGAGGCGCAGGCCGGCTCGCCGGTCTGGACCGCGACGTTGACGGCCTTCCACGCGGCCTTGACGGCGTTGCACTCGGTGGCGCCGTACAGGTCGTTCGCGGCCTTGATCGTGGAGATCCGGGCCTTGGCGTAGGTCTCCGACGTCGTCATGTACGCGTCGAGGGCCTTGTACCAGATCTTGCCGGCCTTGTCGTTGCCGATGCCGGTGACGGCCGGGGCGCTCGCGCAGGTCGGGCTGTTGCCCCACGAGGTCGAACCGGAGCCGACGGCCAGCTGGTAGAAGAACTTGTTGCCGACGCCGGACGAGTAGTGCACGTCGACGTTCTTGGTGCTGGTCGACCAGCAGCTGTGCGAGGACCCGTCCTTGTTCGGCTCGTCCATCCAGCGCAGCGGCGTGCCGTTGCCCCGGATGTCGATCTTCTCGCCGATCAGGTAGTCGGGGGTGTCCGCGGCGGCGTTGGCGTAGAACTCGACCAGCGTGCCGAAGATGTCCGAGGTGGCCTCGTTCAGGCCGCCGGACTCACCCGAGTAGATCAGGCCCGCGACGGAGGCGGTGACGCCGTGCCCCATCTCGTGGCCGGCGACGTCCAGCTCGGTGAACGGCTTGGAGCCGGCGGCCCCGTCACCGTAGATCATGCAGAAGCACGAGTCCGACCAGCCGGCGTTGTCGTAGTTGACGTAGTAGTGCACGTAGGAACGCGCGCCGACGCCGTCGCCCTTGATGCCGTTGCGGCCGTGGACGTTCTTGAAGTAGTCCCAGGTCCACTGGACGCCGTAGTGCGCGTCCACGGCCACCGTCGCCCGGTTGTTCAGCGTGTTGTCGCCGAACGTGCCGTTCGCGCTGGTGAAGGACAGCGAGTTGGCGACCGTCGGGTCGGTGTTGCCCTGCGCGTCGCCCTTGTTGTTGGCGTCGCGGGTCTCGCCGTTGCCCCGGCTCGGGTCGAGCAGCTCGTAGTTGCCGTCGGCCTTCTGGTTCACGCCGAGGGAGACGTTGCCGACCTGGTAGCCCTTGCCGTTGCCCGTCGCCGGGCCGGCCGCGATCGCCGTGGCCGCGCCGGCCTTGGCCGGGCGGTTGCGGGTGGCGAACGTCTGCACGTCGTCCCACGCGTTGCGGATCAGGCCGGACTGCGCGTCGATCAGGACGTTCATCCGGCTGGCGCCGCCGTCGGCGGCCTTGCCGTCGACGACGACCCGGTAGGCCAGCGCCGGGGAGCCGGCGGTGGCGTCCACGACGAGCTGCGGGGTCGAGCTGGCCGGCTTGCCCGCGTAGCCGCCGACCGCGAGGGCCGCGGCGCGCTGCGCCGTGACCGCCGGGCTGGTCGACAGGTTCAGCGGGGCCTCGAGGCCGACGCTGGCCTCCTTGAACTGGCCGTTCGCCGCGCTGTGCACGATCACGTCGCCGCCGAGGACCGCCAGGCCCTTGTAGCTGCGGTCGAAGCGCACGTGCCGGGTGCCGTTGGGGTCGACCGTGCTGCCCTTGGCGGTGAACGCGTCGGAGCCGCTCGCCCGGAGGGCCGCGCCGTGCGTGCGGAGGCTGGCCTTGGCGTCCGCGACGGCGACAGAGGCCGACGCGAGCGGGGTGGGGGCGTTCGGGGCGGCGGTCGCTGCGGCCGGGAGACCGAGCAGACCGGCGACGAGCGCGAGCCCGGCACCAGCCTTCACAGCGCGCTTTGGATCGAAGGGGACCATTGTCAATCCTCCGGAGGGGTGGGTAAACCGCTGTAGCGGTAGCTCGGAGTATTAAGATCAACGGTTCAAGGGGAACCCAAGGTTAAAATAAAAGTTACTTAAATCACGTGTTATGTTAACTATCCTTATCGATTTATGTACCAGCGGGTAACGATCAGGTGATCAATCCGCGACGGGGAGCGCCAGCGTGACCACCAGGCCGCCCCCGACCTGCGCCTCCGCCTCCACGGTCCCGCCGTGCGCCCGGGCCACCGACCGCACGATCGACAGGCCGAGGCCGACCCCGCCACCCCCCAACCGGCTGCGGCTGCCCCGGTGGAACGGCTCGAACAGCTGACCGAGCAGCTCCGGCCCGATCACCTCGCCGTCGTTGACCACCCGCAGGACACCCGCGCCGGTCGTGACCCGCACCGAACCGCCCCGGACGTTGTGCCGGACCGCGTTCTCCACCAGGTTCTCCACCGCCCGGGACAGCAGCGCCACGTCGCCGCGGACCGGTACGGACTCCAGGTCCGCGGTGACCGTCACGCCGTGCAGGCCCGCCTCGCGCCGGACCGCGTCCACCGCCTCCGCCGCCAGGTCCGCCAGGTCGTCCACCTCGCCGCCCCGGACCTCCTGCTCGCTGCGGGCCAGGGTCAGCAGGCTGTCGATCAGCCGCTCGGCGCGCAGGGTGGCCGAGCGCACGTCCTCCCCCATCGCCCGCAGCTGGCTCTCGGAGGCCGCCGGCTTGGCCAGGGTGACCTCCACGGCGGTCCGGGTCACGGCCAGCGGGGTACGCAGCTCGTGCGACGCGTTGGCGACGAACCGGCGCTGCCCCTCGAAGGAGGCGTCCAACCGGGCGAGCATCGCGTCGAACGTGTCCCCGAGCTCCTTGATCTCGTCGTGCGGCCCGGGCAGGTCGAGGCGCTCGTGCAGCGTGTTCTCCCCCGCGCGCCGGGCCGCGTCGGTGAGCTGGCGCAACCGGCCCAGGGTCCGGCCCGCGATCAGCCAGCCGGCCCCGCCGGACAGCAGGACGAGCACGCCGAGGACGGCCACCGAGTTCGCGGCGAGCCGCTTGAGGGCGTCCTCGCGCAGCTTCTGGCGGATCCGCTCCTCGGCGGCCACGGCCTCGGAGTCCGTGGTCGGCGGCTGGCCGGCCTGGGAGCTGGCCCGGTCGTGCAGTTCCGCCGTGGTCGGCTGGTTCAGGATGTCGGACCGGACCGAGAACACCATGATCGCGATGAGCAGCAGCCCGCCGAGCAGGAACACCGTGCCGTAGAGGAGGGTCAGCCGGGCCCGGATCGTGAGCCGTCTGCTCACGGCAGCCGGTACCCGGAGCCGACCAGGGTCTCGATGACCGCCGGGTCGCCGAGCTTGCGGCGCAGCCGGTTCATCGTGACCCGCACCGTGTTGGTGAACGGGTCGGTGTTCTCGTCCCAGACCCGTTCGAGCAGGGTCTCGGTGCTGACCACGGCGCCGTCGGAGACCATCAGCGCCTCCAGGACGGCGAACTCCTTGGCGGTGAGCCGGATCTGCTGGCCGTCCCGCCAGACCGTCCGGCGCAGGGTGTCCATCTCGATGGAGTCCCGCCGGAGCAGCGCGGACTGGCTGCGGCCCCGCCGGCCCAGGGCCCGGACCCGCAGCACCAGCTCGTCGAACGCGAACGGCTTGCCCAGGTAGTCGTCGGCGCCCATCGCCAGCCCGTCGAGCCGGTCGGCCAGCTCCACGAACGCCGTGAGCATGATGATCAGGGGCGCGTCGGCCCGGCCCGCGAGCGCCCGGCACACGTCGTCGCCGTGCAGGACGGGCAGGTCGCGGTCGAGGACCAGGACGTCGTAGGCGTTCACGCCGACCTTGGCGAGCGCGTCCGCGCCGTCCGGGGCGACGTCGACGGCCATGCCGGCGTCGCGCAGCCCGTCGGCGATGTGCTCGGCGAGCGTCGGTTCGTCCTCGGCAATCAGTACGCGCATGGTCCCTACCCTGCCTGGTGGCGCATAACACCAACGTTACAGGCCCAGGTCGTGGCTAGAGTTCGGTAATGACTACCGAACGTCTCACCGCTGACATGTGGTTCGACCCCTCCTGCCCCTGGGCCTGGGTCACCTCCCGCTGGCTGCTGGAGGTCGAGAAGGTCCGTCCCGTCGACTTCCGGTTCCACGTCATGAGCCTGTCCGTGCTGAACGACGGCCGCGACCTGCCGCAGAGCTACCTCGACTTCCTGGTCACCGCCTGGGGCCCGGTGCGGGTGTGCATCGCGGCCGAGCAGCGGTTCGGCAACAAGATCCTGCTGCCGCTCTACACCGCCCTCGGCAACCGGATCCACACCCCCGACCGGGGCACCCCCGAGGAGATCATCCTGGGCGCGCTCGCCGAGGTGGGCCTGCCCGCCGACCTGGCGGAGGCCGCGCACTCCGACGCCCTGGACGCCGAGCTGCGCGCCAGCCACCACGCGGGCATGGACCTCGTCGGCCAGGACGTCGGCACCCCCGTCATCCACGTGCCCGGGGCCGACGGGGAGACCATCGCCTTCTTCGGGCCGGTCGTGACCCCGGTGCCCCGGGACGAGGCCGCCGGGAAGCTGTGGGACGGGGTGCTGCTCGTCGCCGGTACCCCCGGATTCTTCGAACTGAAGCGCTCCCGGGGTGACGAGGCCCCGCGCCTGCACTGAGAGCAGATCAAGAGCGACGAGCTTCGATGGTTACGGCGACACCCGGCCCGGTGCCGGTCGGCACTTCCGGGAGGCCGCCGCTGTCCGGTACGAGGACGGCGGCGGGCTCCCGGGTGTCCCGTCGGGCGGGTGCGCCCGGCGGGCTGGTCGGCTCGGGGCGCGTGCCTGGCGGCGCCTGACCCGGGGCGGCTGGGGCGTACCCGTCAGCTGATGTTGCCGTCGACGTCCGGCCAGAGTGGTTTGGGCCAGGTGTCCACGTAGAGGAGCTGGGCCTCGCCTAGGGCGTGCTTGTAGATCCGGCGCGCCGCCGGTCCGGTGTAGAGCCAGTCGTCGCAGTCGTCGTAGACCACCCGGTGCCGGCCACTGTCCTCGTCGACGCCCAGGTCGGACGTCGTCCAGCCGACCAGGGCCGCCCGGCGGAGCAGCAGGCCCGGCCTCGGCAGCACCCACCACACGCACCACCAGGACACGTTGCTGCCGCGGCCCTCGTAGGCCCAGTAGCTCAGGAGGCGGGGGAAGCGGGTCTCGTGGCGGTACCGCAGGCCGGTGGCTCTCTCGTCGCCGGTGAGCAGTGCCCGGAGGTGTTCGTAGCGTTCGTCCACCTCGCTCGACATCACCCCACGAAACTAGCCCCTCACGTCCAGTCGGGGCAACGCCCGTCAGTTCCGCCAGACGGGGCGGGTTCGGGCGCCGGGCGGCCCCCGTCGCTCCGAGCAGGTGCGACGTCGGGGCGCCCGAGCGGGGAGGGCGTCGTCAGACCGGGATCGTGCGCTTCTCGCCCAGCGCCCAGACCTGCGCCCTCGGGCCGAGCGCCTCGGCGAACAGGTCGCGCCAGCTGGTGACCCTCGGGTGCTGCTTGCGCAGGGCGCGGCGCTCCCGGTCGGTCATCCCGCCCCACACGCCGTGCTCGTCGCCCGCGTCGAGCGCCTCGGCGAGGCAGCGGTACCGGACCGGGCAGTGCTCACAGATCCGTTTGGCCTCGTGCTGGGCGGCCCCGTCGACGTACAGGGCCTCCGGGTTGCTTCCCCGGCAGCTCGCCCGCAGCGTCCATTCCATGTCGATCGTCATGCCTGGCCCCCTTACTGGCGTCGGGGCCGGGGCCGGGCGCGCCACCCCCTGGCGCTACCCGTGGCCCCTTCCCCGCCGGCGCCGCCCTCAGACCCCCCTCGGGAGCGCCGTAGGAGATCGACGCTAACGATGTCAACGCTGGTTGTGAATACGTCAACCTCCCCATTTCTTGTAAGAACTTCGCTCGATCGATCTCCTTGACACCAGTGCCGTGACCTGGGCACTCTTGCCGCACAGCACAGGGGGGAGGCGCCCGTGTGGCAGGACGTGCTGGTCGAGGTCGGCTGCGTGGCGGGTGGTACGGCCGACCCGGCGCAGGCCGCCTCCGAGGCGCTGCGCGTCATCCACCGGATCGTCCCGTTCGCGGCGGCGTCCCTCAGCCGGTACGACCCGCTGACCGGTGAGCACCGCACCCTCGCCAACGACGGCTACCCCGACGACGTGCTGCGCTACCTGGACACCACGTTCGTGGACGACGACATCGGCTACCGGACGATGCGCGGCAGCACCACCACCCCGCTGCGCTGGCAGGACGTGCCCGGCGAGGTGCCGTACCGGGAGACCCGCTCGGCCCTGGAGACGTTCCTGCCCAACGGTTTCGTCGAGGGCGTGACCGTGTGCCTGTACACCCGGGCCGGCCGCTACACCGGCAGCCTGCACCTGTCCACGGACAGCACCGCGCACCCCGCCGACGACGTGGTCCCCGCGCTGGTCGTGCTCCAGACGATGCTGTCCGGGGTCGCCGACGGGATGCGCGCCGCCACCGACCCGCTGACCCTGCTGGGCCCCGGGGACCGCGCGGCCGTGGTGAGCCGGGAGGGCCGGGCCGTGGCCGTGCCGGGCTGCGACCTCGGACCGCAGCTGGCCCGGGGCGACGGGCTGGTGGCCGATGTCGCGCGGCACCTGGCCGGCGGGCACGTGCCGCCCCGGTTCTGGTGGCCGGATCCCGAGGGCGGCTGGCACCAGGTGCGGATGTACCCGGTCGCGGGCGGCGCGGTCGTGGTCGAGACGCCGGCGCGGCTGCCGTACGAGCTGACCGCCCGGGAGCTGGACGTGCTGAACCTGATGGTCGCCGGGTACAGCAATCCGCAGATCGCCGGGGCGCTCACGGTCGCGCCGAAGACGGCCGCCAAGCACGTGGAGCACGTCCTCGCCAAGTTGGGGTGCGGGTCGCGGACCGAGGCGGCGGTGCTCGCGATCCGGGAGGGGCTGATCCGGCTGCCGGACGAGACCATTCCGCGGCTGCGCGCCGTGGCGTGACCTGCCGGGTGCGGGGGCTGGCGTAGGCGGCGGGGGCTGTCGTGGCCCGGCCCGCCGGCCGCGGGTGGTACCTGGGTGGTAGCTCCGTGGTCCGATGTCGGGGGCGTGCGGGGCCCGTAGGCTGCGGAGACATGAGGGAGTTCTTCCGGGGGGTCGGCGGCGCGCTGCTCTCCGCGCTGTGGACCGGGCGCGACACCGGCCCGCCGACGCCGAGGTGGCGGAACGTGCGGGTGCTGTTCGTCGTGGCGGCGGCGCTGCTGGCCTGGTCCACCTGGTCGCTCCTGAACTCCCAGAAGAACCCCGACTCGCTCCGCGACCCGGTGCTCGCCGTGCTCAGCTGCCTGCCGCTCGCGCTGGTGGTCCGCTGGCCGCTGTGGGCGTGGCGGGTCACGGTGGCCGGCATGCTCCTCGGCGGCCTGGCCCGGGCGTATCTGGACAACCAGCCCTGGCCGTGGAACCCCGCCCAGATCCTGATCGGCCTGGTCGTGCTGTTCGTGGTGGCCCTGCGCAACCCGGCCGGCGTGGTGACCTGGGTGGGTCTGATAACGATCGTCCCGATCACCCTGTTCGTGAACCGGGACAACGTCGCCGCGTGCATGGTGCCCGTCGCCGTGCTCCTGCTGCTCGGCTACCAGATCGGCCGCCGCCGCCAGGCCCAGAGCCGGCTCGAGGTCGAGGAGAAACGCACCGAGGTCGAGCACGCCCGGCGCGCCGTCCTGGAGGAGCGGACCAGGATCGCCCGCGAACTGCACGACGTCGTCGCACACCACCTGTCGATGATCACGGTGCGCGCCCAGACCGCGCCGTACCGGATCCCGGACCTGCCCGAGTCGGCGACCACCGAGCTCGCCGAACTCGGCGACGCCGCCCGCGAGGCGCTGACGGAGATGCGCCGGCTCCTCGGGGTGCTGCGCAGCGAGGACGCCGCCGCCGAGCGCGCCCCGCAGCCCGGCCTCGACGCGCTGGGCGGCCTGCTGGAGACCGCGCGGGCCGCCGGGGTGCGGGTCGAGGCGACCGTCACCGGGGAGGCGGTGCTGCCGGCCGGCGTCAGCCTCACGGGGTACCGGATCGTGCAGGAGGCCCTGTCCAACGCCAGCCGGCACGCACCGGGGGCGGCGGTCACGGTCGAGGTGCGCCGGGAACCGGCCGGGCTCGGGCTCCTCGTGCGCAACGCGGCGTCCCCGCACGGGCCCACGGCGCACACCGGCCCGGGCCACGGCCTCGTCGGGATGCGCGAACGGGTCGGCATGCTCGGCGGCGACCTGGCCGCCGGCCCCACCACCGACGGCGGTTGGCGGGTCAGCGCCCGGCTACCGTATACCGATGATTAGGGTCATGATCGTCGACGACCAGGCCATGGTGCGGCAGGGTTTCGGGGCGCTCCTCGCCGCGCAGCCCGACATCGAGGTCGTCGGGGACGCCGAGAACGGCGCGGCGGCGGTCGCCGTGGCGAAGCGGACCCTGCCCGACGTGGTCCTCATGGACGTCCGGATGCCCGTGATGGACGGCATCGAGGCGACCCGGATCATCCTGGACCAGACCGACGGCGCGCGGACCACGGCGGGCGCGGGCACCACCGTCGGCGCCCTCAACCCCGGCAGCGGCAGGTCACCCGCCTCCGACCAGCGCCGGGGCATCGAGCACCCGGAGCCGCACCGGGTCCGGGTGCTGATCCTGACGACGTTCGACCTGGACGACTACGTGTACGAGGCCCTGCGCGCCGGCGCCAGCGGCTTCCTCCTCAAGGACGCGCCGGCCGCCGAGCTGATCCAGGCGGTCAGGGTCGTCGCCGCCGGGGACGGGCTGCTCGCCCCGAGGGTGACCGGCCGGCTGATCGCGGAGTTCGCCCGCCGGCCGAGCGGTCCGCCGCCCGCCGCGCTGGGCGCGCTGACCACCCGGGAGACCGAGGTGCTCGTGCTGATCGCCCGGGGACTGTCCAATGGGGAGATCGCCGCCGAGCTGGTGATCGCGGAGCAGACCATCAAGACGCACGTGGGGCGGATCCTGGGGAAGCTGGGGCTGCGGGACCGGGCGCAGGCGGTGGTGGTCGCCTACGAGAGCGGCCTGATCACCCCCCAGGGCTCCGGCTGAGTGTCCCGGGTCAGTCGTCGATCGCCTGGTAGACGGCGGTCCAGAGGTCGTTCCACATCGGCAGCCGCGGGTCGCCCGCGTGCGCCCTCTGCATCATGACGATCACCGTCAGGTCCTCGGCGGGATCGTTGTACCAGGACGTGCCGTAGTAGCCGGTCCAGCCGTAGCTGCCGACCGACGGGCCCAGGTGCGTCCGCCGGGTGCGGACCGACAGCCCGAAACCCCAGCCCGTGGTGTCGAAGTACCCCGGCCAGAACCCGGAGACCTCCTTCTGGGCGGGGGTCAGGTGGTCGCCGGTCATCAGGGTCACCGACGGCCGAGAGAGGACCCGCCCGCCGTGGTGGGTGCCGCCGGCCAGCAGCGCCGACGCGAAGGCGAGGAAGTCGTCGCCGGTCGAGACGAGCCCCCCGGCACCGCTCTCGAACACGTGCGGCCGGGTCCACCGCCCGTCGGGGCCGTCCTCGACGACCGGCTCACCGGTGGCGGCGTTGTCGCGTTCGTACGCCGTCGCCAACCGCCCCGGGCCGTCGCCGCCCACCGTGAAGCCGGTGTCCTTCATCCCCAGCGGTCCGCAGACCCGCTCCCGCAGGGCGTCCCCGAGGGACCCGCCGGTGGCCCGGGCGATGAGGACGCCCGTCACGTCGAAGGCGGTGTCGTACATCCACCGCTCACCCGGCTGGTGGACGAGCGGCAGCGCGCCGAGCCGGCGCAGCCACTCGTCCGGCGGCGCCCCGCCGAGGGCGCCCAGCGCGTCGGCGATGGGGACCGTTCCCGGCTCGGCGGGGACCATGCCGGTGCCGAGGGTGCTGGCGAGCAGGTCCCGCAGCGTGATCGGGCGGTTCGCCGGCACGGTGTTCTCCAGCGGACCGTGCGGGTCGGCGAGCACGGTCATGCCGGCCAGTTCCGGGAGGAGGTCGTCGACCGGGTCGTCCAGGCGGAGGGTGCAGTCCTCGACGAGCGTCATCGCGCACGCGGCGACGATCGGCTTCGACATCGATTTCACGCGGAAGACGGTGTCGGGGGCGACCGGCGTCCGCGAGCCCGGGCCCTCGAACGCGAGGGTGCCCGCCGCCTCGACGTGCACGTCGCCGTGCCGGGCGAGGACGGCCAGCATGCCCGGGGCGAAGCCGGAGTCGACGTGCCGGTCGAGCAGTGCCCGCACCCGGGCCAGCCGTTTCGTCGACAAGCCACCAGTAGCCACCTGAACGCCTCCTCCGCGATCCCTCAGAAACTACCCGAGTCCCGGCCGGTGGAGCGGCCCTTCCCGGTCGGGCCCTCCGGGGGGCCAGGTCCGGCCCGGGACGGGCGGAGCTCGGCGGGGCCACGTGCCAGGGGTGTGCGCGTCCACAGTGGGCTGACACCTATCACGGTCGGGCTTTCTCCGCACCCGCCCAGTCGTTCCGTTTTCGTCATGGGGAATTGGTTGACCTCATCCACTCGGCCGACTCCTCGATCCCGACGTCCGTGGATATGATCCGGCACAGTTATCCGTGCGCCGAAAGCATTGGACTCTCCAATCATGATCGACCATGACGAGATCATTGGCACCTCACGCATTGCGAGCGCCCCTGACCAGGCAAAACGTCGGACTGCGAAGCGCCACTCGGAGAAACGGGGAAATTGGTTGGCACAAGCTGAAATGAATTTTCCTCACGGCCTCCGATGTTTACTCACCGATAACAAAACATTGTCTTTTCCGGTATCTCCGCCGTTATTCACCGAGGAAGTCGTCACGTCCACCGGGGAACTCGCCCGGCTGCGGGGAGGCGCCCGGTGGAGGTGATCGGGATCGATCTCGGCACCACGTACTCCGCGGTCGCCGCGCTCGACGCCGACGGCCGGCCCGAGCTCCTGGTCAACCGGGACGGCGAGCGGCTGACCCCGTCGGTCGTGCTGTTCGAGAGTCCCACCGGGGTGCTGGTCGGCACCCTGGCCCGCCGGTCCGCCGCGAGCCGGCCCGGCGACTGCGTGCAGTTCGTCAAGCGCCGGATGGGCGAGGCGGCGGCGGTGCACGTCGACGCGGTCGGCCGGGGGTACCGGGCCGAGGAGGTCTCCGCGCTCCTGCTCCGCCGGCTCGCCGAGGACGCCGCCGCCGCGCTCGGCCGGCCGGTGCGCGACGTGGTGATCACGGTCCCCGCGTACTTCGACGACGCCCGGCGCACGGCCACCCGCGACGCCGGCCGGCTCGCCGGACTCACCGTGCACCGCCTGGTCAACGAGCCCACCGCCGCGGCCGTCGGCTACGGGACGCACTCCGGCCAGGACGGCGTGTTCTTCGTCTACGACCTGGGCGGCGGCACGTTCGACGCCACCGTGCTGCGCGTGGTCGACGGCGACTACGAGGTGATCGCCACCGACGGGGACCGGCACCTCGGCGGGTGCGACTTCGACAACCTGCTGATCGGGTACCTGGCGACCCGGATCATCGAGCAGGGCGGCCCCGACGTCACCCGCGACCCGGTGCTGTCCGCCGAACTCCGCGAGCGCTGCGAGACCGCGAAGATCCGGCTGTCCACTGCGGACACCGCCTCGGTCCGGCTGACCGTGCGGGAGCGGACGTACTCGTTCCAGGTGTCCCGGAGCGAGTTCGAGGACCTGTCGGCCGGCCTGCTGTACCGGACGGAACTGCTCCTGGAGTCCGTCATGGACGAGGCCCAGCTGTCCTGGCGCGACGTCGACCGGGTGCTCCTGGTCGGCGGCTGCACCCGGATGCCCATGGTCCGCGAGCTGATCGGCCGGCTGACCCACCGGGTACCGGAGCCCGGCGTGCACCCCGACGAGGCGGTGGCGTTGGGGGCGGCCGTGATCGCCGGTTCGTTGACGGCGCCCCGGCCGACCGTGACGGTCACCGACGTCACCTCGCAGGCGCTGGGCACGATCGCCCTGGACGCGGACACCGGCCAGCTCACCAACTTCGTCATCATCCCCCGGAACAGCCCGGTCCCGTGCCGGTACGAGGAGACCTTCGTGACGGTGCAGCCCCGGCAGAGCAGACTGCACGCCTCCGTGACCGAGGGCGAGGACTCCGACCCGGAGCACGTCGCCGTCCTGCACCGCAGCGTGCTCGCCCTGCCGCCCGGGCTGCCCGACGAGGCCCCGATCCGGGTGGTGATGTCCTACGACGTGGACGGCGTGGCGCACGTCGAGACCATCGACGCCACCCACGACCGGCCGCTGGGTGCCGTCGCCCTCGACCGGCCGGCCAACCTGGACGGCGACCGGCTGGCCGCCAGCGAGGCCGCGCTCGCCCACCTGGGGGTGCGGTGACCGCGCCCGCCGAGGTGCTGGCCCGGCTGGAGGAGCTGCGGATGCTCGGCTCGCTGGCCCGGATCGTGGAACGACTCGACCGGTACGACGGGCCCGATCCCGGGTTCGTGGACACCGTGCGCGGCGAGCTGGTCGAGGCGCTGGCCGGGCACGGCCCGGGCGACTTCGAGCCCCGGGGTGAGACCCCGTTCGAGCCCGCGGCCCCGGGCGGGGCGCCGGAGCCGGGCAGGTCGCTGTTCGAGCCGGCCGGCGGCGGGGGGCTGTTCGAGCCGCAGGTCCGGGGCGGGGCGCTGTCGGAGCGGGCGGTCGGCTGGGGGTGGGGGTTCCTGCCGGTGCAGGTGGTACTGGACGGGAGCGACGGGTTCCTCGTACCCGACGAAGGGTTGTGATCTTCGCGCGGTCCGGCGGCCCGGCCGGACCGCGCGGCTCCTCACCCGACGGCCTCCTGGATGAGCACCCGCAGCTCCTCCATGGGGTCGCCGTCGCCGTAGGCCAGCATGTTCTTCGTCGCCGCCACGGTCAGCCCCGAGCCGGGAACCGCGTAGGCCAGGCTGCCGCCGAGGCCGCTCGTGCCGAACACGGTGCCGTCCTCCAGCAGGGCGTAGCCGAGGCCCATCGGGGACTCCTGGCCGAACGCCCAGTCCGGCCCGTGGTGGGTCACCGTCAGCGCCGCGCGCAGCCGGTCCGGGGAGATCAGGCGGACGCCGTCGACCTCGCCGAGCAGGGCGGCGTACATCCGGGCGACCGCGCGGGCGGTCACCGTGCCGGTCGCGGGCAGGTCGGCGCGCAGCAGATCGCGCCGGTTGCCGAGGGCCGCGTCCATCCGCACTCCGGGTGGCACGAGCCGGTCGAAGCGCGGGACGTGCGCGCTCAGGTGGTCCAGGGTCGCCGCCCAGTCGCGTTCCTCCAGGATGGCGAGCCGGTCGAGATCCTGGTCGGGTACGCCGAAGAACAGCTCCCCCGCCACCCCCAGCGGCGCGGCCACGTCCTCGGCGAGCACCTCGGCGAGCGTCCGCCCCGTCGCGCGGCGCACCACCTCGCCGACGAGCCAGCCGAACGTCCAGGCGTGGTAGCCGTACCCCTCGCCGGGCGGCCATTCGGGCACGCTGTCGGCCAGCACCGCGCACATCCGCTCCCAGTCGGCGAAGTCCTCCGGGGTGGTGTCGGCGGGCAGCGCCGGGACGCCGGCCGTGTGGGCGAGCGCGTGCCGCAGCGTGGTGGCCCCCTTGCCGTGCCGGGCGTACTCCGGCCACACGTCGGCGATCCGCAGGTCGTAGTCGAGGTGGCCGTGCTCGGCGAGGACGTGCACGGCCGTCGCGGCGAGCCCCTTGCCCGTGGAGTAGCTGAAGAACGGGGTGTCGGGGGTGACGGGCCGGCCGGTGGACAGGTCGGCGGTCCCCGCGCAGGCGTCGACGATCAACTCCCCGTGCAGGTACGCCGCGACCTGCACGCCGACCTCCCGGCCCGAGGCGACGAGGACGTCGATCCGGCTCTGCACCGTGGCCCGCAAGTTCTCGATCATGCGAGCCACCCTGCCAGAACGACCTGATTCGCCCCACTTCTTTTCGGGTACCCCCGCGAGCCGCCCGAGCCCCGGGCACACCACCAGCCGGCCCCGGCGCGCGAACCCGGCCCGGTCCCCCGCCCGGGCCGTCGTAGGCTCGACGGATGTCGGTGATCATTCGGCCCGGTGGGCCCGACGACGTGCCCGCCGTCGGCGCGGTGCACTCCGCCGCGCGCCGGGCCGGCTACGCCCGCATCCTGTCCCCCGAGGCGCTCGCCGCGATGGACCCCGACGCGATGCGCGCCTACTGGGCCGAGCGCCTGCCCCGCGAGGCCGGTACCCATCAGCTGCTGCTCGCCGAACGCGACGGCGCCCCGGTCGGCTTCTGTTACGTCGGCCCCGGCGGGGACGGCCGCGGCCTGCTGTGCGCGATCCACGTCGTCCCGCCCGCGCACGGCACCGGCGTCGCCCGGCTCCTGATGGCCGCCGCCCTCGACGCGCTCCGGGCGCGCGGCCACGACGCGTTCGAGCTGTGGGTCCTCGACGGCAACGACCGGGCGATCGCGTTCTACGGGAAGTGCGGCTGGAAACCCGACGGCACCCGGCGGACGGCGATGCTCGGCGACACGGAGACCACCCAGCTGCGGTACACGTATGCGTGAGCTGATCGTGCTGGGCACCGGCTCCCAGGCGCCGACCCGGACCCGCAACCACAACGGGTACTTCCTGCGCTGGGACGACCAGGGCCTGCTCTTCGACCCGGGCGAGGGCACCCAGCGCCAGATGCAGTACGCCGGGGTGGCCGCCTCCGACATCACCCGGCTGTGCGTGACCCACCTGCACGGCGACCACTGCCTCGGGGTCCCCGGCATCGTGCAGCGCCTGTCCCTCGACCAGGTGAAGCACCCGGTGACGGCGCACTACCCGGCCTCGGGCGCCGAGTACTTCCACCGCCTGCGCTACGCGTCCGCCTTCCACGAGCGCGCCACCCTGGTGGAGGAGCCGGTGACCGGGGACGGCCCGCTCGGCGGCGGGCTGTCGGCCGCCCGGCTCGACCACCCGGTGGAGGCCTTCGGCTACCGGCTGGTCGAACCCGACGGCGTGCGGATGCTCCCCGCCGAGCTGGCCGCGCGCGGCATCGCCGGCCCGGCCGTGGCCGCGCTGATCCGCGAGGGCGGCCCCCTGCTGGCGGAGGTCAGCGAGGTGCGGCGCGGCCAGCGGTTCGCGTTCGTGATGGACACCCGGCTGTGCGACGGGGTGTACGCGCTCGCCGAGGGGGTCGACATGCTCGTCATCGAGTCGACGTTCCTGGACGCCGAGGCCGGGCTGGCCGCCGAGGTGGGGCACCTGACGGCGCGGCAGGCGGCGCGGGTCGCGGCGGAGAGCGGGGTGCGGGCGCTGGTGCTGACGCACTTCTCGCAGCGGTACACGGAGATGGGTTCGTTCGAGGAGGAGGCGCGGGAGGAGTTCTCCGGGGAGCTGTACGTGGCGGCCGACCTGGACCGGATCCCGGTGCCCCGCCGGATGTGACGATAGACTGCCGCCTATGGTCACGCTGCACGGCTCCGGGGAGCACAAGGTCATCGCGCTGCACGGCTGGTTCGGCACCGGCGACGAGTGGGGCTCGCTCCCCCGCTACCTGGACGGGACGGCGTTCACGTACGCCTTCCCCGACTACCGGGGCTACGGCGCGCGCAGGGACGAGCCCGGCGAGTACACCCTCGCGGAGATCTCCGCCGACGTGCTGGCCCTCGCCGACGACCTCGGCTGGGACACGTTCTCCCTGATCGGCCACTCGATGGGCGGCACGGCGGCGCAACGGGTCCTCGCCGACGCCCCGCACCGGGTCCGCCGGCTCGTCGGCGTCGCGCCCATCCCCGCCTCGGGCTTCCCGTTCGACGAGGCCGGCTGGGCCCTGTTCTCCGGCGCGGCCGACTCCCCCGACAACCGGCGGATCATCATCGACTTCACCACGGGCAACCGCAACAGCGGCGCCTGGCTGGACGCGATGGTCGCGCACTCGGTGGCGACCTCCTCCCGCGACGCGTTCGCCGCGTACCTGGCCGAGTGGGGCCGGGCGGACTTCGCCCCGGAGATCGCGGGCAACCCGGTACCCGTCAAGGTGATCGTCGGCGAGCACGACCCGGCGGTCGCCCCCGCGCTGATGGACGCCACCTTCCTCGCGCACTACCCGAACGCGGAGCTGTGCGCGATGGCCAACGCGGGCCACTACCCGATGCACGAGACCCCGGTCCAACTGGCCACGGTCATCGAATCCTTCCTCGAGTCCGCCCGCTAGCCTGCCGCCAGGGTGCCGCGGCCCGGCGAGCGCCAACCCCCAGATCAACCCCATCATCTGGTTACGAGTGGGGCGGCGCCGGGCGCGCATCGGCCGATCGGAGGGCTGTCCGGGCACGGCCCGCAGTGGGGACACTCAAGCGGTTTCCCACGCCGGGCGGAGGATCAAATAGGTGGCCGGCTCCCGAGCGTGGGTCGACTCCGGGCGCTTAGGTCAGTCGATATACCCGCCGATACGGATCTCTCCCGGGTCCTGCACGTAGGGATCGACCCATACGACTTCCGTTCGACCCCCGTGACCGTGAATGCGCATCAGGTCATCCATCGAATCGAACACGGCGACCTGAGTGACGCCAGTCGTGGACCCCAACCACCGCATGACGACTCTGTCGTCGGTCCACGCGACCCCGTAGGCCACGATCCCCGTACCGCTGACGCCCGTCGGATCGTCCCAACGCCGCATGGCGAAACGGCGCGGCGGGTGTGGTTCAGATGAGTTCGGGGTCGTCGTGCTGTCGGCGCTGCGCGCGGCGACCTGAGATCGAGCGACCCTGTTTGCCGCCGACGAGTAGTAGTCACCCACCGCCCACCACCCGCAAGGCGTGTCGCGCGGTGTCAGCCGGCCAGCAGGGAAACGACTGCCCGGCACCCGACGCCAACGCGCATCCGATGCACAGGTCCGCCCCTTCAGCGGCCTTGTGCACGTCCAGGACCAGCTCGGACAGGAGGCGAATCAACGCCGTGATGGGAGACTGCGGCACCTGCTCGGCCACCGTCAGGTCGCTCATGCCAGCAACCCCCTGACGACCAACATCTGGAAGGCGATTCGCCGGCCCGCACACGGCCACAACACGTCTTCCGTTCCAGGCTTCCGGCAACCCAGACACCAGCCTCCCGGGGACTCCGTGTGCTTCCGCATGACGTCCTCAGCCTCTTCAACCGACATCACAACCGCGTCGTCGCGCATCTCCCGCCTCCTTCCACATGAGTGGGCAGCTTCCCGCCGATGGTGTGCTGGGAACCACCACCGCCCGAACCATCCGGTCGATGTGGTTACCACCAACGGGAAGCGCCCTATGCGAATCGTGTCCAATGAAACCCACTCACAGTAGGTTCAAGCGGTCTTCTCCTGTCTTCCTGACACACAGGGGAGGTAGTCTTCCATCGTCTTCCGTTGTCAGTCACCCGTAGCCAAAGGGAGGCTCGGCTGTGCACAGTTGGAACCCGTGGACGCCGTAGGACTGAGCCTGAGAGCTGCCAGAGAGGCGGCTGGAATCAGCTTGTCCTCCATGGCGCGTCGCACCAACTACAGCAAAAGTCATCTCGGGAATGTTGAGACCGGCGTCAAGCGCGCCAGTCCCGACGTGATTTTGGCATACGAAAGAGTGCTGGGAGAGTCTGTGGATCGCCGTGGTGTCCTGACGGGATTGGCCGCGAGTGTCGTCGCACCGATCGCCGCATCCGAACTGTTGCGCCATGGCTTCACCGCCGCGCTCGACGGTCGCGACAGGAACGGCGACTGGAGTGACAGGGTGGAAGGCTATGGCTACAACTACATGACCCTAGGTGCGGGCGAGTTGCAGAATCAACTCGCCGGTGACCTCGTCATTCTTCAACAGAGTCTCGGAACGCCGGAACTGTGGGCGATCGCCGCCCGAGTGATGACCGTGTACGGCAAGACGACGAAGGAATCGGCAGAGGCCATTTCCTGGTACCGATTGTCCGGCAAGATTGCCGACCGTTCGGAGCACACGAATACACGCGTCTGGGTTCGGGGCAGGGCCTCCCTCGCGCTTGCGTATGAGGGCGCTTCCCTTCCGATCGCCTTGACGCTCGCAGAGCATGCCCTCGCACTGAGTGACCAGCCTTCGCTCGGGCGGCTCAATGCTCTGCTCGGCCTAGCCCACGTGCAAGGACTGCGAGGCGACAAGCGTGCGAGCTTGGCAACACTGGACGACGCCAAGAGAACGTTCGACCTCGTCGGTTCGTCCGAGCAGATTTCCGACTTCGCAATACCTGAATGGCGCATGGCCACCATCAGCAGTCTCCTACTGTCCCGACTCGGCGAGGAGCAGAAGGCCGTCCACGCCCAGGAGGTCGCGGATCGAACGCGACCCGGCACGTTACCCCGCTTCGCGACGCACATCGAATTGCACAGAGGGCTCATGATGGCCCGGTCAGGTGATCCCAGCGGAGGGGCTACCTATGCCCGCGACGCCCTCAACAAGCTTCCCCCAGAAAAACACAGTCAGTCTCTGCGCCTGATGCTCGCGGAAATCGAGCAGATCACGACGTAAGGGCTGTCCCGTTGGTCCTTGGCTGTGAGGCGTCGGGCTGGCAGGATGATGGCCATGACCGCAATCCGAAGGGCCCATGCCGCGTAGACGGCCTGGCGACCTGCTCGTCCAACAGTCTGGTCCCCGCATCTGGGAGGATCCACCGCCGAGTCGGATCCACGGGCTGTCCACCCGTACCAGCCTGGCAATACATCGAATTGAGCACCTCTCGGGCGACTACTACGTCTTCCCCGGTGCAACAGCCCGCGCGCTGCGGCGGTATCGAGCGTTCGTGCGACAGCCTGGCCTGCGGCCCTTGTATCCCCAGGCTGCTCACTGCTCGTGTCGAGGTTGCTCTCTCGACGATGTGAGGCACGCGCGTGCCGTGCTTGCGGAAGTGCTGGCGAAGCTGCCTTTGCGGTCCCGCGCCGAGTTGCAACACCAGGTGGCCTCCTTGGACGCCGTTTACCTCTACCGCACGCTGCCTGATCCCTTCGCTGATCGCCGGCAGTGGCGTGCTGACCTCTGGTGGCATCGCCGCCTTACGGAAGGCGGGGAGGCGGCGTGAGGTTCCTGGTCTCGCCGGATAGGCGCCCCGACCACCAGCGACCGACTACACCCGAAGTGAGCCAAAGATCAATTGCGGGACAGCCCTCAGCGGGTTCTTCTAGTCGAGGTCGAGCGGGTCGAGGCCGAAGCGCCACGACGCCGCGTCACCCTCCCGCAGCACGAGCGCGTGCAGATAGCAGGGCTCGTCATCGTCCTCGTCGATCAGCAGCCAGGTCGACGGCGGGTATCCCGCTGCCGCGAGGGCCTCGTCCGCCAGCCATCGCCCATCGGCCGGCCCGGGCCCGAAGTACTCCGCCGCGAGCGCGAAGTCCGGGCCTGGCTCCATCCGCCCGTGGAGCCAGGGAAAATCTCCGCTCACGAACACCAGCGACGCGACATGACGATCGCCCACCAGCCACTTGCTCACGCTGCTTCCCACCACCCGAGCCTAGGCCAGGGCGCCGGTCCGGGGACGGGCCGGCTGGGGTGTCCGCGACTCCTTGTCTCCGCAGGTTCCACTGGTGACACTGTGAAAGCCAACAATGGGGCTACCGGTGGAGGCACTGCCGCGATGGTTTCAACGCGTGGAGAGGTTCCGGTTGGGCCGCGGGTAGTCATCGGTGAGATCCATACCGGCCTGCTTCCGCACTCCACAAGCCTGACGAACTCCGACGTGGCGCGACTGCTCGCCATTGTCCCTGGCGAGCCTGTCCGATCGCACGAACGGCCGATTCGGCAGGCGACCTCACCGACACACTATGTCGGTGTCGACGGGCCGTTGGGGGGTATGAGTCCGAAGCGCGCGGTGGGCACGGTCGCCTCCAGAGCCGTCGTCACCGGCGGACAGGTCCTGCAGGTCTCGTCGTACGCCTTCGTGGTCGAAGGGCGGCACAGCCGTCAGGGCTGGCAGCACTACCTCGGCCGTCCTGGAGTCCTGGAGGTCGCCGGACGTTTTTCCGCATCGACGCTGTTGGCTGGCCTTTTCGTCAAGGACCGGCAGACCGAACGTATCGACATGGGCGCCATCGGGTCGAGGCTGTACGGAACGTTGCAGGTCGACCCCGGCCTCGACCAGATGGCACGGCTGCGTCTCCTCCGTACCCACCTTCGCTGGACAGCGGTCGTCGGCGAGGAATCCCGCATGGTGTTCCGCCTAGATGGGGGATCGACGCGCACGGTCACGATCGACGTCCACGACGGCGAGCTCGGACCGGCATTGGCGTACTGCGAGGATCTGGCGCTGCACGACTGGCTGTTGACATCGATCATCGCCGTGGCGGACAGGTTGGGTGACATCGACACCCGGCAGGCGTCCGCTCGGCTCCGGCCCGTGTTCGACCTCCTTGTCCCGCTGTGGATGCCCGGCGCTCGTGCCGACGAGCATGCCGCAGCACGGTGGCGGAGCCTCGAGAACAGCACACGAATGAGCCGCCAGTGGGAGGCGCTCGTTGACCGGCTGCGTACGGGGCTGGACGCAGCCGACACCGCCGCACTGGTCACGGCCACGAGACCGGGAGAGCGAACATCGTCGCCCCAACGGCGCACGTCCCAGCGCAGACTGGCGTCCTCGTTCCCACTGCCCGAGGATCTGCCGTCCGCCGTCCACGCGAACGTGCCGTCGAAGCGGCACGCACTCGGCCGCGCCCTGCGCCCCAGGTGGCTCACCCGAACGTGGTCGGAGACGAGCCTCGGCATTCGGGTGGGAAGCATCCTCATGTGGACTCTCGGCCTCGCCATCGCCGGCGTGGGCGTGCTCGCCGATATCCGGGACTGGTGGTCGGGCCTGCAGTTCACGGTGAACCTGGTCTCGTCACTCGCGGGTGCGTTCATCGGCATCCCGATCGCCCTGATGGTGATCCAACGGATCTCCGCTCGCGAAACGCGAAGACACCAACGTCACGAACGGGTCGTCCAAGCGGCCCTGCGGTCTATGGACGACCTGGTGGTCACGATCCGCCAGGTGGTACTCGACCCGGAGACGGTCACCGACCTCGTCTCGCAGGTGCACCGACTGACGGAGGAACTCATCCCGACCCAGACGGACGAGCAGTACGACACCCAGTTGGAGGAAATCTTCATCGGCTGGCGCGCGATATGCGACATGAGTTGGGACAGCCGGGCCGAACTCGACAGCGCACTCACAGCGCTACGCAATGCCGAAGCCCAGTGGTGGGCCTTCCGCGAGAACCTCGGCCCCCAGCTGCGTCGCCAGGGGCTGACGTGGGCCGACTCGCCCGAAGCCGACAATATCCGTCGACAACTTCATGAGGCGCAGGACACCTTCCGGCAGCTCGCAGATCGCGATCACGACGAAGACACCGACGCCATCCAGCAGGCCATCAACACGGGCACGACACAGCCGATAAAAGATCATTTCGACACGACCGCACAGGCTCTGGTCGTACTGTCACGTCAGGCGCGAGGCATCATCTCCTCCGCGGGGGCGACCAGCGACCTGGCCGCCAGCGCGGTCAGGCTGCGCGAACTCATCCGCGAGGTCGACATGGACGATGACTGACGTCGGGTTCACAGGAGAACGTAGCTGATCCGCTCGATGAGGCTGGCGGACAGCGTGATGCCTTCCCTCGCGGCACGATCCAGCACCTGCCCGGACACCTCCTCGTCCACCATCAGTTGGTCGAGGATGGTTCGGACGGCGAAAGCGGTCTGAGTCCCAGCGAAGTTCGTGATGGACAGGCTTCGATAGGCCGCGAAAGGGGCCGCGTTGGGAGTCAGTTTGACGATGGGCGGCAGATCAGCCCAACGCTCTGGCCATCCACCGTCCCATGGCTGTGGCCGGAGACCAACACGTCCATGATCACGGAGTGCACCCAGACGTAGGGCCTGCCACACAGCGACCAACAAGGCGGCTGACCACGGACGCTGCCCGTCCTGGGCGTCGCCCCACAGTTGGATGTCAGCGAAGATCGAGTGGTCGACCGCAGAAGTCTGACTGGGGGGATTCCACGCGCCCCGCCCAGCCGTCTCGCCCGGCGGAAGGTCGACAGAACGCCGGCCGTTGGTGAGCCATCCGGTCACCTCCAGAGGCGGCCTCGCACCCACGTCGCCCGGAAGGGGTTCGGCTACCAGACGCCCAACCAACAATTGCGCGGGTGACAGGCCGGACGAGTGGGCAAGCGCCGAAGTGCGGGCCACATAGTCGAGACCAAGTCCGCATTCGCGGGCGGCATCCAGTAGCGCCGGCAGGTAGTCCAGCGGCGACGGGACGTCTTTCAGATAGTCATCCACCAGGTAGCACGTGCTCACCCGCACACGACTACCCTGCCGAGCTGCGGACACCCACGGAACTGCCTGGGTGAGATGACGACGGAGAGCGTCGGGTCCGATCGGACCGTGTGCCCTCGCCGGCCGCCCCAGGTCGATCGACACGTGCGACAGAGGCTCAGCTTCGACTCTCCCGCGGGCTTCCGACTGCTCGAACCTCACCTTCACGTCCGCCGAAGGATCAGTCATCAACACTCCTCAGCTCGCAGGACAAGTCGGCCGATGGACGATCGTCACGCATTCTAGCCAGCCCCGGCCCCTGACCCACCGACCGAACGATGACCAGACCCGGGCGTCCTGGCGCGCGGAATCGCGTTGACACGGTGGGTGCCCGCTGGTGTGCTCTGGCGGCGAACCGTCGACAGAAAGGGACCCCCGTCTGTGAGCGACACACCGGAACTGGGTGCCCCGCCCCAGCGCGTCGACGTCCCCGCCGAACTCGTGAGCCGGCTGGTGGCCGCCCAGTTCCCGCGGTGGGCCGATCTGCCCGTCACGCCGGTGGAGCCCGGCGGCTGGGACAACCGGACGTTCCGGCTCGGGGCCGAGTTGTCGGTCCGGATGCCGAGCGCGGCGGAGTACGCGCTGGCGGTGGAGAAGGAGCACCGGTGGCTGCCGGAGTTGGCGCCCCGCCTGCCGTTGCCGGTGTCCACGCCGGTGGCGAAGGGCCAACCCGGTGAGGGGTACCCGTTCCCGTGGTCGGTCTATTTCTGGCTCGACGGCGAGACGGCGCGCGCCGACCGGATCGCCGACCCGGTGCGGTTCGCGGGCGACCTGGCCGGGTTCCTCGCGGCGCTGCGGCGGGTCGATCCGGCCGACGGTCCGCGTCCGGGCACGCACAACTGGTTCCGGGGCGGGACCCTGCGGACCTACGACTACAAGGTGCGGGACGCCCTCGTGACGTTGGCCGGCCATGTCGACGGAGAGCTGGTCGCCGAGATCTGGCGGGACGCGCTGGACGCGACGTGGGACGGGGCCGAGTCGTGGTTCCACGGTGATGTCGCGCAGGGGAACCTGCTGCTCGCGGACGGGCGGCTGGCCGCCGTCATCGACTTCGGGACCTGTGGAGTCGGCGATCCGGCGTGTGATCTGGCGGTCGCGTGGACTCTGCTGACCGTCGAGGGGCGGGACGCGTTCCGGGACGTCCTCGCCGTCGACGAGGCGGAGTGGGCGCGGGGGCGCGGGTGGGCGCTGTGGAAGACGCTCTCGATCTGCGCCGACTCGCTCGGCGACGTCGATGAGGAGGCCGGGAGCGCGCGGCGGACGCTGGACCGCATTCTCGCGGAGTACGCGTCGGGGCGGGCGTAGGGATCCGGGCGGCGCCGGGCGGACATCCCCGGCCCGGGTCGGCGGCGGGCTGGGCCCGGAGCTGGCATCCCCGGCTCGGGTTGGCGGGCGGGCTGGGCCCGGAGCTGGCGTCACCGGCGCCGGGCCCGGGCCGGAGTGGACATCCTCGGCTCCGGCCGATGCGCGTCGGGGCACCGCCCCACTCGTAATCAGATGCTGTGTTCGATCTGGCTTTTCGTGGCTCGGGGAGTCAGCACCGCCCACCTCGGTGCGGGCGCCGGAAAGCTGTGCCCGGGTGCGTGCAACCGGGTGGCGCGTGCGGTGTGTATGACTGCGTAGACCGACAACAGGACGGCGCGCATGAGCGGAACGGAAAGCTTCGACCAGTTCTACCGGGACACCCACCGACGGGTACTGACCTATCTCTACGCCGTGTGCGGCGACCTGAACACGGCCCAGGACGTGACCCAGGAGGCGTACGCCCGCGCCTGGCAACGCTGGGGCCGGCTCTCGACCTACGACGACCCCGAGGCGTGGGTCCGTACCGTCGGCTGGCGGTTGGCCGCCGGCACCTGGCGGACCGCGAAACGGTGGCTCGCCGCCCGGGTCCGGCTCGCCGAGCCCGATGTCAGCGCCGGCCCCTCACCCGACAATGTGGCGATCATGGCGGCGCTGGCCCGGATCCCGGCCGCCCAGCGGGAGGCGGTGGTGCTGCACCACCTGTGCGGGCAGTCCGTCGCCGAGATCGCCGCGGCCACGGCCACGCCGGCCGGCACCGTGAAGGCCCGGCTGTCCCGGGGCCGCTCCGCACTGGCAGTACTGCTCACCGACTCATGGGAAGCGACCGAAAATGTCTGAGAACCTGACTGATGCCCTCGGTGGCCTGACCCGCGACACCGAGTCGGTCCTGATGCCCGGTGCGGCGGCGATCCGTCGGCGGGGTGCGCGGAGGACCCGGCGGACGGCGGTCATGGCGGGGGTCGCGGCGCTGGTCGTGGTCGGCGGGGTGGCGTTCGGGGTGTCCTCGTTCGCTGGCGGGGAGCGGCCGGTGCCGCCGCCGCCCGGGGCCTCGGCGTCGGCGAGCCCGTCCGTGAGCCCGTCCGTGAGCGCGAGTCCGAGCGCGAGCGCGAGTCCCTCCCGGGTGCCCGATCCGGGGCCGATCCCGGACGGCGCGATGCTGCGGGCCTCGGACCTCAAACTGGGCTCGGCGGACACTGCGAGCGTCCAACTCGACGCCGACGACCTGTGGGGGGCGACGACCCTCTCGGTGTGCGGCGGGTACCCGAGCGACGGCCAGCGGGTCCGGACCCGGACGCTGGCCGGGATCATGGCCCTGCCCGACGACTACGCGCGCCAGAACCTGCGCTCCATCACCACGGTGCAGGGGCGGGTGTCGGTCTACCGGGCCGGAGGCGCCGCCACGTTCCTCGGCGAGGTGCGCGAGCAGCTGGGGCGGTGCCCGGGCGACCCGGGCTCCGATTCCGGCGCGTGGCAGATCCTCGGCCCGGCGGGGTTGGGCGACGACTCGGTCGTGCTGCGGAACACGAAGCTGTCCTCCTATGTGCCGGGGGGTCCGGTCTCCGAACACCGGACCTACGTGGCGCTGGTCCGGGTGGGCGACGTGATCGTGCTGGTCAGCGATCTGGGTTGGGAGAACGACAACGGGCACGAGGCGGAGCTCCGCCAGGTCGCGGCGAAGGCGGTGGAGCGGGCGGCGGTGCTGCGCTAGGCGCTCTGGCGGTGGGCCAGGGTGGGACCACGGGGCCGGTCCTGGCCCGATCGGCGGAGGTCCGGGGCGGTGACTTGGGAGTCACCGCCCCGGGCCGTTTCCGGGGCGCGCCGCCGCAGGCCTTCGGGCACACCGCCCCGGGCCGTTTCTGGCGCGCCGCCGCAGGCTTCCGGACGCGCCGCCCCGGGCCGTTTCTGGCGCGCCGCAGGCCGCCGGGCCCGCCCCGGTGCCGCGCGGTCAGGTGCGGCACGGTCAGGTGCCGCGCGGTCAGGCGACCCGCGCCGCGCCCCGCCCGGCCCCCGGAGCCAGGGAGCCCGGCGCCTCAGCGTGCCGTCGGCGCCCGACCAACGACAACCCGAACCCGAGGCTGGCGACGGAGAACAGCACGATCGGCGGACTGGGCATCAGCACGGCCGCCAGGGCCAGCATCGTCAACGAGGCACCCAGCCCGAGCCACGTGACCCCGACCAGCTGGGGCACCGACCGGGCCACGACCAGGAACAGCACCCCGACCAGCGCGATCGCGAGCCCCATCGCGATGCTGAACCCGTTGAGCAGGTCGCTCGTGCTGCGCGCGATGCCCCCGATCTCCAGGGTGTGCGCCTTCATCGCGGCGGTGATCGCCTCGTCGGCCGGCGGGGTCGGGCGGAGCGACATCAGCGTGTCGAGCACGGTGTGCCCGACGCCGGTGACGACCCAGGACCAGGCGCCGACACGGAACAGGGTGCGGGTCTTCATGGGGTGACCTTTCCTTCGGGGAGGGTGGGGGGTGTCCAGCCGGCCAGGGCGACCGCGCCCGACTCGGCGAACCGGGCCGGGGTCGCGGTCAGGGCCAGGTCGCGCAGTCGGGTGCCGAGGGGCGAGCCCGCCTGGAGGAACCGGCCGGCCGACCGGGACCGCCGGACGATCCGGGCGGCCCGGGGGCGGCGTTCGCGGTCGTAGCGGGCCAGGGCGGGGGCGATGTCGTCGGTGGCGAGGAGGGCGGCGAGGGTCACCGCGTCCTCCAGCGCCTGGCACGCGCCCTGGCCGAGGTTCGGGGTCATCGGGTGCGCGGCGTCGCCGACGAGGGCGACAGAGCCGACCGCCATGGGGGGTACGGAGTGGATGCCGGCGAGCGGGTGGTGCAGCAGGTCGGCCGGGTCGGTGGCGGCGATCAGGTCACCGATCGGCGCGTGCCAGCCGGCGAACCGGTCGGCGAGGTCGCGGAGCTGTGCGGCCGGCGGGGTGGTGCGCGCGGGGCCTGGGGCCGTGGCGTACCAGTAGACGCCGTCGGGGCCCAGCGGCGCGCACCCGAACCGCAGGCCCGCGCCGAGCGTCTCGCCGAAGGTGGCGCCGGTCGGGGCGCGTCCGGCGGGGACCAGCGCCCGCCAGGCGACGTGTCCGGTGTCGACGAGGCGGGACCGGGGCGCGAGGAGGCCCCGGATCGCGCTGCCGATGCCGTCGGCGCCCACGACCAGGTCGGCCTCGGGGAGGACGCGCACCTCGGTGCCGGTGCGCACGTCGACCGCGGGGCCGAGCGCGTCGAGGAGCAGCGCGTGCAGGGCGGGTCGGGCCACGGCCAGGGTGGGCGCGCCGAGCCGGGCCGCCACCCGGGCCGGGTCCATCCGGCTGAGCCAGGTCCCGTCGGGTCGCCGGAACCCGACCGATGCGACGGGGGTACCGATCCGGGCCACCTCCGCGCCGAGTCCCAGGGCCCGCAGCGCGTGTACCGCGTTGGCGGCCAGCAGCAGCCCCGCCCCGGCGGCCGCGATCGCGGGCTGTCTCTCCAGCAGGGTCACCCGCCAGCCGGTCCGGCCGAGCGCGCCCGCCACGGCCAGTCCGCCGATCCCGCCGCCCACGACGACGGCGTGCCCGTTGTGCCGCATCACACCACCAGCTCTCCACTACAGGTGTAGCGAACACTACGCCTGTAGCATCGGAGTGGTGCGTACCAGTGACACAGATCGCAAGACCCTGCTCGCCGACGCAGCGATCGACCTCGTGGGCGACGACGGCCTGCGCGCCCTGACCCACCGCGCCGTCGAGACCCGCGCCGGGCTGCCCGCCGGGACGTGCAGTTACCACTACCCGAGCCGGCGCGCGCTGCTCGGCGCCGTCCTCGGCCGGATCTCCGCACTGGACACCGTGGACGTCGAGGGCGTCGCGGCCCGCGCCCTGGCGGCGACGCCCGAACCCGTGGCGGATCTGGCCGTGGAGCTGCTGACCCACTGGCTCGGGCCGGCCCGGGCCCGCAGCCGCGCCCGGATGCTGCTGATGCTCGATCCGCAGGCCCGCCACGAGCTCGGCGCCGTCGGGGGCGCGCTGTCCCAGGGGTTCCTGACCCGGGGAGCGCGGTACTTCGGCTCCCCGGAGCGGGCCCGGCTGTTCATCGCGCTGCTCGACGGGCTGCTCGTAGACGAGCTGGTGCGCGGGGCGGTGCCCGTGGAGGTCGACGGGCTGCGGGAGCGGGTGCGGGTCGTGGTCGGAGCCTGGGAGGCGACCGGGGGCTGAGACGGAAGAGGTCCGGGCTGTGCCGCCCGGACCGTCCCCCACTCAGAGCGCGAACCGCGCCCCGTACCGTTCCGCCAGCTCCGCCGCCCGGGCCGCGAACCCCGGCGTCTGGTCCCGGAACCGCAGCGGCCCGCCCGTCCACGGCGGGAACCCGATCGACAGGATCGCCCCCACGTTCACGTCCGGGCCGGCCGCGACGACCCCCTCCTCGACGCACCGGAGGGTCTCGACCGTCTGCGCGTACAGCAGCCGCTCCTGGATCTCCTCGAAGGCCACGGCGGGCGGGGCGCCGGGCGGGGCGCTGAACGCCGCCAGCCCCGGCCACAGCGTCTTCGGCTCGTCCTCCGGATAGTCGTAGAACCCGCCGCCCGTGGACCGGCCCCTGCGGTCGAACTCCTCGACCATCCGGATCAGCACCGCCTCGCCGGGGTGGTGCGGGTAGGCGAACCCGTCGCGTTCGGCCGCCTTCAGGGTCTCCTGGCGCAGCTTGTACGGCAGGGTCAGCGTCACCTCGTCGATCACGGCGAGCGGCCCGACCGGGTACCCGGCCTGCTGGGCGGCCTGCTCGATCGTCGCGGCGGGTACGCCCTCGCCGAGCAGCGCGAGCCCTTCGAGGACGTAGGCCCCGAACACCCGGCTGGTGAAGAAGCCGCGCCGGTCGTTGACGACGATGGGCGTCTTCTTGATCTGGAGTACCACGTCGTAGGCCCTGGCCAGGGTCTCGTCGCTCGTCTTGTCGGCGCGGATGATCTCGACGGGCAGCATCTTGTTGACGGGCGAGAAGAAGTGCAGGCCGACGAAGTTCTCGCTCGCCCGGACGGCCGTGGCCAGTTCGGTGATCGGCAGCGAGGACGTGTTGGACGCCAGCAGCGCGCCGGGGGCCACGACGGGCTCCAGTTCGGCGAACAGCCGCTGCTTGAGGGCGGCGTCCTCGAAGACGGCCTCGATGACCAGGTCGCAGCCGGCGAGGTCGGCCAGGGAATCGGTCGCCTGCACCCGGTCCATGATCTCCGGGGTGCGGCGCGCCATCCTCGCCACCGCGGCCTTCCCGCGCTCGGCGGCCTCCAGGGTCACGTCCTTGAGCACGACCTGCATCCCGGCCTTGGCACAGGAGAACGCGATGCCGGCGCCCATCATCCCGGCCCCCAGGACGGCCGCCTTCGTGGCCTTCCAGCGCGGCGGGCCGACCGGGCGCGAGGCCCCGCTGTTGATGGCCTGGAGGTCGAAGAAGAACGCGCCGATCATGTTCTGGGCGATCTGGCCGGTGGCGACGCTGACGAGGTACCGGCTCTCGATCCGCAACGCCGTGTCGACGTCGACCTGTGCGCCCTCCACGGCGGCGGCGAGGATCGCCCGGGGCGCGGGGTAGTTCGCGCCCTTCAGTTCCCGGCTCAGCGTCGCCGCGAAGGCCGGCAGCGTGCCGGCGAGCTTCGGGCTGGACGGGGTGCCGCCGGGCATCCTGTAGCCGGGCCGGTCCCAGGGCTGGGAGGCCTCCGGGTCGGTCAGGATCCACTCCCGGGCCCTGGCCAGCACCTGGTCGGCGGGGGCGAGCGCGTCCACGATCCCCGCCTCCAGGGCGGCGTCGGGCCGGTGCCGGGTCCCGCGCAGCAGGACGTTCATCAGCGCGTCGGCGAGTCCGAGCATCCGCACCGTCCGGGTCACGCCGCCCGCCCCGGGCAGCAGGCCGAGCATGACCTCGGGCAGCCCGTACTCCGCGCGCGGGTCGTCCGAGGCGATCCGGTGGTGGCAGGCCAGCGCCAGTTCCAGGCCGCCGCCGAGGGCCGTGCCGTTGACCGCCGCGACGACGGGCTTCCCGAGGGTCTCCAGCCGGCGGAGGTCGGCCTTGACCTCGGTGAGCATGTCGAACAGCGTCCGCGCGGAGCCGGCGCCGAGGAACTCGGTCAACTCGGCGCCGGCGAGGAAGGCCCGCTTGCGCGAGGTGACGATGACGCCGCGCAGGTCCTGCTCGGCGGCCAGCCGGTCGAGTGAGGTGCGCAGCGAGGCCCGGAACTCGGCGTCCATGGTGGGCACGGCGCCCTCGCCGTCCAGGGCGAGGGTGACGATGCCGTCCGCGTCGCGGTCGTAGTGGAAGAAGGTCATCCGTCAGATCCGTTCGATAATCGTCGCGACGCCCATGCCGCCGCCGACGCAGAGGGTGATCAGTCCGTAGCGCTGGCCGCGCCGCTCCAGCTCGTCGAGGACGGTGCCGACGAGCATCGCGCCGGTCGCGCCCAGCGGGTGGCCGAGCGCGATGGCCCCGCCGTTGACGTTGACCTTCTCCGGGTCGATCTTCAGATCCCGGACCACCTTCATGGGTACGGCCGCGAACGCCTCGTTGATCTCCACCAGGTCCATCTGGTCGATGGTCAGGTCGGCCTTCGCGAGGGCCTTCTCTATGGCCGGGATCGGGCCGGTGAGCATGATGACCGGGTCGGCCCCGCTGACGGCCACGGACACCACCCGGCCGCGCGGGGTGAGCCCGAGTTCCTGGCCGGCGCGGGCGCTGCCGACGAGGACGAGGGCCGCGCCGTCCACGATGCCGGAGGAGTTGCCGGGGCCGTGCACGTGGTTGATCCGCTCCACGTGCGGGTACTTCTGCAGCGCCACCGCGTCGAAGCCGCCGACCTGGCCCATCACCTCGAACGAGGCGGGCAGGTTGCCGAGGCCCTCCAGGGTGCTCTGCGGCTTGATGAACTCGTCGTGGTCGAGGATGGTGAGGCCGTTGCGGTCGAGCACCGGCACCAGGGACTTGTCGAACCGGCCCTCCGCGCGGGCGGCAGCGGCTTTGCGCTGCGACTCCAGCGCGTAGCTGTCGACGTCGGTGCGCGAGAAGCCCTCGATGGTCGCGATCAGGTCCGCGCCCACGCCCTGGGGCACGAACCCGACCTGGTGGCTGGTCTCCGGGTCCGCGTACCAGGCGCCGCCGTCCGCGCCGATCGGCACCCGGGACATGGACTCCACACCCCCGGCGAGGATCAGCTCGTCCCAGCCGGAGCGGACCTTCTGCG
Source organism: Longispora urticae (assembly GCF_053902585.1). Lineage (NCBI taxonomy): Bacteria > Bacillati > Actinomycetota > Actinomycetes > Micromonosporales > Micromonosporaceae > Longispora > Longispora urticae. The sequence goes on from NZ_JAQZSH010000054.1 coordinate 73,817, forward strand.
CCGCGATGTTCACGGCCTCCAGGCCCGAGGCGCAGAACCGGTTGAGCTGGGTGCCGCCCACGGTCACGGGCAGCCCGGCGGCCAGCGCGGCGATCTTCGGCAGCACGCTGCCCTGGTCGCCGAGCGGGGACACGATGCCCATGATCACGTCGTCGATCCGGGCCGGGTCGAGCCCGGGGTTGCGGTCCAGGGCGGCCCGCAGCAGGCCCACGGCGAGGGTCACCGGCTTGACCTCGTGCAGGGAGCCGGTCTTCTTGCCCCGGCCGCGCGGGGTGCGCAGCGCGTCGTAGATGAATGCCTCGGTCATCAGAGAAACCTCGCTATGAGTTCTTTCATGATCTCGTTCGTCCCGCCGTAGATCTTCTGGACTCTGGAATCAACATATGCCTGTGCGATGGGGTACTCGGCCATGTAGCCGTACCCGCCGAACAGTTGCAGGCACTCGTCGACGACCGCGCACTGCTGCTCGGTGGTCCAGTACTTGGCCATCGCGGCCGTCTGGAGGTCCAGCTCCCCGGCCAGGTGGGACCGGACGCAGTCGTCGACGAACACCCGGGCGACCCGGGCGGCCGTGGCGCACTCGGCGAGCTTGAACCGGGTGTTCTGGAATTTGATCAGCTCCCGGCCGAACGCCTCGCGCTGCTTGACGTAGTCGATGGTCAGGGCGAGCACCCCCTCGATCACGGCCACCGCGCTCACGGCGATGATCAGGCGTTCCTGGGGCAGCTGGGTCATGAGCTGGGCCATGCCGTCGCCCTCCTCGCCGAGCAGGTTGCCCACCGGCACCCGCACGCCGTCGAAGGCCAGTTCGCAGGTGTCCTGGCCGTGCATCCCGATCTTGCGCAGCGGCCGGCCGCGGGTGAACCCCGGAGCGGGGCACTCCACCACCAGGAGCGAGAGCCCGCCCGGGGCCTGCACGACCACGATCACCAGGTCACACAGGTACCCGTTGGTGATGAACATCTTCGAGCCGGTCAGGACGTAGTCGTCCCCGTCCCGCTCGGCCTTCGTCGCCACGGCCTGGAGGTCCGAGCCGGTGCCCGGTTCCGTCATGGCGATCGCCCCGACCAGCTCCCCCGACGCCATGCCGGGCAGCCAGCGCCGCTTCTGCTCCTCGGTGCCGTACTCCACCAGGTAGTGCGCCACGATCCCGCTGTGCACGGCGTTGCCGAAGCTGGAGTCCATGGCCCGGGCCTGCTCCTCCAGCAGCACCGCCTCGTGGGCGAACGTGCCGCCCCCTCCCCCGTAGGCCTCCGGCACGCTCAGGCACAGCAGCCCGGCGGCCCCGGCCTTCCGCCACAGGTCGCGGTCGACGTGCCCCTGTTCGGCGAACCGGCCCTGGTGCGGGGTCGACTCGCGGGCGAAGAACACCCGGGCCAGGTCCCGCAGCTGGTCAAGATCAGACATACAGGGCCTCGATCTCCGATGAGTACTTCGCGTGGATGGTGCGCCGCTTCACCTTCAGGGTCGGGGTCAGCTCGTCCCCGGAGGGCTGCCAGTCGGCGTCCAGGACCACGTACCGCTTGATCTGCTCGACCCGGGACAGCCGCCCGTTGGCCCGCTCCACCGCCGCCGCCACCTCCCCCGCCACGTCCGCGTGCTCCGCCGCCAGATCGGGATCCAGCACGAGCAGCGCCACGTTGTACGGCCGGCCGTCGCCCACGCACACCGCATGCCCGATCAGCGGGCTCGCGGCCCTCAGCTGGCCCTCGATGTTCGCCGGGGACATGTTCTTGCCGGCCGCGTTGATGATGAGCTCCTTCTTGCGGTCGACGATGGACACGTACCCGTCGGCATCGATCTTTCCGATGTCCCCGGTGCGCAGCCAGCCGTCGGCGGTGAACAGCGCGGCCGTCGCCTCGGGGTCGTTGCGGTAGCCGCGGACCAGGATGTCGCCCCGGCAGAGCAGTTCGCCGTCGTCGGCGAGGGCGAGCTCCAGCCCCGGGTAGGGCTGGCCGATGGTGCCGCGCCGGACCGCGCCCGGCCGGTTCACGCACGCCCCGCCGGAGGTCTCGGTCAGGCCCCAGCCCTCCAGGATCTCGATCCCGAGGCCGGCGAAGAAGTCGAGCACCTCGACCGGGGTCGGCGCGGAGCCCACGATCAGCCACCGGCACGCGTCGAGCCCCATCCGGGCCCGGACGGCCGCGCCGACCTCGGGGGTGAGCTCGGCGGGCAGCACGGGTTCGAGCATGGCGCGCAGTTTCTGCCAGAGGCGCGGGACGGTGAACAGCACCGTGGGCCGGACCTCCGGCACCGTGGCCAGCAGTTCGTCCACCGAGGCGCAGCAGGTGACGGTGCCGCCGTTGACCAGGATGGCCGTGTAGTGCGAGATCCACCGGTCGGCCAGGTGCGCCATCGGCAGGTACGAGACGGTCCGCCCGCCGGCCGTGATGCCCAGCGCCCGGTGCGCCCCGTTGATCTGGGCCAGGACCGTGCCGTGGTCGAGCTCGACGCCCTTCGGCGGCCCGGTGGTGCCGGAGGTGTAGATCAGGGTCACCAGGTCGCGGGGCCCGACCTCGGCCTCGACGAACCCGTCGCGCTCCAGGGCGGCCAGCTCGTCGACCAGGAGCACGGTGGGCACCCCGGCGGCCCGGACCCGGTCGGCGAACCGCGGCTCGGTGACGACGATCCGGGGTCCGGCGTCGGCGAACAGGTGCGCCAGCTGCTCGGGCGAGCTCGTGTTGTACACCGCGAACGGCACCGCGCCGAGCAGCATGGCCGCGATGTCGACGACGTGGAACTCGGGCCGGTTGACCAGCATCGTCGCGATCGTGTCGCCCCGGCGCAGCCCGAGGGCGGCGAGCCCGGCGGCGAGGCGCTCGGCCCGGCGGACCAGCTCGGAGTACGTGAGTTCGAGGGTGCCCGCGGCGTCGCGGACGGCGATCTGGTCGGGGCGGGCGGCGGCCGTGATCCGCAGCGCCGCGCAGAGGGTGGGCGCCGCGAGGGCCGCGGGGTAGGCCTCTTCCGGTTCCATCCACGGTCTCCTCGTCGGTTCGCAAACAGTCTAGACTGCATGTGTTTTCTAGCACAGGCCGAGCCACGGAGGAAGACATGCCCGGACCGCTCTCCGGATTGAAGGTCGTCGAACTCGCCGGGATCGGCCCCGCGCCGTTCGCCGCGATGCTGCTGGCCGACCTGGGCGCGGAGGTGATCCGGCTGGAACGCCCGGAGGGACACCTCCGGCTGGGCGAACCCGAACACGACCTGCTCAACCGGGGCCGGCGGTCCGTGGCCGTGGACCTCAAGCACCCCGACGCCGCCGCGCTCGTGCTGTCGCTGGTCGCGGGCGCCGACGTCCTTCTGGAGGGCTTCCGCCCCGGGGTCGCCGAACGGCTCGGTGTCGGCCCCGAGGAGTGCCTCGCCGCCAACCCCCGGCTCGTCTACGGCCGGATGACCGGCTGGGGCCAGGACGGGCCGCTCGCGCACACCGCCGGGCACGACATCACCTACCTGGGGCTGTCCGGCGCTCTGTCCGGGGTCGGGCGGGCCGGCGGGCCGCCGCAGGTGCCGATCAACCTGGTCGGGGACTTCGGCGGCGGGGCCATGTTCCTCGCCGTCGGCGTGCTCGCCGCCCTGTTCGAGGCGGGCCGCTCCGGGCGGGGCCAGGTGGTCGACGCCGCGATCGTGGACGGCTCCGCGCTGCTCACCACGATGGTGCACGGGCTGCTGCACGGCGGCTTCTGGCAGGACCGGCGCGGCACCAACCTCATCGACACCGGCGCCCCGTTCTACGACGTCTACGAATGCTCCGACGGCGGCCACGTGGCCGTGGGGGCCCTGGAGCCGCGGTTCTACGCGGCGCTGCTCGCCGGTCTCGATCTGGAGGACGCGCCCGACCGGCACGACCCGTCCGAGTGGGCCGCCCTGCGCGCGGTGATCGCCGCCCGGTTCGCGACCCGGACCCGCGACGAGTGGGCCGCCGTGTTCGCCGACTCCGACGGGTGCGTGGCACCGGTGCTGACGTTCCTGGAGGCCCCGGACCATCCGCACCTCGCCGGGCGGGGCACGTTCGTGGCGCACGACGGGGTGGTCCAGCCGGCCCCCGCGCCCCGGTTCTCCCGCACGCCCGGGGCACTGGGCCGCCGGCCCGCCCGGCCCGGGGAGCACACGGTCGAGGCGCTGCGGGAATGGGGCGTGCCCGACATCGAGGGGCTGCTCGCGTCCGGCGCGATCATTCAAACCTGACCCGACGGGTACGCGGGCCCGCGCGCCGGAACCGCCGGCCCGGAGTCCCCGCCCGGCGGCCACGGCGCGCCCGGAAAGCCGCCCGCCCGGGTGACCGGGTGCCCGGCCGGAGCGCCGCGCGCCCCTCGTACCCGTCGGGGGGTTCTAGGGTTTCGCGGCCTCGCGCAGCGTCTGCACGGCCATCCGCTTCCACGTCTCCAGCAGGTGCGCCCGGCGCTTCGGGTCCCCGCCGAGCAGCTCGTCCACCGCGATCCCCCGGTGCAGGTCGATCGTCAGCCAGCCGATCGTCTCCACCACCTTCGGGTCGGCGGTCCCCGCGTACTTCCGGCACAGCTCCAACGTCGCGTGCGCCAGGGTCCGGTCCACGGGCAGCATCACCGCCCGCAGCTCCGGGTCGTTGGCGCACGCCACCCACAGCTCGATCGACGCCTTGGCGAGCGGGCCGGAGAAGCCCTCCCACATCAGGTCGATCAGGGCCTCCATCCGGTCCGGGCCCTCGGGCAGGTTCTCGCCGACCAGGAGCACCCGTTCCGTCTGCCTGCGGGTCAGGTGCTCGATCGCGGCCGCCATCAGGCCGGCCTTCGTCGGGAAGTGGTGGAGCTGTGCCCCGCGCGACAGCTCCGCGCGGGTGCACACCTCCTGCATGGACGTGCGGGCGTACCCGATCTCGATCAGGCTCTCGACCGTCGCGTCGAGGAGCCGTTCGCGGGTCCGCTCACTGCGTTCCTGCCGGTTGGACGTCATGCCCGTCAGTATTACGCGGCGACGGCCACCGCCGCGCGCACCCGCCGCGCGGCCACGTCGTCCGCCGGGCACCGGCCCCGCACCGTGTACCGCTGCGCGAAGTCCGCCACCCGCTCCCGGATGTCGGCGGGCGCGCCGAGCCGGTCGAGCCCCTCGAGGGCCAGGTCGAAGCAGGCCGTGGCCGCCTCGGTCAGCCCGGGCTCGCCCAGGCCGCGCCGGGCCGCCGTCACCCAGTCGTGGTTCCGGCGCAGCGACCGGAGCGGGCGCACGACCTCGGCGGCCCGCTCGGCGGTCACCGCGTCGTCCATCAGGCCGGTGACCAGCGCGACCGGGACGACCCAGTTCTCGCCGTCCTGCTGGTCGATCATGCGGAACTCCAGGTACCCGCGCGGGCGCACCGGCGGGACCAGCGTGCCCAGGTGCATCTCCAGGTCGATGTACGTCGCCGGGCGCGGGCCGCCGCCGCGCAGCCAGTCGCGCATCGTCAGCCCCTCGGGGGCCGTCCAGTCCGCGCCGTCCTCGGAGGCGACCACGGACACCTTCGCCGCGAGGGCGTAGCGGGCCCACTCCTTGCGCGGGTCGTCCGTCATCCGGGGCGCGCGGGTCCGGCCGGAGTCCATCGCGAACCGGAGCACCTGCCGGGTCGAGCGCCACCGGTGCCCGCCGGCCGTACCGGGCGAGTTGGCGAAGATCGCCAGCAGCATCGGGCCCATCGCGTCGGCGAGCCACCAGCGCCGCCGGTAGCCGAGCCAGCCGTCCGTGTCGTCCCCGGAGTCCAGGCACACCTGCACCGAGGCGGAGTTGCACGCCACGACCCGGCCCTCGGGGCCCGAGCGGTCGTTGAACCGTTCCAGGGCCTCGTAGCGGGGGGTGTCGAGCACCCGGAACGCCGGCCGGAGCATGTCCAGCCCGCCGCCCTCCAGGCGCAGCCCGGCGGCCTCCACGGCGGCGGTCAGCAGCGCCATGTCCGCGCGGGTGTTGGCGACGCACTCGGCGAGCGACGCGCCGACCCCGGAGCTGAGCTCCAGCTGGCCGCCCGGCTCGATCGTGATCCGGCCGCCACCGGGCAACGGATCGGGCAGGTCACGCACCGCGTCGCGCAACCGGTCGGGCGCCGGCCGGGACAGCGGGGCGCTCGGGTCGCGCACCAGCCATTCCAGCTCAGTACCGACCGAACCCACAGAACCGGCGCGGAACCCCGCGCTGGCCACATAGGCCGTAGCTTCTTTCTCGGACAGCATGTTCTGGATCAGCACTGCGTTCACCGCCCCCTCCTGCGGACCGACTGAATGCGACGACATGACGCCTCACGGCACACGACGTGAGAGGTGTGCTCTATTAGCGGGCTCGGAAGCCATTTTGTCCAGCGACACCACCGATAATCGGCGCGTCTCCGGTTCGTGTCCCCAAGCGTCGCTCGGTTGGCACCACCCGGCCACCGTCACGCCACTAAGAAAGAACCACGAAACTGTAAACACCACGTGCCGGACCGTCGCCCCGGAGGCACCCGGAGGGGTGCGATCCGACCACACGACAACGATCCAGCCGCCGGAACGGCACGGCCACCGGGGCAGTCCGGTCCACCCCGCGCGCGGCCGCGGGCGTACCAGACTGTGGGACCGTCGCCATCATGACGGCTGGACCCGGAAAGGTCGAGTCGGCCAGACGGGTCGTATCCGCGCAGAGACGCTTTGCCGTATGCCCAGCACCTGGGAAAAACGCCACCTTCTTAACCACTCCGCCGACAAAGATCGAGTCGGCCGATTGGTTAAGCGGGCGCGCCAGCGTACCTTGCCAGAATGAGACGCAGGTTCGTGCTGGTGGCTCTTGCGGTGGGGGCTCTGGTCACCCTCGCCTGGGCCGTGCCGCTCGCGGCCGTCGCCTACCACTCGACCCGCACCCAGGTGCTGTTCCAGGCCGAGCGGGACGCCGACGCCCTGGCACAGTTCGCCCACACGACGGCGGACCCTGCCGAATTCCGCAAAGCACTCGCGATGCTGCCCGCCGAGCGCCAGACCCGGCTGGGCATGACCCTGCCCGACGGGACCACGATCGGCGGCGGCCGGCACGCCTCCGACGACGACTTCCTCCGCGCCCGGGTCAGCAAGAGCTCGATCACCGTGTCCACCCCGAAGGGCACGTCCTACCTGACGGCGATGGACGGCGTGGTCGTCGAGGGGTACGTGCCGCACGCCACCCTCACCCACGAGATGCGGACCGCGTGGGGACTGCCCGCCCTCCTCGGCCTCGTCCTGCTGGTGATCGCGTGCTTCGTGGCCTCCTGGATGGCGCGGGGCGCGGTCCGGGCGAGCGAGGAACTGGCGTTCGCGGCCCGGCGGCTCGGGGCCGGCGACGTGCACGTCCGGGTGGTCCCGGGCGGCCCGCCGGAGATCGCCACCGCCGGGGCCGCGTTCAACGAGATGGCCGAGCGGCTCCGGATCCTGCTGGCCAACGAGCGCGAACTGCTCGCGGACCTGTCGCACCGGCTGCGTACCCCGCTGACCGCCCTGCGGTTGAACGCCGAGGCGCTGCCGCCCGGCCTCGAACGCGACCGGGTGCTCGACGCCGCCCGGCAGACCGAGCAGGAGCTCAGTTCGATCATCGAGGAGGCCCGGGAGCCGCTGCACGACGTGGAGCCGGCCCGGTGCGACATCGCGGCGGTGGCCGCCGACCGGACCAAGTACTGGGCGGTGCTCGCCGCCGACCAGCGCCGCGCCTGGCGGGGCAAGGGCCTCACCGGGCAGGTACCGGTGGCCGTGGGCCGGGCCGACGCCGCCTCGGCGCTGGACACCGTGCTCGGCAACGTCTTCCAGCACACCCCGCCCGGCACGGCCTACCAGGTGTCCGTGCTCGCCGGCGAGGACCGGGTCCGGCTCGTCGTGGACGACGCGGGCCCCGGGATCGGCACGCCCGACGAGGCGATGCTGCGCGGGGTGAGCGGCGGGGAGTCCACCGGACTGGGGCTGGACATCGCGCGCCGGGTCGCGGAGTCGACGGGCGGCGCGCTGACCGTGGGGCCGAGCCCGCTGGGCGGAACCCGGATCACGCTCGCGTTCCGCCGGTAGGCGGGGACCGGAGCCGCATCGGGCACGCGCCCGGCACCGGACGCCCGCGGGCGCGTGCGACCGGGCCCGGGCGGGGCTACTCCGGCGCGACCAGCTTGACGCCCACGCCCCGCACCGTGTGCAGGTACTTCGGCTGGGCCGCCGACTCCCCCAGCTTCCGGCGCAGCCAGGACACGTGCACGTCGATGGTCTGGTCGTCCCCGCCGTACGGCGTGTGCCAGACCTCCGTCAGCAGCTCGCGCCGCCCGACCACCCGGCCGGGCCGGGCCGCCAGATAGGCCAGCAGGTCGAACTCGCGCTTGGACAGCCGCAGCGGCGTGCCGTCGAAGCTGGCGTCGCGGGCCCCGAGGTCCAGGCGCAGGCCGCCCACCTCGATCAGCTCGGCGGCGTGCTCGCGGGGCGTGGCCCGGCGCAGGACGGCCGAGATCCGGGCGGCCAGGTGGTCGGCGGAGAACGGCTTGATCAGGTAGTCGTCCGCTCCGGCGTTGAGCATCCGGATGATTTCGTACTCCGTGTCACGGGCTGTCGCGATCAGAACCGGCACCCGGGACACGGCGCGGATCATCGAGAGCGTGACGGACCCGTCGAGATCGGGCAGCCCAAGGTCCAGCACGACGACATCGGGGTCCCATCCGGTCACCTCCCTGATACCCGTCATGGCCTCACCGACAGCGCGGACCACATGGTCACGCTGAGTAAGGGCACGAACCAGAGCCACGCGGATCTCCGCGTCATCCTCAACCAGCAGCACCCGGGCCATAATGTGACCGTAATCTAGGGTTGCCTTTGGGCCAAGGTTCGGGAGAATAACGACGTGCGTCGTGCTCTCGGCATTGTCGCCGCCTGGACCTCCGTCACTGTCGTGGCGGTGACCGTGGCGTGGCTCGGCGTGCGCGCATCTCGGCCGGCCACTCTCGCCGATGTCCCACATTTCCCGATTCCTGCCGCTCGGCCTTCACTCAAAGTAGTAGCTACGCTGCCGCCAGTGACGCCCCCGCCGCCCCGCATCGGCGGGCCCGCGGGCCCCACCAGGACTCCCGGCGTGCCGACGCCGTCCGCTGGGCGGACGCCGGGCAACACCCCCTCGCCGACGCCGACCATGAACATCCTGGTCGACGAGGGCACCACCCCCACCCCGAACACCAAGACGACGCCGAAAACCACCCCGACTCCGGACATGAAGGCGACTCCCACCCCGGAGACCACATTCGGGCCGAACCGGGCGACCGTCGCGCCGACGACGTCGAGCGCGGCCCCGAAGGTCCGCAACGCCTCCACGAGCGGCGGCTCGGCGATGTTCTACTACTCGGCCGGCAAGGTGGACCTCATCGAGCTCGCGCCGTGCAGCGGGTACTCGTACGAGGCGTACCGGCTGGAGGCGGACTACATCGTGGTCCGGTTTGTCGGGTACGATCACGTGAGTACGATATATGCCTATTGGTCGAAGTCGCGCCAGCCGACCGTAACAGTGTACGAAGAGGACTATTAGTCCGTTTTCTCGGCACGCGACGTTTTTGCCGCACCCCGTGACTTCCGTCGGCACGGCCCGTTGGTCCCCGTGATCAACAATCCCCGGCCCTGGAGGTCTGTCCCATGTCGACGGTCCGTGTCCGTCGTACCGCCCCGGCGCTGCTCGTCCTGCTGACCGGCGTGCTCGCGACCCCGACCTCCGCGCACGCCGGCGCCGCCCCGGTGTGCCACCCCGCCCCCTACACGGCCTCCGCCGACGCGACCCTGTTGCACCTCGGCCTGCTCGACCTGCGCCCGCTGGGTGTCGGGCTCCCGCCCCTCGCCGACGCGCGGGTCGCCACCGCGCACGCCGACGTCGACAGCACGCGGCGGACCGCCACGACCGCCGAGGCCCGGTACGCCGACGCGCAGATCCTCGGCCTGTCCGTACCGCTGCCCGGCGCGGTGGCCCGCCAGACCGCGCCCGCCGACAACCCGCGCCCCGTCAGCACCGTCGCCCGGGCCCTCGACGCGGGCGGCCTGGTCGGCGCGCGGGTCGGCGAGTCCACCGCCTCCGCCCGGTGGCAGGACGACTACGGCTGTGGCCGCCTGGCGGCCCTCAGCGCCGCGGGTACGGCCGTGACGAGCGCGGAGGTGCTCCAGGGTGGGGCGCCGCACCTGCCGCTCCTGGAGAGCCTCCTGGGCGGCGTGACCCGCCCCACCCCGCTCGTCCGGATCGGCTCCGTCGCCAGCGCCCGCACGGCCACCGAGACGGTCCGGCTCCCCGGCGGCGGGGTCGGCGTCTCCGCCACCGCCGCCACCGGGATCGCCGACGTGTCCCTGTTCGACCAGATCCGGGTCCGGGTCCTGCACCAACCGAGCCTGACCGTGGTCTCCGCGGCCCGGCGGTCCGAGGCGGCGGTCCGCTACGACGCGCCGCTGCTGGAGGTCACCCTGCCCGGCGGCCAGGTCCAGCGGCTCGACACCCCGGAGGCCACCGTCGACACCACCGTGGCCGCCCGCGCGCTGCCCGCCCGGATCGTCTCGGACCGGGCCACGGCGGTGCTCGGCGTGCGGCTCAGCGTCGGGCAGGTCACGTCCGAGGTCACCGACCGGGGCGCGGTGCGCGCCGCGGCCGCCACCCTGCGGCTGCGGGTCACCCTGGCCGGGGCGACGGTCGCCGACCTCGGACTGGGCCTGCTGTCGGCGGCGGCGACCGCCCCGGGTTCGCAGGGCTCGACCCCCACGCCCGGGACCCCGTCGGAATCCGGGTACCCGCACCCGACCGGCACGCCCGGGCACCCCTCCACCGGCACGCCCACCCCGCCCGGCGGCGCGAACTCCCCGACCCCGGTGGTGCTGTCGTCCGGCGGCGGCGGGCTGCCGGTCACGGGCGCGCAGATCGCCGGGTACGCGGCCGGCGGGCTCGCGCTGGTCGGCGGCGGGCTGCTGCTGCTCCGGCTCGCCCGGCGCCGGCGGAACGGCTTCGAGGCGTAGCGGCCCGGTGCCCCGGCCGACGGCACCGGGGGCACGGCGGGCGGGGCGCCCAGGCCCCGTACCCGGAAAAAGGGGGTGTGGTCCGGCGGACATCGTGTCCGCCGGACCACGTCCACGCCCGCCTAGGGTTCGCTGGGACAGATGCCGTCTTCGATGAGGGGGAAGCCATGCCTGAGCTGCGCCCGGCAGGGCTCATAGGCTCGGTGGAAAGGGCTCTCGGGGTACTCGAGGCCATCGCGGAATGTGGTGACGGGGCCAGCGCCAAGGCCGTCGCCCGCAGGACCGAACTGCCCTTACCCAGCGCGTACCGGATGCTGGGCACCCTGCACTACCACGGTTACCTGATCCGCAACGACGACGGCAGCTACGGCCTCGGCGAGCAGCTCGCGACCCTCTACGAACACTGGTACCGCAAACTCGACCTCGACCCGGCCGTCCGGCTGATCCTCCGCGACGTGCACAAACGGGTCGGCGCGCCCGCCTACTTCGGCCGGCTCCGCGACGGGGCCGTCACCGTCGTGGACGCGGTGGACTGCCCCGAGACGCCGCGCGCCCCCTTCACGACGGCCCGGCTGCGGTCCGTCGGCGAACGCAGCGCCCTCGGCCGCGCCCTGCTCAGCGCGGTCAGCGACGAGGAGCGCCGCGAGTACCTCCGCGACCGCTCGCCCGACGCCCGGCTCGCCCACGTCCTGGCCACCGCCCGCCGGACCGGGGTCGCCTCCGACGTCGGCGAGTTCCTCCCGCCCCACGCCGCGATCGCCGTGCCGGTGCGCTCCCCCAACGGGCACCTGCACGGGGCGCTCGCGGTGACGGTGCCCGTCCTCGAGTACGCCGACCGGCGCGCCGAGGTCGAACGCGTCCTGCGGCAGTGCGCGCTGACCCTGATCAAACTGCTGACCGTCGAGTAGGGACAGTCATTCATCAACTGAACACGACTTATCAGCACAACAGGAGATTCCAGTAAAGTTTGAGGATGACCTACGCCGACCGTCTGCGAGCGGCCCGTGAGGGTCTCGTCACCCGGCTGGCCACGATCGGTCCACTCTGGGTGCTCGACGACGTCGAGGCGGGGGTGGTGACGCTGCGCCAGTCCGCGGGCTCGGACCGCCAGGTGACGGTGCAGGCGCTCGGCGGCAGCGTCCGGGGGTACTCCTACCAGGTCCAACTGCTGGTCCGGCAGATCGACGGCAGCTGGACGGTGTCGATCGGGCCGAAGTCGTTCTCGTATCCGGGGCACGCGATCTGGTTCGCGACGACCCTGTTGAACAGTTACGGCTGAGGCCCCGCCGGACCCGGCGCGGTGCGGCTACCTCCGGTTGCGCCGGCGCGGCCGGGTGAACGTGTGCGTGCGGACCTCCACCGGCAGCCCGAGCGCCGTCAGATCCCCCGCCAGCGCGCGCGGGTCGACCTCCAGCCGGGACCGCGACCGCTCCGGCCCCCGGCCCACGTCCAGCTCCACGGAGACCCCGGCGGCGTGCGGCTCCCGGCCGTCCTGCACGTGTTCGACGAGGACGATGCCGTGCAGCCGGGCCACGGGCACCAGCTCGGACCGGCCGAGCCGGACGACCCGGACCTGGGTCGGCGCGTCGGGCGGGGACAGCTCCAGGCGGCAGATCTGCCGGGCGCCGACGACGGTGAGGACCAGGTAGTAGCCGAAGAGGATGAGGCCCAGGGCGGTCAGCGCGTTGGCCGTGCCGCCCGAGTGGCCGGGGAACAGCCGGAACAGGCCGGCGATCACGCCGACGGGCAGCGCCGCGAGCACCGCGGCCACGAGGGTGCCGACGACCAGGTAGCGGGCCAGCGCGCCGGAGGTGCCGCCGCCGGGACGCAGGACGAGGTGCACGCCGTCATCCCGGTGCCGCAAGACCATCGCCCCACAGTAACGCGCCCGCTACGCATGTCCACCGTGGCGCTCAGGGTGCGGGTGGCAGGTCCGCGCGCGAGGCCACCCCGAGCTTGCGGATCGCCGTCGCCACGTGCTGTTCCACCGTCCGCGGCGACAGGAACAGCACGTCCGCGATCTCCCGGTTGGTCTGCCCGGCCGCCGCGAGCGCCGCGACCTCCCGTTCCCGGGGGGACAGCAGCCTGCCGTAGCCGGGCCGGCCGCCCCGTTGCGCGGGCACCACGCCGTGCACCCTCAGGGTGTACCGGCAGCGCGCCGCGTCCCACCCCGCCCCCAGCAGCGCGAACCGCTCGGCGACCGCCCCCAGTTCCGCGAGCCCGGCCGTCCGGTCCGCCGTCAGCCGGCCCGGCGCGTCCGCGGCGCCCGGGGTCGCGGCGTTCCCGAGCCGGTCCCGGGCGGCGGCCTCGGCGGACAGCGCGGCCTCGTACGGCCGGGGCAGGGCCGCGTAGCGCTCCTCGGCGGCGGCGTACTCGCCCCGGCAGTACGCCAGGGCCGCCATGGCCAGCGGCGCGTCCGCGCCCTCGATCGCGGCGGCGTACTCGGCCACCAGGGCGTCCACCGGCCGGCCGGCCCGGCGCAGCGCGGTCACCGCCCACGGCAGCAGCTCAGCCGCCCAGGTCCAGATGCCCTTGAGCCGGACCCGGGCCACGGCCTCGTCGGCGAGCCGGGCCGCCCCGGCCACGTCGTCGTTGCCGAGCAGCAGCCGGACCTGCGCGCCGGACGCGGCGGCGACCACGGGGACGGAGGCCTCGTCCGCCCAGCCCAGCCCGGACGCGTGCAGCCGGGCGTCCGCCTGGGGCCGGTCGCCCCGGGCCAGGGCGAGCAGGCCGAGGACGAGGTTGCCCTCGGCGGCCCACCACTGGTTGGCTGCCCGGTCGACCTCCGCCGTGACCCGTTCGGCGAGCCCCGACCAGTGGCCCCGGGCCCAGTCCAGCCGGAACGCCGTCCCGTTCGAGGCCGTGTCGTACGGCCGGACGGCCAGCAGGCTGCCGGCCCGGAGGAAGTCCTCGGCCGCCCGGTAGTGCCCGAGCCAGGCGGCGGCGTCCGCGAGGTTGCTCAGCCCCCGGCACACCTGTCGGCGGCGGCCGGGTTCGTCCCCGAGCGCGACGAGCCGTTCGGCGACCTGCCACGCCTCCGGGTCGCCGGTGACCATCAGCAGGGCCGCCTGGTTGGCCAGCACCGCCGTACTGACCGCCGGGTCCTCGTCCCCGCACGCGGCGGCCCGGGCCAGGTACTCCCGGTGCGCACGCAGATCCCCCGGCGGCATGTACGGGAACCCGAGCGCCGCCAGCGCCCGCGCGGTCAGGGGCGGCTCGGCGGGGGTCTCCCGCAGCGCCTGGTCCAGGACCCACCGGCCCTCGCCCTCGTGGCCGAGCCGGTCCATCAGGACGGCACCGAGGTCCGAGCCGAGTTCGGCGCGCGCGGCGGCCGGCAGCCGCGGGTCCTCGATCATCCGGCGGAGCAGCTCCAGGTCGTCCTCGGTGCTCTCCGCCAGCAGGTCGCGGAGCAGGCCGACCACGACCTCCAGGTCACCGTCGGCCAGGCAGCTCTCGGCGGCCTCCTCGGCGAACCGGAGCCAGTCGGCACGCTGGCCCCCGAGGCGGCTGTGCCGGGCCAGGGCGGCGGGCACCCCCCGGTCGCGGAGGGCCGCCGCCGCGCGCAGGTGCATCCGCCGCCGGACCGGGCCGGGGACCAGGGCGTAGCCGGCGTGGGCGGCCAGCGGGGACCGGTACCCGTAGCGGAGTCCCGGGTGTTCCACCAGGATCCCGGCCTTCAGCGCGCCCAGCAGCCCGTCGGCACCCGCGACGGCGGCCAGGGTGTCCTCGGGGGCCGGGTCGTGCAGCACGGCCGCCGCCTGGGCCGTGGCGAGGGCGGGGCCGCGCAGCCGGGCGAGCCGGGCCCCGACGAGCGCGGCCAGGGTGGGGGCGTCGCCGTGCCGGAGCAGCTCCGCGATCACCCCCGCGACCCCGCCGCTGGCGGCGACCAGCACCTGGGCGGCCGGGTCCCAGCGGGCGACGTCGGCGGCGGTGAGCGGGGCGAGCCGGACGGTCGTGCACGGTAGCGGGGTGGTCACCAGGCCGAGCGGGGAGCCGGGGGCGGGGAGTTCCTCGGGGCGGTAGGTGACGACGAGGCGCAGGTCGCGCGGCGGCCGGGCCAGGACCCAGCGGAGCAGGTCGCGGGAGTCGGGGTCGAGCCACTGGGCGTCCTCGACGACGACGAGGCCGGTCAGCAGGGTGCGGAGCCGGCGCATCGTGGCGAGCCGGTCGGCCCCGGCGTCGGCGGGGACGACAGCGGCGGTTTCAGACCGAGCGGAATCCGGTCCGGCCGCCTCGAACGGCGCCCACGGCACCGGCCGGTCCAACGGCGGACACGCCAACCTCAGCGCCGGACGGTCACCGAGCCACTCACGGAGCAGTCGGGAGGTCCCCGCCCCCGCCTCGCCCTCGACGAACACGACCCACGACCCGACCGGCGTCGTCGCCCGCAGGGTGGCGAGGACGCCGTCGCGGCCGACGAACGGAGTCGTAGTCATGGATCCGTCCACCTAACCACAGGAGTTGTTCACGTGTCCCCTACGGATGGATACCCGGACCATCGAACCGGGAGCATCCTCCCAGGTAGGTGTCGCACACCCGCCTCGGGCGCCTCCCGCACCCGGCCCCGCACACGCACTGGCGGCCGGGCCCTCGGCGGGTGGGCGAGCACGGTGCCCCCGTCGCACTCCGCAGCGGCGGCGGGGGCATCCGTCGCGTCACGGGCACAAACCCCATTTTCCGGGTACGCCGCGGCACCGATCCGCACTCCGCCGGTCATACGTGGACCGCACGGTGACAAGGTCCCCGCATCCTGAGCGTGCGACGATGCACGTCAATACAATGGGTCATGGGGCCGCGACGCAACGTGATCAATTCGTCCTGTGGGGACTGTGTGGAATCGTGGCGCTACAGGCCCTCTGGCTTGCGAATATGCGTCTACCTGGGCACTTGTAGATCTTCGCGCGGCAGTGAAAGGATTTGTTAAAGAGCGAACCAGGACGGGCGACGTGGTTGGTCGCCGGGACGCCCGTCCCGATTCTCACGGAAGAACTGGAGCCACTCGTGGAGCAGCGTCCATTCAACGCCTCCCCTGTCTATCACGGGGAAACCCGCCCCGCCACGTGGCCGGTGGGCAAATGGCAGGTCGTCCGCACCCGGCTGCCGCGCGACGCCGCCGGCAGCGAGCTCGTGCTGGAGTGCACCGAACTGCGGGACCGGGGCCAGGCACTGGCCATGTTCGACCGCTGGCGGGACGATCCGGCCGTGGCGGCGGGCGAGCAGCGGATCAAGGTCGTCGAACTCGAGTCGTGAGCCGTTGGGGGCCCACGACCCGAGCGTCCGCGGGCCGGGCGGAGAGCCCCGGCCCCGTCTGTCAGCCGAGCAGCAACATCGGCCGTTCGACCCGGTCGGCGACGTAGCGCAGGTAGCCGCCGGCCACCCCGCCGTCGCACACCCGGTGGTCGAAGGTGAGACCCATCTGGGTCACCTTCCGCACGGAGAGCTGACCGTCCACCACCCACGGCTTGTCGATGATCCGGCCGACGCCGAGCATCGCCGCCTCCGGGTGGTTGATGATCGGGGTGGAGCCGTCGACGCCGTACCCGCCGTAGTTGTTCAGCGTGAACGTGCCGCCCGTCATGTCCGCGAGGCCCAGGCGGCCGGCGCGGGCCAGCTCCACCAGGCGGACGATCTCGTCGGCCAGTTCCACCGTGGACCGCAGGTGCGCGTCCCGGATGACCGGCACCACGAGGCCCCGCTCGGTCTGCGCGGCGAACCCGAGGTTCACGTACGGCAGCCGGACGAGCTCGTCGCCGTCCACCTGCGCGTTGAGCTGCGGGTAGCGC
Source organism: Longispora urticae (assembly GCF_053902585.1). Classification (NCBI taxonomy): domain Bacteria; kingdom Bacillati; phylum Actinomycetota; class Actinomycetes; order Micromonosporales; family Micromonosporaceae; genus Longispora; species Longispora urticae. The sequence goes on from NZ_JAQZSH010000054.1 coordinate 90,540, forward strand.
AGCAGGCCGGCGACCGTGATCCGGGCGAGCAGGGCCAGGACGCCGACCCTGTGGTCCGGGTAGCCGGCGGCCAGCTCGTTCTTCGCGTTCATCAGGCCCGTGGCGTCCACGTCGACCCAGGTGGTGGCGTCGGGGATCTCGCGGCGACTGCGGGTCAGCCGGTCGGCCATGGCCTTGAGCTGGCCCTTGATCGGGACCCGCTCGTCGAGCAGACCCAGACGACGGGTACCGGCCGGAGCGGTCGCCTGCGGCACCACCACCAGCGTCGGCGCCGGGACGCGGGCCGCCTCGATCGCGGACTCGACGTCCCGGCGGGTGACGATGCCACCGAGGCCGGAGCCTGCGAGGGTCGCGACGTCGACCGCGTTGTCGGCGGCCAGGCGGCGGACGATGGGCGAGATGACGAGCGGGGCCCGCTTCCCGGCCACGGCGGTGCCGGTGCCGTTGACGCCGGGGGCGCCCGCGACGGCGGCCGCTCCCGTGGCCGTGGCGGTGGCGCCCGCGCCGGTGGTCGTCGTGCCGCCCGGGGCGTGGCCGGCCGGGACCGCGCCCAGGCGGCGACGGCGGCGGCCGGTCATCTCGGCGGTGCCGTAGCCGACGAGGACGTTGCCGGAGCCCTTGGACTCGGGGGCCTTCGCGCCGGCCCGCTCCTCGTCCCGGTAGGTGTCGGGCGTGACCCGGCCGTCCGGGGAGCCGATCGTGATCAGGGGCTTGCCGACGTCCACGACCGAACCGGCCGCGCCGTGCAGTTCCAGCACCGTGCCCGCGTAGGGGCACGGCACGTCCACGGCGGCCTTCGCCGTCTCGACCACGACCACGATCTGGTCGATCCCGACGGTGTCGCCGACCGCGACCCGCCACTCGAGGACCTCGGCCTCGGTCAGCCCCTCCCCCAGGTCGGGAAGGTTGAACACGCTGGTCATCGGGACCCCACGAACGGGACGTCGTCCCACTGGAGCCGGGCGATGGTGTCCAGTACCCGGTCGACGCCGGGCAGGTGGTGGTGCTCCAGCTTCGGCGGCGGGTACGGGATGTCGTAGCCGGCCACCCGCAGCACCGGGGCGGCGAGGGCGTGGAAGCAGCGCTCCTGCACCCGGGCCGCCATCTCCGCGCCGACCCCGGCGAAGCCGGACGCCTCGGTGACGACGACACAGCGCCCGGTCTTGCGGACGGACGCCTCGATGGTCGCGTCGTCGTACGGGTTGATGGTGCGCAGGTCCACGACCTCGACGCTCCACCCGTCCTCGACGGCGGCGTCGGCGGCGGCCATCGCCACGGGCATCGACGGCCCGTAGGCGAGCAGGGTCACGTCGGTGCCGGCCCGGCGGACCTCGGCCTTGCCGAACGGGGCGGTCGCTGCCGGCAGGGACACCTCGTCCTTGGACCAGTACAGCTTCTTGGGCTCGAGGAAGACGACCGGGTCGGGATCGTTGATCGCCTCGCGGAGCAGCGAGTACGCGTCCGCGACCGTCGACGGGGCCACGACCTTCAGCCCGGGGGTGTGCGCGTAGTACGCCTCGGAGGAGTCGCAGTGGTGCTCCACGCCGCCGATGCCGCCCGCGTACGGCACCCGGATGACGATGGGCAGCGTGATCGCGCCGCGCGTCCGGTTCCGCATCTTGGCCACGTGCGACAGGATCTGCTCGAACGCCGGGTACGCGAACGCGTCGAACTGCAGCTCCACCACCGGGCGGAACCCGGCCATGGCCATCCCGATCGCGAAGCCCATGATGCCGGCCTCGGCGAGCGGGGTGTCGAAGCACCGGTCCTCGCCGAAGTCCCGGGTCAGCCCGTCGGTGATCCGGAAGACCCCGCCGAGCGCGCCGACGTCCTCGCCGAACACGACCACCCGGTCGTCGTCCTTGAGCGCGTCGCGCAGGGCGGTGTTGAGGGCCTGGGCCATGGTGACGGTCGGCGCGGCCAGGGCGGCGGTGGTGCTCATTCGGCGGCCAGTTCTTCGAGGAGCTGCGCGCGCTGGGCGACGAGCTGGGGGGTGGGCGTGGCGTAGACGTGCTCGAACAGGTCGGTCGGGGTGAGGACCGGGTCGGCGTTCATCCGCTCGCGCAGGTTCGCCGCGTACACCTCGGACTCGTCCTTGATCCGGGCTTCGAGGGCGTCGTCGAGCGCCCCGACGGACCGCAGGTACGCGGCCAGCCGCGCGACCGGGTCCTTGGTGCGCCACTCCTCGACCTCGCCGGCCTCCCGGTAGCGGGTGGCGTCGTCGGCGTTGGTGTGCGCGTCGATCCGGTAGGTGTGCGCCTCGACCAGGAACGGGCCGTTGCCGCTGCGGCCGTGCTCGACGGCGGCGAGCATCACGGCGAGCACGGCGACCGGGTCGTTGCCGTCCACCCGCTCGGAGCGGACGCCGTAGCCGACGCCCTTGTAGGCGAGCGACGGGGCCTTGGTCTGCTTGGCGAGCGGGACGCTGATCGCGTACCCGTTGTTCTGCACCAGGAACACGACGGGCGCGCCGAACACGGCGGCGAAGTTGAGCGCCTCGTGGAAGTCGCCCTCGCTGGTCGCGCCGTCGCCGATGAACGCGAGCGCGACGGAGTCGTTGCCCTTGCGCTTCTCGCCGTAGGCCACGCCGGCCGCGTGGATGGTCTGGGTGGCCAGCGGGGTGCACTGCGGGGCGGTGCGCCAGGCGGCCGCGTCGTAGCCGCAGTGCCAGTCGCCGCGCAGCAGGGTCAGCGCCTCGACCGGGTCGATGCCCCGGGTGGCGAGCGCGACGGACTCGCGGTAGGTCGGGAACATCCAGTCGTCGGCGCGCAGGGCGAGCACGCCGCCGACCTGGCAGGCCTCCTGGCCGTGACTCGACGGGTACACGGCGAGCCGGCCCTGCTTGGTCAGCGCGGTGCACTGCTGGTCGAAGCGACGACCGACGACCATTTTCCGGTACGCCTGCGTGAGCAGCTCGACCGGCGGCTCGCTGTAGCCGTGGTGCTCGTCGACGCGGGCGCCCCGCTCGTCCAGGAAGCGGATGGGGCGCTCGGCGGGCAGCAGCGCGCTGGCGGCCTTGGCCTCCGGACTGGTCTTGGCGACCGCCCGTGCCGTGGTCCTCGGCGACTTGCCCCGTGTCGACGTCGTTGTCATATCCGCATGGTGCCGCGTTTCGAGACGCCTGATCAACCTGGTCTCCCAGGTCGCGACAATCGGCTAGGCTCGACGGTTGTGAGCGACCAATCGTCTTTTTCCGTGCCGGACAAACCGGATACCGCGAGACCTCTGGATGACCTGGATCACAGGATCCTGACCGAGCTGGCCGTCGATGGACGGCTCTCGATGCGCGCGCTCGCCGAGAAGTTGCACATCTCCCGCGCCAACGCGTACGCCCGGGTGGACCGGCTCGTCGCCGACGGGGTGATCCTCGGCTTCGGGGCGCGGCTCAACCCCGAGCGCGCCGGACTGGGCACGCCCGCGTACGTGATGGTCACGATCGAGCAGAACACCTGGCGGGAGGTGGTGGCCCGGCTGCGCGTGATCCGGTACGTGGACCACATCGCGCTCGTCGGCGGCGACTTCGACATCCTCGTACTCGTCCGGGCGCCCGACAACGCGGCGCTGCGGCACCTGGTGCTGGAGAAGATCCAGGAGATCCCCGGGGTGAAGGGGACCAGGACGTGGCTGGTGTTCGACGAGGCCACGGGCGCGGGGCCGCACTAGCCCGGGGCCAGGGACCCCACGAGAGCGGGAAGCGCCACGGGTCGGCGCACCAGGCCAGGCGCGCGTGGCCTCAGCAGGCGCGCCGGTCAGCGGCGGAGCAGGCTGTTCGGGCACAGGTCCACGGTGAAGGGCTCCGTGATCCGCAGGGACTCGTCCCCCTTGGCGACGGCGTGCTCCGTGTAAGCGCCCGACTCGAGTCGGTAGAGCTTGAGCACCAGATCCCCGCCTTCGGTCTCGACGAGCAGGTACCACGGAATACCAGCCTGCGCGTAGACGTGGAACTTGACCACCCTGTCGTTCCCCGGATTACCTGGGGAAACAATCTCCGCGACGAACCGGACGTGTTCCGCCTCGACCGGGTCCGCGGGGACGTCATCGATGACGACGACATCAGGAATGCAGATCCGATCCTGCCGCAGCCTGAGGTTGATGGCCTCATTGACCTCGAACTCAGCCGCGACGGCGGTTTCCAGGTGGTTCGCCAGTCGCCGGGAGATGGCCTGGTGCACCCGGCTGGCGGACGGACTCCCGATCAGGCTCCCATCGAACAGTTCGATCCGGTTGAGCGTCTCGCCCAGCGCGAAGTAGGACTCTTCCGTCCAAGGCTGATTCGAGTGGTCGAACACCTCGGCGACGCTCATCGGGACACCTCCTTCGCCATCCGGACCATTCTCGCACGGCTGTTCGATATTCATGCCCCGCCGCCGTTCACTGTCAGCGTGATCCTGGCAGGTATCAGACTAGGCCGACCGGGTCGTCAGGCGTGTTCGTAGCGGGCGCGTTGGCCCGTTTCGGTGTAGCCCAGGGACTCGTAGAGCGCCGTGGCGGACGGGTTGTTCGTGGCGACCATCAGGAGGACCGAGGTCGCGCCCTCGTCGCGCATCCGGCGGGCCGACTCCGTGAGCAGCGCCCGGCCCAGGCCCCGGCGGCGCCACCCGGGGCGCACCCCCGCCTGGCCGATCGCGTGGTCGGGGCTCGCGACGCAGAAACCCGCCGGGGTGCCGTCGGCGTCGCGGGCCAGCAGCGCCCAGTCCGCGCGGAAGTCGTCCTCGTCCCCGCTGATCCAGTCGATCCACTCCTCGGCCGACCAGCCGGGGAAGCCGGGCCGGTCCCGGAAGGAGCCGTCGTACGCGGCGAAGAAGTCGGCCTCGTTGCCCGACCGCCACTCCTCCACGGTCACGCCCGGCGGGAACGGCACGACGGTCAGGTCCGCGAGCGGGCAGGTCATGACGAGCTCGCCGAAGGTGCGTTCGAGGCCGTAGCGGGTGAGGAGGCGGTCGACGGCCGGGGTCCAGGACTCCGACTCGACCCGGGGACGGGCCGCGCGGGCCAGGCTCCAGTCGAGCAGGTGCCGGCCCAGGCCGCGGCCCCGGTGGGCGGGTGCGACCTGGCCGACGATCCCGGTCAGGCCGATCCCCGGCTGGCCGGCGGTGCCGGTGGCCGGTCCGACCGGGCGGACCGCCGCGGCCGCGATCAGGGCGTCGTCCTCGAAGCCGCCGAGCGCCTCGCCGCCGAGGTACCGGCCGCGGAGGAAACCCTCGTCGGCCGACTGCGGGAGGCCGCCGTCGACGGCGAGCACCGACCGGGTCAGGGCCGCGAGGGCGGGCAGGTCGGTCACGGAGAGGGGGCGCCACTGGGTCATGCACGCAATCTAGGCCCCGCGGGGTGATCGGGCAGCCGGATTTCCCGGGAACGACCCGCTCCGCGGTCCCCCGGCCGCGTCCAGCAGCGGAAAGTGGACGGAAGACGCCGGTTGGCGGGTATCGCATGACCTGGATCACCGGCAGGGCGCAAAGGATGCCCAATCGTGATCAAGGTAATGGGAACGTGATCGTCCGGCGTGGAGGGACGTGACCCGCGCGACCCTACGCTGCGGTCGGAGGTGTCCCCATGCTCCGAATTCACTTCACCCTGGCCGATGTGGCCAACACCAGCGTCGCGACCGAACCCGACGCCGACCTCGAGCTGCGGTACGGGCTGCGGGTGCTCTTCGACGGCGGCCCCTCCCCGTTCGGGGACTGGCGGCGCGGCCTGCGCGGCCGGCTGCCCCGGGCGCTGACGGACCGGGCCGACGCGACGGCCGCCGAACGGTTCCGGGAACTGGCCGTCGCCCCGCACTGGGAGCAGATCCGTTCCCGGGTGGCCGCCGACCGGGCCGGGCGGAACCGGGCGCTGCTGGACGGCGGGACGGGGCTGCTGCTGCGTACGCTGCACCCTGCCGTGCGGTGGGACGCCCCCGTGCTGGAGGTTCCGGGGCCCGACCGGGAGGTGCGCCTCGACGGCGGCGGGCTCCTGTTGCAGCCCTCCGTGTTCTGTTGGCGGCGGCCGGAACTGCACGAGGACCGGATCCTGGTGTACCCGGCGGCGGCCGAACCCGCCCCCGAGCCCCGCGACCTGGGTGCCCTGATCGGACGGGCCCGGGCGGCGATGCTGAGCGTGTTGTCGGCGGGCGGGGCCAGTACCAGTGAACTGGCTCTCCGCACCGGGGTCTCCGCCGCCACCGCCAGCCAGCACGCGACGATCCTGCGCGCCGCCGGGGCGATCAGCACCCGCCGGGCGGGGCAGTCCGTGCTGCACTCACTGACCCCGCTCGGCGAACGGATGCTGGAGACGCGGTGACCGCCGCCCCCGGGCCGGGGCGGCGGTCAGCGGGCGTCTACGGGTTGACGTAGATGCCGGTCAGGTTGACCTGCGCGTACAGCGGGCTCATGAACGCGCCGCCCACCTTGGTGCCGTTGAGCTGGTACGCCCGGACGTAGTGCGTCGGGATGACCGGCGCGTACTCCCGCATGATCTTCTCGTCGAGGTCGCCGTAGAGCGGGGCGGCCTTCGCGCGGTCGCCCATCAGGGCCAGCTTCGCGAACTCCTCGTTGAGCGACGGGACGTTCAGGTACGACAGGTTCTGGTTGCCCGTGGGCCGGATGCCGGTGCCGTCGAAGAGCACCTGCAGCGTGCTGGCCCCGTCGGGGAAGTCCGCCGCCCAGCCGTTGGCGATCAGGTCACAGGTGGTCGCGGACGCGCCGACCACGTTGGAGTACTCCTTGGTCTCCACCGGCACCAGCGCCACGTCGAACACGCCGTCGCGCTGGAGCGCCGCCTGCACCACGGCCGCGTTCTTCTGGCCGTTGGCGGTGTTCGGGAAGCAGTAGCCCAGCTTCGGGACCTTCTTGCCCTCGACCAGCTTCTTGGCCTTGGACATGTCGCCGCTCGGGCCGGCCTGGAACACGTCGTAGTTCTTGAAGCCCGGCACGGTCTGCGCCAGGATCGTGGTCGCCGGCCGGGCCACCTTCAGCCCGCCGAGGGCCTTGACGAACGAGTCCCGGTCGAACGCGTAGTTCAGCGCCTTGCGGACGTCCAGGTCGGTGACCCGGGTCGTGTTGATGTAGACGAAGTTGGTGAACGGCGTCGCCGCCTCCATCGTCCGGCCCTTCAGCGCCGGGTCACCGGACACCGTGGAGATGTCCTGCTGCGCGACCGAGGCCGACATCACGGCCGTCCGGTCGTCGCCCTCGCTGGCCTTGAGCCGGTTGGTCTGGCTGGTGCGGTTGACGGACCAGTCGAACTTGATGGTGTCCACGTACTGGTGCCGGACCGGGTCGCTCTTCGCGTCCCAGTGCGGGTTGCGCTCCAGGACCATGAACTGGTCCTTCTTCTGCACCTGACGCTTGTAGGGGCCGGAGGCCACCCACTCGTCCTCGTACTTCTCCTTGCTGTCCTTCGCCTTCGGCACCGGGACCACGGTCGGGTACGCCGCCAGGTACGGGAACTCCGCGTGCGGCTGCGGGAACGTGAACACGATCGTCTTGTCGTCCGGCGTCTTGATCCCCGGCACGTTCAGGTCACCGGAGTACGGCCCCTTGTACGCCCGCTTCGGGTCCAGCGCGTTCTGGATGTACTGCATCCCCTGGTCGCCGTACGTGCTGAACGACCGGGCCACGCCGTAGGAGATGTCCTTCGAGGTGATCGGCGAGCCGTCCTCGAACTTGATCCCGTCGCGGAGCGTGTACGTCCACGTCTTGTCGCCGTCGGAGGACACGCCGGTGTTCGTGGCCAGGTCGCCCACCAGCTTCAGGGGACCGCCGTTGGGGTCCTCCACGAACGTGGTCAGCATGCGGAACATGACCTGGGTACCCACGTTGAGCGAGTCCGAGTAGTACATCTGCTGGGGGTCGAAGTGCTGGAACTCGCCGTCCTGCAGCCAGTTGATCTGGCCGCCCTTCTTCGCGCCCGGAACCTCCGGCGCCGGGGTCGGCGTCTTGCCCTCGCGGTCGATGATGATGTCCTGCTTGACTGCGTTCTTGTCGCCGTCCGTGCCCGTGTTTCCTGTGCTCTCGCACCCGGTGAGGGCAAGGCCGACGGCCAGTGCGCCCACGACGAGCTGTACTGCGCTCCGCCGCATCACGGCCTCCTGTGTCGAGTCGGATCTCCTGGTCCGACCGTAGGAAGCGGGGCGCGCGGGAGGGTAGGCCTTTCGTTCCCAGCCTTACTGTCACGGCGGGGTCTCACGGAGGTCGCGGCCCGGGCACCCGGCAGGGTGCCCGGCGACCGGCGGCTCAGCGGGCGATCTGGACGACCACCTCGGTGTCCGTCACGTTCTGCACGGTGACCTTCATCCCGGCCACGTCGGTCTCCTGCGACACCGGCGCGGTGATCTCCTGGCCGGCCACGGACATCTTGACCTGGCCGTTGTCCACGCCGACGAACTTCACCTCGACACCGAGGATGCTGGTCGACGCCGCGACACCCCGGTCGAAGGTGACGGTGCAAGAGTCGAGGCTGCAACTGGTCTTCGCCCCGTCGGAGCTGCAGGCGGCCAGGGCGGGGACGGCCAGGAACAGGGCCAGCAGGGCGGCGGCGATGTTTCCACGTGTCTTCACGGGACCAAGAGTAGGCGACGCCCGGTAGGCTACTCAGCGTGACGGGCAGACTTGAGCCAGCGAACGTGCGGTTGCCGCTGCCCGAGGTCGGGCCGCTGCGCCGGATGGGCCGCCGGGTACTGATCGCGCTGGCCCTGCTCGCGGTGATGTTCGTGGCCGTGGCGGTGGACCTCGACGGGTACAAGGACAACAACCACGAGAGCCTGGACCTGCTCGGCGCGCTCTACTACGCGACCGTCAGCCTGTCCACGACCGGCTACGGCGACATCGTCCCCGTCAGCGACACCGCCCGGATCGTCAACATCCTGGTCGTCACCCCGCTGCGGGTGGCCTTCCTGGTCGTCCTGATCGGGACCACCTTCGAGGTACTGACCGAACGCACCCGCCAGCAGTGGCGGCTCACCCGGTGGAGGTCCACGTTGCGCGCACACACCGTCGTCGTCGGCTACGGCACGAAGGGGCGCAGCGCCATCGACACGCTGGTCCGCAACGGGGTGCCGGTGGGGCAGATCGTGGTCGTGGACCGCAACTCGGAGCTGGTCAAGGAGGCGACGGCGGACGGGTACGCGGGCGTGCTCGGCGACGCGACCCGCAGCAGTGTGCTCCGGCACGCGTCCGCCGGGGCGGCCAGCCACATCATCGTGGCCGCGGACCGGGACGACACCGCGGTCCTCGTCACCCTGACCGCCCGCCAGCTCAACAAGGACGCCGTGATCGCGGTCAGCGTCCGCGAGGCCGAGAACGGGCCGCTGGTCCGGCAGAGCGGCGCGACCTCGGTGATCACCTCCTCGGAGGCGGCCGGCCGGCTGCTCGGGGTGGCCACCACGAACCCGGAGATCTCCGACACGATGTCGGAGCTGCTGGTCCCCGGCGAGGGGCTCGACATCGTGGAGCGGGCGCCGACGGCCGGGGAGGTCGGGAAGCCGCCGGCCGAGTGCGACGCGCTGATCGTGGCGATCCTGCGGGCGGGGCGCAAGTACCACTACGACCAGGTGACGACCATCGAGGCCGGGGACCTGCTCGTCGTCATCACGACGTAGCGGGGGCCCGCCCGGACGTCGTCCGGCCGTCGCCACCGGGTGCCGGCCGCCAGCCGAGACCCCGCAACTCGGCGATCCTGCGCCTCAGGAACGTCTCCGCCGTCGTACCCTCCGTGAGGACCACCTCCGCCGCGGGATGCAGGAAGAGCGGGAACGACAGCCGCGAACCCGATGCCTCGTTTTCGCGGGGATGGCGCACCCGATGCGGCGTCGCGGGAAAGTACCCGCCGCTGAGGAGTTCCAGCATTTCCCCCACGTTGATGACGAGTGACCCCTCCGAGCGCGGAATCTCGTGCCAATGGCCGTGGACGTCCTGCACCTCGAGGCCGGGCTCACTGGGCGTGGGCAGAATGGTGATCAGGTTGAGGTCCATGTGCGCGACCGCGCGCAGCGGGCCGGCCCGCAACCCCGCGTCCAGAGGTAGGTAGTGCTGAATGCGCAGGACCGACCCGGAGGAGCCGTCCAGCATGCGCGCCACCGGGGTGCCGCAGTGGCTGGACAGGTCCCGGGGCGTGTGCGACTGCAACCAGGTCAGCAGCGTCCTGGCCAGGGCCAGCGCGGCGTCGAAGTGCCGGAGCGCCTGGTCCGACACCTCCCCGGGGTAGACCCCTCCGGGGCGGACGTGGAAGAACTCCTTGTGATCGCGGGACGGCTCGCCCTCCGGCGCCGGGTCGGGCGGGAAGTAGCCGTCCTGCCCGACCGTGTTCCGGTAGCCGAACTTCGCCCCGCCGCCGAAGAACCGCAGCCACTCGACGGCCATCGCCGAGACGTGCCCGGGGGGAACCGGATGCCGGGTGAGGACGGCGAAACCAGTTTCGTGCAGCGATCGGGTGAATTCCTCGGGCGCGTGCGCGCCGGCGCAGTCGATCATGGCGATACGCATCCATTCATATTAATGCCTCCCGCTCGGGCGCAGGACCCGTCGACGCCGCGCCGCACGACCCGGGTGCGAACCTGGGCGGCCCGGCGGCGGCGCGGGCGGCGGTAGGGCACGATGGGGCACATGACGCAGAGCGATCCCGTTGGCCTCGTGCTCGGCACGGTGGACGCCACGCCCCTGGCCTTCTGGGTGGCCGTCAGACCGGGGGCGTACCTGCAACTGGACGATGTCGTCGTCACCCGGCGTGAGGTGCCCGGCCGCGAGCCGGTGGCGATCTCCGGGGTGGTGACCCAGGTCAGGGCCCGGCACGAGGGCGCGCAGTTCGAGTCGGACGTGTTCGCGATCTCCGCCGGTCAGCTGCCCGCCGAGGTGCAGGAGGCGGCAGAGGTGACCACGACCCGGGTCGAGCCCGAGGTGTACGTGCCGCCGCGCCCCGGCAGCGCCGTGCACCGGGCGACGGGCGACGAGCGGGCCTCCGCGCTGTACTTCGACCGGATGGAGCGCCGGATCCCCCTCGGCCTGGGCCGGGACGGCGCGGCGGTGTTCCTCAACGCGGACTTCCTCGACGGCACCCGGGGCGCGCACGTGTCCATCTCGGGCATCTCGGGCGTGGCCACCAAGACGAGCTTCGCGACCTGGCTGCTGTACTCCGTGTTCCACTCCGGGGTGCTCGGCGCGGAGGTCGCCAACACCAAGGCGCTGATCTTCAACGTGAAGGGCGAGGACCTGCTGCTCCTCGACCACCCGAACGCGAAGCTGGACGACGACACCCGGGCGAAGTACGCGGAGCTGGGGATGCCGGCCGGGCCGTTCCGGTCGGTGGCCGTGTTCGCGCCGCCGCGCGCCGGGTCGGCCGCCGGCACCCCGGACGTGGCGTGCCGGACGACGGGCGTGGACGCCTTCTACTGGACCCTCGCCGACTTCTGTTCCCTGCGGTTGCTGCCGTTCGTGTTCGCCGACGCCGACGACGAGCGGCAGCAGTACACGATGGTGGTGCACCAGGTCGCCGCGCACCTGGCGAAGGTGGCCACGCCGGCCGACGGCGGGGTGGTGGTCGACGGCCAGCGGCTCAACTCGTACGAGGACCTGGTCGACTACGTGTGCGCGCAGCTCGCCGACGAGGAGACCCGCACCACCTGGGGCGGTCAGGCCATCGGGCTGGGCACGGTGAACGCGTTCAGCCGGCGCCTGATCGGCAGCAAGAAGGACCTGGGCCGGCTGATCCGGGGCGACCTGCCGCGCCGGCCGCACGGCATCGACACGTCCGAGGCGCAGGTCAGCGTCGTGGACCTGCACAACCTGCCCGACCGGGCGCAGCGGTTCGTGGTCGGTGTCACGCTGCGGACGGAGTTCGAGCGCAAGGAGAAGGCGGGCTCGGCGAAGCCGTTGCAGTTCGTGGTGCTCGACGAGCTGAACAAGTACGCGCCGCGGGACGGGACGAGCCCGATCAAGGAGATCCTGCTCGACATCGCCGAGCGGGGCCGGTCGCTGGGCGTGATCCTGATCGGCGCGCAGCAGACCGCCAGCGAGGTGGAGCGCCGGATCGTCGGCAACTCGGCGGTGCGGGTGGTCGGCCGGCTGGACCCGGCGGAGGCGTCCCGGCCGGAGTACGGCTTCCTGCCGGCCTCGCAGCGCCAGCGGGTGCTGCTGGCCAAGCCGGGCACGATGTTCATCGCGCAGCCGGAGATCCCGGTGCCGCTGGTCGTGGAGTTCCCGTTCCCGTCGTGGGCGACCCGGCCCAGCGAGGCGGGGGCGATGCCGGTCGGCGCGCAGCGTTCGGTGACGCAGGGTGCGGACCCGTTCTCGCTGGCCGGGGACGACCTGGACGACATCCCGTTCTAGACCGGCGAGAGCGCACCGGCGTGCCTGCCCGTGATGATCGGCGCCGATGGGGCACGATGGCACACATGAGCGAACCGGCGGCCCGGACGGAGTGCGCGTGAAGATTCTGCACACCTCCGACTGGCATGTCGGAAAGGTCCTGAAAGGCAATGCCAGAGCAGAGGAGCACATCCGGGTACTGGGCGAGCTCGTCGAGCTGTGCGCCGCCGAGCACCCGGACCTGGTGATCGTCGCCGGTGACCTCTACGACACGGCCGCCCCGGGCGCGGAGTCCCAGAAGCTGGTGGTCCGCACCCTGTCCGCACTGCGCCGCAATGCCGGGGCGGTGGTGGCGATCGCCGGCAACCACGACAACGGCCCCGCGCTGGAGGCGCACCGCAGCTGGGCGGAGGCGGCCGGCATCTCGATGCGCGGCATCATCAGCCGGGACCTGCTGATCACCGGCATCACCGACGCGGGCGAACCGTGGAGGTGCGCGGCCCTGCCCTGGCTGTCGCAGCGCTACGCGGTCCGGGCCACCGAGATGTTCGACCTGACCTCCGCCGAGGCCGACCAGCTGTACGCCGACCACGTCGCCCGGCTGGTCCGCGCGCTGACGAAGGACCAGACCGGCGACTCGGTGAACCTGCTCACCGCGCACCTGACCATGGTCGGCGGCCGGATGGGCGGCGGGGAACGCGAGGCGCACACCGTGGCGCAGTACGCGGTGCCGACCGCCGTGTTCCCGACCAGCACGCACTACGTGGCCCTCGGGCACCTGCACCGCACCCAGGACGTGGTGGGCCCGACCCGGGTGCAGTACTCGGGCAGCCCGCTCGCCGTGGACTTCGGCGAGGCCGACAACCAGCCGTCCGCCGTGCTGGTGGAGGTGTCCCCCGACACCCCGGCGAAGGTCCGCCCGGTGCCGATCCGCAGCGCCCGGGAACTCAGGACCGTGCGCGGCACCCTGGAGGAGCTGCGCGCCCTGGACACCGGCGACGCCTGGCTGCGGGCGTACGTCTCGGAGAAGCCCCGGGCCGGCCTGCGCGAGGAGGCCCAGTCCTTCCTGCCGAACGCGCTGGAGATCCGGGTCGACCCGGCGATGCTCGCCGACGCCCGGAAGGCCGACCGGGCGGTGCGGGCCGGGCGGGGCGCGAAGGAACTGTTCTCCAGCTACCTGACCGAGGCCGGCCACGACGACCCCGCGGTCGCCGAGCTGTTCGACAAGATCTACACGGAGCTGCACTGATGCGTCCGCTACGGCTCGACGTCGCCGGCTTCACGGTGTTCCGGGAGCCGGCGACCCTGGATCTGACCGGCGCGGACCTGTTCGCCCTGGTCGGGCCCACGGGTTCGGGCAAGTCCACCCTGCTGGACGCGATCTGCTTCGCCCTGTACGGCACGGTGCCCCGGTCCGGGAAGCGCGGCGGGGTGGGCGGCGTGCTCGGCCCCTCGGCCGCCGAGGCCCGGGTGCGGCTCGTGTTCGAGGCGGGCGGCGCGCGGTACGTGGCGACCCGGGTGGTCCGCCGGATCGGCAAGGCCGGCACCCCGCAGACCAAACACGCGGGGCTGGAGCGGCTGCACCCCGACTTCGACCTGTCCACCCTGGACACCGGGCTGGACGCCGAGCAGCTCGGGGACGTGCTGGCCGGTTCGCCCAGCGAGATGGACGCGGCGGTGGAGAAGGCCGTCGGGCTGCCGTACGAGCAGTTCGTGACGTGCGTGATCCTGCCGCAGGGCGCGTTCGCCGAGTTCCTGCACGCCACGCCCGCGAGCCGGCAGCAGATCCTGGTCAACCTGCTCGGCCTGGGCGTCTACGACTCCGTCCGGGAGCGGGCCCACGAGGTCGCGCTCGTCGCCGAGGGCGAGCTGAAGTCGATCGAGCGCCAACTGGCCGGCGGGGTGCCGACCGACGAGGCGCTCGCCGACGCCAGCCGGCGGCTGGAGCAGCTGGGCGCGCTCGCCGCCGACGTGGACGCGGCGCTGCCGGGCCTGGCCGGGGCGGAGAGCGCCGCCGACGAGGCCGCCAGGGCCCTGCGCGCCGCCGAGGAGCAGCTCCGCACCATCGGCGCGGTCACCGCCCCCGCCGACACGGACACCCTGGTGGTCCGGGCCACCGACGCGCTCGCGGCCGTCGCGCGCGCCGACGCGGAGGTCGCCGCCGCCGAGGCCGCCGAGGAGCAGCTCCTCCGCGCCCGGGACACCGCCGGCGACCCGGCGAGCCTGGCCAAACTCCTCGACGCGTACGAGCGGGCCGACGAGATCCCCGCCGAGATCGACCGGCACGCCGCCGCGCTGACCCTCGCCGAGGGCGCGCACGCCGCCGCCACGTCCACGCTGGAGGGTGCCGCGCGGGCCCTGAGTGCGGCCGAGGCGGCCCGGGACGCGGCCCGGACCGGGGAACTCGCGGCGGCCCTGCGCGGCCATCTGCGGGCCGGTGACGACTGCCCGGTGTGCCTGCGGACGGTGGACGAGGTGCCCGGCGTACCCGCCAGCGCGCTGTTGACCGCCGCCGAGCGGGACGTGACCACGGCCCGGACCGGGCACGAGTCCGCCCTGCGCCGGCACCGCGACACCGACCGGGAGGAGGCCGCGGCCCGCACGAAGCTCGACGACGCCCGGGCCCGGCTGGAACGGGCCACGGCCTGGTTCGTCGGCAAGCCGGACCGGGTGGAGGTCGCCGCGTCCCTGGCCGCCGCGCACGACCTCACCAAGCGCCTCGACGCGGCCGGCACCGAACTGCGCACCCTGCGCAGACACCGCCTGACCTGCGGCAACGAGCTCGACGCCGCCCGGGGGGCCGTGCAGCGCGCCTGGGCCGGCTACGACCGGGTCCGCGACGGGCTGTCCGTGCTCGGCCCGCCGGCCGCCGACCGCGAGGACCTGGCCGGCTCCTGGGCCGCGCTCGCCGCCTGGGCCGCCGACCGGGCCGCGACACTGCGGGCCGCCCGCGACGGGGCCGCGCTGGTCGCGTCGGGGGCCGCCGGGGCGCTGACCGCCGCCCGGGCCGCCGTCGACGCGCTGTTCGCCGCCGCCGAGGTGCCCCGGACCGGCAGCCCGGTGCGGGACGCCGCCGTCGCCGTCGAACGCGCGTCCGCGCTGCTCGCGGGCCTGACCGACGCCCGGGACCGGGCCGCCCGGCTCCGCACCGAGCGCGACGGGCACGAGCGGGACGTCACGGTCGCCAAGGCCCTCGCCCAGCACCTCAACGCCAACAACTTCAAGCGCTGGCTGCTCGCCGAGGCCCTCGACCAGCTCGTGGACGGCGCGTCGACGCTGCTGATGGAGCTGTCCTCGGGGCAGTACGAGCTGGGGCACGACAAGGGCGACTTCTACGTCGTCGACCACCACGACGCCGAACAGCACCGCGCGGTGCGCACCCTGTCCGGCGGGGAGACGTTCCAGGCGTCCCTCGCCCTGGCCCTGGCGCTGTCCGACCGGCTGGCCGGGATGTCCAGCAACGCCACCACCCTCGGCGCGATCATCCTCGACGAGGGGTTCGGCACCCTCGACGGTGCCACGCTGGACGTGGTGGCCGCGACGCTGGAGAACCTGGCCGCGCGCGGCGACCGGCTCGTGGGCGTCGTCACCCACGTCCCCGCGCTGGCCGAACGGATCCCGGTGCGCTACGAGGTGCGCAAGAACGCGCAGAGCGCCTATGTGGAGCGGGTGACCTGAGAGATGTCCGGTGTGAGAATGCACGTCGACACGTGGGATCCCGGCTACGGGACCTCCCTCTCCGGCGACGACCGGACGCCCAGCAAGACCGAGGTCGAGACCGACCTGGAGATGTCGGACTGGCGGCCGGTCACCCCCGGCACCGTCGCCGAGGCCCGGCTGATCCGGCTGGTCGACGGGGTCCGGCGGATCGACGCCCGGGTCTGGCTCGACTCGGGCGAACCGGGCCCGCCGAGCCTGGGCGTCGCCGCCTCCTACGCCGCCGGGGTGGTCACCTGCGACCTCGCCGCCGGCAGCGCCACCCTGGACGCCCCGCTGGTCGAGCGGGCCCTGTTCACCGCCGAGCGGGTCGCCGCGATGCCGGTGCGCGGCGCCACGTACATCTCCGTGCCGGTCGGCAGCGACGACCCGGCCAAGCTGGACGCCGGGATCCAGGCCAAGCTGCGCGAGCTGGAGATCCGGGTCGCCCAGCAGGCCGGGGACGACCACGACCTCCTGATCGTGGACGGGCCGTTGCAGGGCCGGTCCTCGCTGCCCCGGGTGCTGGGGTACATCAAGACGCACCGGGCGCAGTACCTGCCGCCGTCGCACACGTCGGTCGTCAACGTGCTGGACTCCGGGCAGCGCACGCCCATCTTCCGGCTGGGCAGCCCGTTCCCCCGGCTGAGCTGGTACGTGCAGCTGCCCGGCGGGGACGGCGCGCCCTGGGCCGGGGTGGTGCGGGTCGAGTGCCCGGCGGAGCTGTCGCTGGCCGAGGCCGTCGCGCTCGCCGACCTGTCGGCCGTGACCCTGCCCCGGCTGGCGTCCAGCCCCTACAAGGACCCGCGCGCCCCGCAGAACCTGCTGCCGATCGGCGGCCTGGAACGGCGGCTCCGGGCGCTGCTCGGCGACGCGCGACTCCTGCACCGTTCGCTGCGACTCGCCGTGGTCTGAACAAGTCTTGGTTCGTACCCGTCACCTCCTGGATATGTTCTCGTTTTCCAATTTGGGAGGTCATATTCATGTACGCCTTTGTGCATCACGACAATCACGGTCACTTCCTCGACGTCCGGACGGACGGCCGCCGGTGGCAGGTGCCCCTCGACGCCGCCGAGTCCGACTGCCTGGCCCAGGTGCTCACCGGGGTGTATCCCCCGCCGCCCGGCGACCTGGCCGACCTGCGGCGACTCGTCCTCGACGTGACGGGCCGCGACCCGCTGCGCTGATACCGTTGCCCGGATGTCCACGGGGAACAGAAGTGTCGCGGTCCTGCTCGTCCTGACGGCGGCACTCGCCGGCTGTACCGGCCCGACGGGCCGGTGGGACGAGCCGGCCCCGAAACCGTCCGGCGCGGCCCGGGTTCTGGAGTGGACCCCGTGCCGGGGCCTGCGGGTTCCCGCGAACACCGCCCTCGACTGCGGCACCCTCACCGTCCCGCAGGACTGGGCCCAGCCGGCCGGCGCGACCCTGGACCTGGCACTGATCCGGGCCCGCCGCACCGGCCAGCGGGACCGGATCGGCTCGCTCGTGCTGAACCCGGGCGGGCCGGGCTCCTCGGGCGTGGACTACGCGGCGTACTTCGCCTCGGCCGCCCCCGTCGAGCTGCTCCGCCGGTTCGACGTGATCGGGTTCGACCCGCGCGGCGTGGGCCGGTCCACCCCGGTCGAGTGCGTGTCCGACGCCGACAAGGACGCCGCGACCGCCGCCGAGCCCGACCCGGTGAGCGACGCCCAGTTCGCCGAGGTGGCCGCGCAGTTCCGCAGGATCGGCGAGGGCTGCGGGGCGAAGTACGGCACCACCCTCAAGGTGTACTCGACCCGGCAGACCGCCCAGGACATCGAGGCGATCCGGGTGGCCGTGGGCGACGAGAAGCTCACCTACCTGGGCTACTCGTACGGCACGCTGCTCGGCGCGGTCTACGCGCACCGGTACCCGGGGAAGGTCCGGGCCGCCGTGCTCGACGGGGCCGTGGACCCGGACAAGGACGCCGTCGCCTCCGCCGAGGGCCAGGCCGCCGGCTTCGAGCGCGCGTTCACCCACTTCGCCGCCTGGTGTAGGACGGCGGGCTCGACCTGCCCGCTCGGCGGCGACGCCCGGGCCACAGTGGACCGGATCATGGCCGCCGCCCGCCGGGAACCTGCCGCGCGCGGCTCCCGGAAGGCCACCGCCGGCTGGGTGTTCCTGGCCATCGTCGGCTCCCTGTACCAGCGGGGCGACTGGCCCGAACTCGCCCGCGCCCTGGCCGACGTGCGCGACGGGAACCCCGACCGGGTGTTCACGATCGCCGACGGGTACTACGGCCGCGACGCCAAGGGGCACTACTCCAACCTGCTGGACGCCAACACCGCCGTGAACTGCGCGGACTCCGCGAAGGACCCGACCGCCGAGCAGGTCCGGGCGTTGCAGGGCCAGTGGCGGGCGAAGTACCCGCTGTTCGGCGCGAACCTCGCCATCGGGCTGCTGAGCTGCGTCTACTGGCCGGGCGGGCGCGACCCGTACGCCGCCGGGGCCGCCACCGGCGCGCCGCCCCTGCTCGTGGTCGGCACCCGGGGCGACCCGGCGACGCCGTACGAGCAGACGCCCACGCTCGCGAGGCTGCTCGGGACCGGGCGGGTGCTGACCTGGGACGGCGAGGGGCACACGGCGTACCCGGAGACGCGGTGCGTGACCGAGGCGGTCAACCGGTACCTGATCGAGCTGGTGGCCCCGGCCCCGGACACGGTATGCCCCGCCACCTGATCCTGCGGCTGCCGTCCGGGTCGGGGCACGTGCTGTGGTCGGGGCGGGACTTCCTCGGCGGCCCCGACACGGTGTACCTGTTCCCCACGGCCGAGGCCCTGGCCGGGCACCTGGGCGGGCGCCCCGCGCCGTCCAGCCCGGCGGAGGCGCCGGAGGGGACCCCGGCCGACCGCCCTCCTCCGGAGGAGGGTCGGGACACCGCACCCGTACCCGTCGTCGAGGTCTTCGATCTGTTCGGGATCGGCCGGATCCTCGCCGCGTCCCTGCCCACCGAGGCCCGCCCGCAGTATCTGAACCCGGCCGGCGGGTGGGAGCCGCTGCCCGCCGACAGCACCGGCTCGGTGGCCCCGGAGGCGCTCGACGCGGCGGTGACGATGCTCGGCGCGCTGTTCGCCAGCCGCGGCCGGCCCCTCGCGCTGCTGGCCGCGCCCCGGGTGCTGTCCGCGACGAGCCTGGTCACGGAGGCCGCCGAGCGGGCCGGCCGGCTCGACGCCGGGGTGCTCGGCGCGGTGGCGGCCCCGCACCGGTACCGGGCGGTGTCCTGGTGGTGGCAGGTCCTCGAGGCCACCGAACGGATCATGGATCGTAGGATCGGGACATGATCTTCCGCGACGCCACCCGGGCCGACCTGCCCACGATCCTCGCCCTGCTCGCCGACGACCCGCTCGGCGCCCGCCGCGAGACCGGGGTGGTCGACGCCCGGCACGAGAAGGCGTTCGCCGACATCTCCGCCGACCCGCGCAACCGGCTGATCGTGCTGGACGACGACGGGGAGGTGGTCGGCTGCGCGCAGCTGACGTTCATCCCCGGGATCAGCCGGCAGGGCGCGGAGCGGGCGCTGATCGAGGCGGTCCGGATCCGGGCCGACCGGCGGGGCGGGGGCCTGGGCCGGCGGATGTTCGAGTGGCTGATCGAGACGTCCCGGGAGCACGGCTGCGCGTTGGTCCAGCTGACCACGGACAAGTCGCGGACCGACGCGCAGCGGTTCTACACGGACCTCGGGTTCGTGGCCAGCCACGAGGGCATGAAGCTCACCCTGCCGGCGGGACCGGGCGCGCCCGTGTAGTGCCCCCTGCCCGACCGTGGTCAGCAGGCCGTGAAGTAGACGGTCCGGTAGCCGGTGGTCGCGCCCCACGAGCCGGCGGAGCCGCAGCCCGCATTCCACGTCTGGCCGATGAGCTGCGTCTTGGCGGCGTCCGAGAAGTAGGCGTAGACGACCATGAAAGGGCCCTCGGGAAAGGCCTGGGCGGGGACGGCGGTGGCCGTGAGCCCCGCGACGACGAGTGCGCCGACGAGCATCGCGCGACGGATCATGTCTGAGTCCTCTCTGGACGGTGGGTGCCGTCATCGTCGCGCCCCACCACCCCCAGGTCAATGACCAACCTCAATGTCCGTCGGGTACGGCCCGGTATCGTCTCCGACATGACATCTACCTTCGTGCTCGGCGGAGAGCACACGGTCAACCGGCTCGCGTTCGGGGCCATGCAGATCACCGGCACCGGCGTCTGGGGCCCGCCGGCCGACCACGACGAGGCGGTCCGGGTGCTGCGCCGCGCCGTCGACCTCGGGGTGAACCTGATCGACACGGCCGACTCGTACGGGCCCGCGGTGTCGGAGGAGCTGATCGCCGAGGCGCTGTACCCGTACCCGGAGAATCTGGTCATCGCGACCAAGGGCGGCTTCAACCGGCCCGGCCCCGGGCGGTGGGTGATGGACGGCCACGACCTGCGGGCCAAGGTCGAGGACAGCCTCCGCCGGCTGAGGCTGGAGCGGATCGACCTCTACCAGCTGCACCGGGTCGACCCCACCCGGCCGGCGGAGGAGCAGTTCGGCGAGCTGGCCGACCTGCGGCGGGAGGGCAAGATCGGGCACGTCGGGCTGTCCGAGGTGACGGTCGAGGTGATCGAGCAGGCCCGCGAGTACGTGCCGGTCGTGAGCGTGCAGAACATGTACAACCTGGTCGAACGGGACTGGGAGCCCGTCGTCGACCACTGCGAGAAGCACGGGATCGCGTTCTTCCCGTGGTACCCGATCGCGACCGGCGACCTGGCCCGGCCCGGCGGCCCGCTGGAGGAGATCGCGCGCAACCACGCCGCGACGCCGGTGCAGCTGGCGCTGGCGTGGCTGCTGCGCCGGTCGCCGGTGATGCTGCCGATCCCGGGGACGTCGAAGGTGGCGCACCTGGAGGAGAACATGGGGGCCCGGGCGGTCGAGCTGACCGACGAGGAGTTCGCGGCCATCTCGGCCCTGACCCGCTGACCGAGCCGTGGGGGGCGCCGGGCGCCCGGCGGCCCCSCCGGCGGGGGGGGGGGS